>DASSKO010000031.1:0-12061 GCA_035690425.1 Nocardioidaceae bacterium
GTGCGTCGGGTGGGTGTCGCCGCTCATGTCGACGATCGCGCGGAACAGCGTGCGGTGCCGCAGTCCGACGTTCAGCGCGCAGAACCCACCGGCGCTCATCCCGCCGACCGCCCGGTGCGTGCGGTCGGCGTAGGTCCGCAGGGTCCGGTCGACCGTCGGCACGATGTCGTCGACGAGGTAGGCCTGGGCCTTGCCCTCCACCCCGTCGACGCACTCGGAGTCGTCGAGCCAGCCGTGGCTCACCCTCGGCATCACGATGATCAGCGGGTTGCCGTGCTGGGCCGCCGCGAGCCCGGTCGTGGCGGCCTGGCCGCCGCGCAGCCAGTCCTGCGGCACGCCTGGGCTGCCGTGCAGGAGGTAGAGCACCGGGAAGCGGTGCGTCGGTTCGGCGAAGTACTGCGGTGGCAGCCACACCAGCGCGTTGTAGTCGCCGTAGCGGGAGATCCGGCCCGGGATCGGCAGCGTGGTGACGGCACCGTGCTCGTAGTCGTGGTGGACGAACGACGGCGGCACCTGCCGTGCCCCGAGGTCCACCCGGTAGTGGTGGTGGGCGA
Source organism: Nocardioidaceae bacterium (assembly GCA_035690425.1). Taxonomy (GTDB): domain Bacteria; phylum Actinomycetota; class Actinomycetes; order Propionibacteriales; family Nocardioidaceae; genus DASSKO01. Next base: position 555 of record DASSKO010000031.1, read on the forward strand.
GCGCCTCGTGCAGCACGGCCGGCGACGCGATCGACAGCGGCACGGTCGGCCAGCTCGAGATCCCGACCACGTTGCTCGCCAGCGGCAGGTAGTCGAAGTGGGTGTTGACGCTGTCGGCGATGCTGGCGCCGGCGACCACGATCGCGACCACCGCGGTCAGCACCCGGGAGGTCCGGTGGGCGAGCCGACGGCTGAGCCACCAGGCCGCGACCGCGACCAGGGCGAGCAGGGCCACTGCCCACGGCGTCGCCACGCGAACGTCCCAGCCCACGTCTCGACTGTAGGTGGACGGCGGCGTCTCGCGGCCGCCGAAAGCAGGCGACGCACGCGGATCGCCCGGCGCGCGGGAACTCTCACCCGTGCCGGGTCGTCACCCGTCCATGCGCGTTCGATGGCGGCCGGCGCCGCGGGTGGCTGCGCGGTGGGCGGTCGGCGCGCCGTCCCTGCTGCTCGCGGTCGTCGCGACCGTCGGCCTCGGCCATCAGCCGTTGTGGTACGACGAGATCGCCACCGTGACCGTCGCGCGCCGCAGCGTGCCGCACATCTTCGCCCTGCTCGGCCACACCGACGCGGTGCTCGGGCCCTACTACCTGTTCATGCACGTCTGGACGGAGGCCGGCACCGCCTCGTGGTGGGTCCGCACGCCGTCGGTCCTGGCGGGCGTGCTGACCGTCGCGCTCACCGCCTGGTTGGGCCTGCGGCTACGCGGTCCGCTGGTAGGGCTGCTCGGCGGGGTCTTGCTCGCGCTCAACCCGTTCTTCGTCTTCTACGCCCGGGACGCGCGGCCCTACACGATGGTGGCCGCTGCGTGCGTCGGCGCGGCGCACCTGCTGGCGTTTCGGCCGGCGGTCGCGTCCCGGCGGCGGCGTACGGCCTGGGTAGCGGCGGCAACCGGCGCCGTCTACCTGCACCTGTTCGCCGGTCTGGTCGTCGGCGCGCAGGCCATGCGGCTGCTGGCCGAGAGGGCGACGCGCCGCTGGAGAGCTGCCCTCGTCGCCGTGCCGTTGCTCGCCGCGCCCATGGCGTGGGCGGCTCTGCACGAGCAGAACGAGATCGGCTGGTTGCACCGGGCGGCGCCCTGGACCTACCTGTCCGCCTTCTCTGCCATCAGTGGAGGCGTGGGGCTCGCGGTGCTCGCCGGCGTGCTCGCCGTCGCAGCGGTTGCCCTGGCTGAGGACCGGCTGACGAGCCGGTGGTTGCTCGGCTGGGCGATGCTGCCGACCCTCGTGCTCGTCACGGTCTCTCTCCTGCACCCCGTCTTCGTCGCGCGCTACGTCCTCGGCAGCGTGCCCGCGATCTCCCTGCTCGCGGCGATCGGTGCGGTCGAGCTGTCCAGGGCCGCGTTCGACCGGTGGCGCATGCTCGCCCGGCTGGCGGCGGCGGGGGCGGTCCTCGCCTCACTGGTCGTCGGCGGTACGGCGGTCGCGGCGGAGCAGCACCGGCCCTACTTCTACGAGGACATGCCGGCTGCCGTCGACCTGGTGCTCGACGGCAGCCACGCGGGGGACGGCATCGCGTACCTGTCCGGCACGGTGCGCATGTCGGCGCGCTACTACCTGCCGTCGGTCGACCCCGGCGCGCCACGGCCGCAGGACGTGCTCTTCGCGCGCGGCCAGACCGGCCCGCTCACCGGCACCTTCGGCGGTCGCATGGTGCACCCCGGGCAGGCGGTCGACGAGGTCGCCGAGCACGGCCGCGTCTGGGTGCTGCAGTGGAAGCACGCCCGGCCCGGCCACCTCGATGGCGAGGTGTTGACGTTGCTGGACCGGCGCTACCACGTGGTCGAGCGCCGCCTGTTCGGCCAGGCCGAGGTGACGCTCTGGCAGCGCGGCGCACCGGCGATCGCGTCGGCTGCTGCGCCCCCGCCGGTCAGGCCCGCCTGAGCCGCTCCCACGGTCGCGGCCAGACCAGGAAGGCCTCGGCCTCCAGCGCGGCGAGCGCGACGCGCGCGATGCTGCGCGCGCTCGGGTAGCACACGAACCGCGGCTCCCAGATCGGCCGGAACTTCGCGTTGAAGCGGTAGAGCGACTCGATCTGGAACCACCGGGAGGCGATCAGCAGCAGCCGTCGCCAGAACCTCAGCACCGGCCCGGCGCCGAGCCGCTCCCCGCGCTCCAACGCCGAGCGGAACACCGCGAAGTTCAGCGAGACCCGGCGTACGCCGAAGTCGCCGGCCGCCTGGAGCGCGTGGGCGATCATGAACTCGTTGAGCCCGGGGTCGGCCGACCGGTCCCGACGCATCAGCTCGAGCGAGAGCCCGTCACAGCCCCACGGGACGAAGTGCAGCAGCGCCCGCAGCTGGCCGTCCTTGTGCGCCGTGACGGCCACGCACTCGGCGTCGCCGGCCTCGCCGAAGCGGCCGAGCGCCATCGAGAAACCCCGCTCGACCTCGGCACCGCGCCAGGCGGCGGCGACGTGGCGGATCTCCTGGATCTCGGGCGCGGGGATGTCGCGGACCCGGCGCACCTGCGCCGTGTAGCCGGCGCGCTCCACCCGGGCCACCATCTGGCGGACGTTGCGCATCGACCGGCCTTCGAGGGTGAACGACTCGGGCTCGACGATGGCCTCGTCGCCGAGCTCCAGCGCCTTGAGGCCGGCCTCGCGCACCCAGACCTGACCACCGAGCTCGCTGCACCCCATGACGGCTGGCAGCCACGCGTGCCGGTCGGCCTCGGTGAGGAACTCCTGCATCGCGCCGGGCCAGGCCTCGGGGTCGCCGATCGGGTCGCCGGAGGCGAGCATCACCCCGGTGTGCACGCGGTAGGAGATCGCCGCCTTGCCGCTCGGGGAGAAGATCACCGACTTGTCCCGGCGCAGCGCGAAGTAGCCCAGCGAGTCGCGGCCGCCGTGCCGCTCGAGCAGCTCACGCACGCGTCCCTCGGACTCCGGGTCCAGCCGGCCGGGTGGCTCGGCGGGGCGCATCAGCAGGTAGATCGTCGTCGCGCCGACGAGCACTCCCAGCCCGAGCAGGATGTCGGACACCTGGTCGGCCGCCCCGGGCCGCGAGAACCGGATCGGGCCGTTGATGTCGACCAGGCCGAGGGCGATGTGGCGCAGGTAGTCCCAGAGCGACGGTGAGCCGACGATCCGGTCGTGGTGCGCCGCGATCAACCCGAACCCGATCGCGAAGCTCGTCACGATCAACGCGACGAACGCGCCGAGCGATCGCCATCGGGTGCGCGGGTCGCCCGCGGCGTAGAAGAAGCCCCGCAGCGGCAGCGCCGCGGCGAGCACGGCCGCCGCGACGACCGCCTCCTCGTAGTCGAGACCCTTGGCGAGGTTCAGCGCGATGCTGGCGGCCAGCAGCACGAGCATGGCGGTCCAGGCGCGCCGCTTCCGCCGGACCAGGCCGTGGCCGACGAGGATCAGCAGCACCCCGACCACGACGGTCGCGGAGGAGGCGGCGTGCGGCAGCACGTCGGGCACGTAGCTGCGCAGCGTGCGCAGCCGTTCGCCGAACTCCGGGGTGACCGCGCTGATGATGTCGACTAGTCCGATGCCGACGGACGCCGCCGCCGCGGCGGCCGGGATCCAGGAGGGCGACTGCCGCACCGGACGAGACTATGCGAGCGCCGTACGCCGTTCCGGTGAGGCGCGTCACCCGCGCCGTACGCCTGATCGGAGCAGCCTCATCGCCCCGTCGGCTCAAGGCGGCTGCTCGCGCATCCGATGCCAACACCTGACATCCGAGGGGAAGCGCCCGGAACGTTCCGGCGGGCTTCGACACCGGGAGGCAGGAGACAACCGTGGCATCACGTACCGCCATCGGTCTCGACATCGGGACCTCCGGGGTCCGCGCTGCCGAGCTGTCCTTCGGCAAGGGGGGTGCCTCTCTGCGCCGGTTCGGCCAGGTCGCGCTGCCACCCGGCGCCGTACGCGATGGTGAGGTAGCAGACCCGGAGACCGTGGCGGGAGCGATCCGTCAGCTGTGGGACTCGGCGAAGTTCGGCTCCAAGAAGGTCGTCGTCGGCGTCGCCAACCAGCGCGTCATCGTCCGGCAGGTGGACCTTCCCTGGTTGCCGGCCGAGGAGCTGCGCAAGTCGCTGGCCTTCCAGGTGCAGGAGTTCATCCCGATCCCGGTCGACCAGGCGATCCTCGACTTCCATCCGGTGGAGGAGTTCACCAACGACGCGGGCGGGCGGATGCTCCGGGTGCTGCTCGTCGCGGCCGCCCGCGACATGGTCAGCGGCCTGCTCGACGCCGCGACCCGTGCCGGTCTGACCGTCACGCAGGTCGACCTGACGCCGTTCGCCGTGCTGCGCGCGGCGGCCGAGGTCGACGGTTTCGGCCCGCACGACGCCGACGCCGAGGCGATCGTCGACATCGGCGCCCGCGTGACCAACATCCTCATCCACCAGCGCGGCGTGCCGCGCTTCGTCCGCATCCTGCTCATGGGCGGTGACGACCTCACCCAGGCCGTCGCCGAGCGGATGGGCGTGCCGGTGCAGGACGCCGAACGCATCAAGCGCGAGCTCGGCCTGCAGCTGGTGCCGTCGCAGGAGTCGGAGAGTCACCCGGCGACGCGAACCCTCGAGACCGCGGCTAGCTCCTTCGTGGAGGAGGTCCGCGGCTCGATCGACTACTACCTGGCCCAGCCCGCGGCGGTGCCGATCCGCAGGTGTGTGATCTCCGGCGGGGGCAGCCGGCTGAACGGCCTCGAGCAGCGGCTCGCCTCGGCGACGCGGCTGCCGGTCTCGCCCGCGGTCGCCGGACGGCTCACCGCCGGGTCGGGACAGGACTTCGACGAGGTGCAGTCGCTGATGACGGTCCCGGTCGGCCTGGCCCTGGTGGGGGTGGCCTGATGAGCACCGACACCCTGCAGGTGCTGGACACCGCGGCGATGCCGCGGGTCAACCTGCTGCCCCCCGAGATCGCCGAGCAGCGGCGCTTCCGCAGGATGCAGCTGGCCATGGGCAGCGCCGTGGTCGTGGCCGTCGTCGCGGTCGCCGGCGGCTGGGTGCTTGCCCACGGCGGCGTCAGCTCCGCACAGACCGAGCTCGACTCCGCCAACGCCACGCACACCGACCTGCAGCAGCAGGTCGCGTCGTACAGCAACGTCAAGCAGGTCTACGCCGACGTCGCGGCGCACGAAACGATGCTGACGACGGCGATGTCCGGTGAGATTCAGTGGTCGCACTACCTCAACGACCTCAGCCTGAAGATCCCGGACAACGTCTGGCTGACGAACATCGCGGCGCAGACCAGCGGTGCCAGCACCGCGGCGACCGCCCGCTCGGCAGCCCTCACGCCGAACAAGATCGGCACGGTGACCTTCACCGGCGTCGCGCTCACCCATGACGACGTGGCCACCTGGCTGGAGTCGCTCGCAAGCGAGAACGGGTTCGCCAACCCGTACTTCTCGAACTCCACGGCGGCGAAGATCGGTGACCAGAAGGTCGTCAACTTCTCCTCGACCGTGGACCTGACGCCCGACGCGCACTCGGGTCGCTACACCAAGCCGGCGGGAGGCTGACGTGGACAAGATGCGCCAGTGGACGGTGTTCACCGTGCTCGCGGTGATCGTCGTGCTGGTTGCCGGCTGGATGCTGATGATCAAGCCGCAGCGGTCGCACGCGGCCGATCTGCGAACCCAGGCGACCGGAGTCCAGAGCAGCAACGACCAGCTCCGCAACCAGATCAGCGCGCTCAAGGCCCAAGCCAAGGACCTGCCGAAGCAGCAGGCCCGCCTCGCGGTCATCGAGCAGAAGATCCCGGACAACCCGGCCCTGCCGTCGCTGATCCGCTCGCTGAGCGACGCAGCCGACGGTGCGGGAGTCGACCTCACCTCGCTCGCACCGGCGCCGCCGGCGGTACTCGCGCCGGCTGCCGCTGCCACTGTTACTGCCGGACGGCCGGCGGCCCCTGCGGCGCCCGCGCTCGAGCAGGTGCCGGTGACGGTGTCGGTAACCGGCACCTACTTCAACATCGAGCAGTTCGTCAGCAACCTCGAAGGGCTGCAGCGGGCGATCATCGTTGATGGCTGGAGCTTGGCTCCGGGCTCGAACGGCTCCGGTGCCGGCGCCTCGACAGTCGCGGCGGCCACCGACCAGCTGACCGCGCAGATCCAGGCGCGCGTCTTCATGGCACCGGGCTCCGCGACCGCCGTTCCGACGACCGCGGTCCACCCGGCGCCGACGACCGCTCCGACGACCAGCAAGGCAGGAGGCTGACATGAGCGAGACCCTGTTCGCCGCACCTGCCCCCGAGCAGGAGGCCCCGCCCGTCGCACCGGTCGAGGACTCGACCGCGGACAAGGACCAGCGCCGCAAGGTGCTCGCCCTGGTCGGGGCGGCCGCCGTGGCCGTCGTAGCGATCGCCGGATACTTCGTCATGAAGGGCGGCAGCAGCGACCAGACCACTGCCGCGCTCCCGCCGGTGCACCACCACCCGGCCGCGGGTGCACCGGCCCAGCCGAAGTTCGACAGCAAGTCGTTCCCGACCCTGCCGGACGTCTTCAAGGACGTCGTCGGCCGCGACCCGTTCAAGCCGCTCGTGGTCGACAAGCCGGCTGCACCCGCGGCTCAGGCACCCGCCCCGACCACGGTCGTCGCCGGCGGTGCGCCGACGACGGTGACCACCGGCTCGACGGCGACCGCGCCGACGGCCCAGCCCGACTGGATCTCCCTGGAGAGCCAGAACGGCCTGAAGTCCGCGACGTTCCTGGTCCACTCGACCGACGGGAAGGCGACCGGCTACACCGACGTGGCCGCTCCGGCCGACGGTAAGACCACGGCGTTCGGCGGCTACTTCGCACTGATCTCGCTGCAGGACGGCTTCGCGGTCGTGCAGATGGGCGACGGCAAGCCGTTCAACCTGCAGGTCGGCTACACCAACCGGCACATGCTCAGCTGATCACCCCCTCGATCGCAGCAGGGCCCGCCGCTCGACACAGAGCGGCGGGCCCTGCTGCATGATCGGCGCCACGGCGTGGATGGGTCCTGCGGCGGCGTAGCCCGTGAAAGAATCGTGATCGTGTTGCGCTGGCTGACGGCCGGGGAGTCCCACGGCCCTGCACTGGTGGCGGTCCTCGAGGGGCTGCCCGCCGGCGTGCACGTCACGACGAAGGAAGTCGCCGACGAGCTGGCGCGCCGCCGCGCGGGCTACGGCCGCGGTGCGCGCATGACCTTCGAGCGCGACGAGGTCGAGTTCACCGGTGGGGTGCGGCACGGCAGCACGCTAGGCGGGCCCATCGCCATCCGCGTCGGCAACACCGAGTGGCCGAAGTGGGACCGCGTGATGGCCGCTGACCCGGTCGACCCCGCCGAGCTCGAGGGCCTCGGCCGCAACGCCCCGCTGACCAGGCCGCGGCCCGGGCACGCGGACCTCGCCGGCATGCAGAAGTACGGCTTCGACGACGCGCGGCCGATCCTCGAGCGGGCCAGCGCACGCGAGACGGCGGCGCGGGTCGCTCTCGGCGCCGTGGCGCAGGCGTTCCTCAAGCAGGCGCTCGACGTCGAGCTGCTCAGCCACGTGGTCGCGATCGGCGCGGCGAGCGCGCCCTCCGGCAGCATCCCGGGGCCGGCCGACCGCGAACGTGTTGACGCCGACCCGGTGCGCTGCCTCGACCCCGATGCGAGCGCCGCCATGGTCGCCGAGATCGATGCCGCCCACAACGACGCCGACACCCTCGGCGGCGTTGTCGAGGTGGTGGTGCACGGCCTGCCGCCCGGCCTGGGCAGCCACGTGCACTGGGACCGCCGGCTCGATTCCCGGCTGGCCGGCGCACTCATGGGCATCCAGGCGGTGAAGGGAGTCGAGGTCGGCGACGGCTTCGACGTCGCGCGCCGCCGGGGCAGCCAGGCGCACGACGAGATCGAGCCCACCGCGGGTGGCGTCCGCCGCCTCACCGGCCGTGCCGGTGGCACCGAGGGCGGCATGACCACCGGCGAGATCCTGCGGGTGCGGGCCGCCATGAAGCCGATCTCCACCCTGTCGCGGGCCTTGTCGACCGTCGACGTGCGCACCGGTGAGCCGGCCAAGGCGATCGCTCAGCGCAGCGACGTGTGTGCCGTCCCCGCCGCCGGCGTCGTCGCCGAGGCCATGGTCGCGCTGGTGCTCGCCGACGCTGCGCTCGAGAAGTTCGGCGGCGACTCCGTGCCCGAGACCCGCCGCAACCGCGACTCCTACCTCGCCAACCTGCAGATCCGGTGACCCGCCCGCTCGTCGTGCTGGTCGGGCCACCCGGTGCGGGCAAGACCACGATCGGCCGGCTGCTCTCCGACCGCCGCGCCGTGGAGTTCCGCGACACCGACGCCGACATCGAGGCCGCCACCGGCCAGCGGATCGCCGACATCTTCGTCGAGCACGGCGAGGAGCACTTCCGGGCACTCGAGCGGGACGCCGTACGCCGCGCGCTGACCGAGCACGCCGGTGTCCTCGCGCTCGGCGGGGGTGCGGTGATGGACGACGGCACCCGCTCGCTGCTCGCGTCGCACACGGTGGTCTTCCTCGACGTGCACGTCGCCGACGCCGCCGCCCGCGTCGGCCTGAACCGCGACCGCCCGCTGCTGCTCGGCAACCCGCGCGCGCAGCTCCAGCAGCTCATGGACGCCCGCCGGCCGGTCTACGAGGAGGTCGCCACCGTCACCGTGCCGACCGACGGGCGCAGCCCCGAGGAGATCGTGGCCGACGTCGAGGCGGCCCTGCGATGACGGTGCGGATTCCGGTCGGCGACGCGTACGACGTGGTGGTGGGCCACGCCCTGACCGATGCCTTGCCCGCACTGCTGGGCGACGCACGCGCCGTCGCGGTCGTGCACCAGCCGGCGGTGGTGCCGGTGGCACGAAAAGCCCGGCAGGCGCTGGGGGATCTCGACGTCCACCTGCTCGAGATCCCCGACGGCGAGGCGGCCAAGGACCTGCCCGTGCTGGCCGACCTGTGGGCGCAGTTCGCCCGCATAGGCATCGGCCGGACCGACGCCGTCGTCGCGGTCGGCGGGGGAGCGGCCACGGACCTTGCCGGTTTCGCAGCGGCGACCTGGCTGCGCGGCGTACGCGTCGTGCACTTGCCGACCACGCTGCTCGGCATGGTCGACGCCGCGGTCGGCGGCAAGACCGGCATCAACACCGCCGCCGGCAAGAACCTCGTCGGCGCCTTCCACCCGCCGGCCGGTGTGCTGTGCGACCTCGACGCGCTGGAGACGCTGCCGGCGGCGGAGTTCGCCAGCGGCATGGCCGAGGTCGTCAAGTGCGGCTTCATCGCCGACCCGGTGATCCTCGACCGGCTCGACGGCGACCCGCGGGCGCACGTCGCCGAGCTCGTCGAACGGGCGGTGCGGGCCAAGGCACGGGTCGTCTCCGAGGATCTGCGCGAGGCCGGGCTGCGGGAGATCCTCAACTATGGCCACACCCTGGGCCACGCGATCGAGAACGTCGAGGGCTACCGCTGGCGCCATGGCGCGGCGATCAGCGTCGGCATGGTCTACGTCGCCGCGCTGGCGCGGCTGGCCGGCCGCGCCGACCTGGTCGAGCGGCACCGCTCCGTCCTCGGTGGCCTGGGGCTGCCGCTCACCTACGACGCCGGTGTGTGGCCGCGGCTGCACGAGGTGATGCGGGTCGACAAGAAGTCGCGCGCGGGCCGGTTGCGTTTCGTCATCCTCGACGATCTGGCGCGTCCTGCCCTCCTGGAGGACCCCGATCCTGGGATGCTGCAGGCCGCCTACCGGGAGGTCAGCGCGTGAAGCCGGTGTTCGTCCTCAACGGCCCGAACCTCGGGCGGCTGGGTCGGCGCGAGCCCGAGGTCTACGGCAGCGACACGTACGACGATCTCGTCGCGACGTGCCGGGCGACCGGTGCGGAGCTCGGGATCGTCGTCGAGGTGCGCCAGACGGATGACGAGGGGGAGCTGCTGCGCTGGCTGCACGCGGCCTCCGACGAGGCCGCCGCGGTGGTGCTCAACCCCGGAGCCTGGACGCACTATTCGTACGCCGTCCGCGACGCCGTCGCCGCTGCGGAGGTGCCGGTGGTCGAGGTGCACCTGTCGAACCCATCGGCGCGGGAGGAGTTCCGGCGGGTGAGCGTGGTCGCGCCGGTCGCCCTCGGCACGATTGCCGGCTTTGGCCTCGACTCCTACCGGCTGGCGTTGCGCGCCGTCGCCGGCAGGCTGCAACCGGGCTGAGCTCAGCCAGTGCTGGGTGTCTGCCGGCAGAGTGACTCGGCATTCGGCATGTCGGCGACGGTGGCAGGCGGACTTCCGAGCACCCTCACCGCGTCGCTGTACGCACAAGCGGTCTGCGGATCCGGACTGGCTCCGTCGAGGTCCTGCAGGGCGGACAGCGTGCCCCAGGCAGCGTCTGCGTTGGCAGGCTTCTGCAGGAATCCGGCGATGCCTGTGAGCAGGAGGTGTCGGGCGTCTTGGTGCCGGTCGGCTGTGGCCAGCGCCATGGCCTCCTTGGCGATGAGGTATGGCCGGTGCGACGCGTAGGTGTGAACGAGGTCGGAGGCGAGGGTCAACCCTTGTTGGTCATCACCCAGCGCGACCAACGTGATGGCTCGACTCATGGCGACGGTCGGATCCAGCGTGGCTAACTCCGCCGTGGCGTCGAGCGCTCGCCGAGCGGTGCTCGGCCGCACGACGAGCCGTTGTACGCCTTGGTGGTCGGATCTAGTCGTCATGACGAGCGCGGATGCGCTCAGCACCGGATCGGACAACGGTCCGCCGGCCGCGTCGAGCATGCGGTTGACGGCGAGATCGGGGTTGCGGGTCGCCGCGACAAATGAATGGTGCCATCGATCATGCATTGCGGTGCCTGCAGCGAAGCCCAGGGGCAGGACGAGCGCGACGATCCCGACGGCGGCCGATGCTCGCGCTGGCTGAATGGTCTTCGCCAATGGGGACCGGTCGCGCAGGGCGTAGCTCAGGCCGAAGATCGCGCCGAGCAGGGCGCACAGCGAGGGGTACGTCCAGTCGAAATCCACCGCGACGTGTGAGAGGAGAGCCAGACCTGCGACTGATGTCCCCATGGTCACGGCCCGCTCGCGGGCGGTGACCTTCAACGATCGGCGGTAGTTGCGTAGGAAGACCAGGGCCATGAAGAGCGACCCCAGGATGACCGGGGCGCCGTAGAGAATGCCTCCGGAGGACAGCGCATTGAGGAAGCCGTTGTGAGGAAAGGCGCTCAATCCGACACCCGCCGGCATGTGGTCAACGCTGGCAGTGCCGAATGCGCCGAATCCTGTTCCGGTGAGGGGGTGTTCTTTCCACAGCGCGAGCGCGGCGCGAGCGAAGTCGAGCCTTGCCCCGCCGTTGGTGTCGATTGTCCCGAGACCGCGTCCTGCTGCGCCAGAGTGTGGCAGCAAGAAGAAGTGATACGACCGGTCCGGGAACACCAGCGGGCTGGTGAGAGCCATGACGGCCGCCGCGACCAGCACGGGTAGGGCAAACCACGCGATGACCGCGTGGCGGCGCCCGGCGCGAAACGCCAGCGGTGCCACGGCAAGCCACGCGACGATGAGCAAGCCGAGGGAGGTCCGGGACGTCGAGAAGACGATCCCCGCGCCGGTTATCGC
>DASSKO010000032.1:0-24773 GCA_035690425.1 Nocardioidaceae bacterium
TGCGGCGAGGATGCGGCCGAGGGGGATGGCGAGGGTGAGGAGGAGGGCGCCGAGGACGGCGAGGGTGATGGTGACGGCGGTGGTGTCTTCCCACCAGCCGACGAGGAGGAGGAAGGCGGGGACGCCGGCGGTGATGATGCCTTCGCCGGCGGTGAGGACGCCGATGGCGGGGGTGAGGTGGTCTTGGTGCAGGCCCATCAGTAGGAAGAAGCTGAACCAGAGGATGGCCCACAGTGCCCAGATGACGGCGAAGGCTTGGTCGTCGATGACGAGCCAGGAGTGCAGGGCGAAGCCGATGGCGCAGGCTGCGACGGTGAGGGAGAACCAGCCGAGTCCTTCGGCGGGCCAGCCGGTGACTGCGTTGAGGCCGACCCAGAGGTAGGTGAAGCCGAACAGGTAGAGGCCGGCTGCGAGGGCGATCTGGGTGGGGTCTCCGTCGGCGCGCACGATCAGGTAGGTCGGTGTGAAGATCTGCAGCGCGCCGACGAAGAAGTTGATGGGTGCGGCGCCGCGGCCGCTGATGTGACCCAGCAGCATGACGCCGTTGACGAAGAGCACGATGCCGACGTAGAGCAGCCCGACCGATGACATCGCTTCAGCTCCGCGGCAGCGGCGGGTGGGGGCGGCGGACGGCGGCCGCACGTGGAGGTGGTGCGCCGGCCGGTATCGAGCGAACCACCTGCGGACTCTCCGAGCTTCTGCCGGCGGCCTCCATGGCCCGGTGCAGGCCCGCCGGGAGGCTGTGCAGGCTAGGTGGGGTGAAGACCCGGGTGGACGTCGCGCCGCAGCCGGGGCAGGGGTGTGTCCGGGTCTGCGAGGTCATCGGTTGAGAGACCTCGAAGGTCGAGCAGCTCTGGCAGCGAAAGACGTAGGTGGCCATGTTGAGTCCCTTCAGAAGGTCGACTTGGGAGCCCCGATCCCAGGGTCGACCTGGAACGGCTTCGACGAGGACGGCCGGACGTCGAAGTCGAAGATCGCAGTCGGGATGTAGACCGTGGCGCACGAGTTGGGGATGTCGACGACGCCGGAGAACCGTCCCTCGATGGGCGCGGCGCCGAGCAGCAGGTACGCCTGCTCCGGGCTGTAGCCGAACTTGGTCAGGTAGTCGATCGCGTGCAGGCACGCGCGCTGGTACGACAGTTGTGAGTCGAGGTAGCGCTGCTCGCCGGTGAGCTCGACGGAGATGCCGGAGAAGGCGATCCATTCCGAGTACTGCGGGTCGGTGTTGCCGGGCAGGAAGATGGCGTTCTCGGAGACGCCGTAGGTCTCCATGCCCCCCTTGATGAGATCGACATGGAAGTCGATGAAGCCGCCCATCTCGATGGCGCCGCAGAAGGTGATCTCCCCGTCGCCTTGGGAGAAGTGCAGGTCACCCATCGAGAAGTTGGCCCCGGGCACGAACACCGGGTAGAAGACGCGCGTGCCCTTGGTCAGGTTCTTGATGTCCTGGTTCCCGCCGTTCTCTCGGGGCGGCGCCGTGCGCGCTGCCTCGGCGGCCACGCGGTCGAAGTCCGCGCCGGTCAGCGTGCCGAGGACGGCGTCCTGCGGCTCGGGAGGAAGGGACAACGGCGGCACCCGGTTCGGGTCGGTGTCTCGCAGCGCGGTCTCGCGGGAGTTCCACGTGGCCAGCAGATCCGCCGACGGAGCGGTGCCCATCAGCCCTGGGTGGATGATGCCGGTGAACGAGACCGACGGGACGTGGCGGGAGGTGGCGGTCTGTCCCGAGAAGTCCCAGATCGCCTTGTAGGCATCGGGAAACTGCTCGGTAAGGAATGAGCCGCCGTTGCGCTTGGCGAAGATGCCGGTGTAGCCCCAGCCCTGCCCCGCCAGCGGCCCCGAGTCTTCCTGCGGGATCGGCCCGACGTCGAGGATGTCGACGACGAGCAAGTCGCCGGGCTGCGCACCCTCGATGGCGAACGGACCCGACAGGGTGTGCACGGTATTCAGCGGTGCGTCGCGGATGTCGTCTGCGGAATCGTCGTTGACGATGGCGCCGTCGAACCACTCGCGACAGTGCACGCGGAACGAGTCGCCGGGCTTGACCGTGACGGCGGCGGGGATGTCGGGATGCCAGCGGTTGTGGCCGATCTTCTCCTGGTCGGTGAATCGCTTCGAGGAGTCCAACGGGAACAGCAGCTCAGGCATGGTGCCATCCTTCCGGGATGCTGGCCGAGCGGGAGGTGGACTCCAGCCGCTCGTTTCATCCCGAACATATCTGAATGAAAATACCTGTCAAGGGTCGCCGAGCACGTCCGCCACGACCTTCTTGTCCCGGGCGGCACGCACGCAGCCGGCGACGAGTCGAGGGAAGTCGTCTCGACTGACCATCCCTGCGAGCTTGTCCGCCGACGTGGGCAGCTTCAGCCGCTCGGCTCCCTTCGCCGCTACGTCGTCGACGTAGGGGGCGAGCTCCGGCCAGACTCCTTGCACCTCCCGGCAGAAGATGGTGGCACCGGTCGGGCCGATGCCCTTGAACTGCTGCAGCCGTTGGTGCACGTCTTGCTCGCGGATCCGGCGCAGGTCACCGCCGTACTCGTCGAGCACCTTCTCCGCGGTCTCGCCGAGCATGGTGGCGGTGCGCTCGTCGTAGCGGCGGTAGTGCCCGCGGCCCAGCGCGTCGACGCGCTGCTGCCAGGTGGCGTCGGCCATCTTGCGGGGCGTGCGATAACCGGCCTTGTTGAGCTCCGACGCCGCGGCGACCGCGATACCGGATCCGATCCGCGCCGACATGAGCAGGCTCAGCACCAGCAGCTGCCACAGCGGCGACGGCTTGTCGGCGAGCTTGATGCCGGCATCGGCCGCGTACGTCGACCCGTGCCGGTCCAGCAGCGCCTGCACGGTGTGGCTGCTCATCTGGGCAGTGTTACCCACCGGGGGCGCACGCAGTCGTGGACCTGGTTCGGACGATTCGCGAAGAAAGGGGCGGCCAACTTCCCGGAACCTCTGGCGCGCGGCTCGGGAACGAGGCACCATTTCAGATACGCGGATTGTTGACAATCCTACGGCGGCTTGTCAGCACGGAGAGGAGGTCGCCGATGCCATCGGTCACGTCAATGGAGTCACTCGTCCATCGCCCGCTGCTGCGGTTCACCTGGTCGGACCCGCACAGCGCGGCCACCGGGTACGTCGTGGTGGACCGGCTGGTCTGTGGGATCGCCACCGGCGGGCTGCGCACCCGCGCCGGCTGCACGATGGCGGAGGTGGAGGACCTCGCGGCGGAGATGTCGCTGAAGGCCGCGCTCTACCGGTTGCCGGTCGGCGGCGCCAAGGGCGGCCTGGACTATCCCGCGGACGCCGACGACGTCGACGAGGTGCGAGAGCGGTTCCTGCAGGCGATCAAGCCGTTGCTGGACGGCACCTGGGCGACGGCGGGGGACCTCGGCACGCCGCAGGCACGGCTTGACGCGTCCTTCACGCGCGCCGGGCTGGGGAGCTCCTCGATGCGGGCGGCCTTGATGCGCAGTGACGACCCGGACGGGAACGCCGAGCGGGTGGGTCGGCTGTTCGCTGACGTCGACGACGGGTTGATGATGAGCGACCTGGTGGGGGGCTTCGGTGTCGCCGAGGCGGTGCTGGAGGCCCTCGGCCCGTTGGGTCTGTCGGTGCGTGCGCTCACGGCACAGGGGCGGCCGGCGCCGCGGGCGGTGATCCAGGGCTTCGGCGCGATGGGCGGGTCGACGGCGCTGTACCTGCACCAGGCCGGGGTGCGCGTGGTCGCGATCGCCGATGCGGCCGGCCTCGTAGTCAACACCGCGCGCGGACTCGACGTACCTGTGCTGCTGGCGGCACGCGGCCCCGGTGGGGCGATCGACCGCTCGGTGCTGCGGGGCGACGACGAACAGCGGCCGGCGGACGGGTGGCTCGACGTGGACGCGGAGATCCTCGTGCCGGCGGCGGTGTCCTACGTCATCGACGAGAGCAACTGCGACCGGGTGCGTGCGTCGTTGGTGGCAGAGGCGGCCAACGTGCCGGTGACAGCGGCTGCCGAGGACGCGCTGGTGCGGCGCGGTGTGGTGGTGATCCCGGACTTCGTGGCCAACGCAGGTGCGGCAGCGTGGGCATGGTGGGTGATGTTCGGGGCGGTGAGCGGACCAGCCGACGCACGGCGGATGCTCACCGCGCACGTGCGGCCGGTGGTGGCAGCGCTGATGCAGGCGTGGACAGGCGGCGAGACGTCGCTGCGGGTCACCGCGCGCACGATCGCACAGCGCAACCTGGCCATCGGCGAGGCGCAGTACGGCGGGACGACGCCGACGATGCCGCTGTTCACCGCCGGCTCGACCGCAGCCTCCTCGACCGCAGCCCCGTCGACCGCAGCCCCGTCGACCGCAGCCTCCTCGACCGCAGCCTCGCGGGCATCGTCGAGACTGGCCGGCATCGCCTGAGCCGCCGCGGTGCGGCGCTCGGAGGGGGCAACGGCGGACGTCGATTAGGCTGGCGTCCGTGTCTGCGCCAGACCGTCCGGGTCCGGCGATAGGAGGTTGCACGTGCCCCCGCAAGCCGAGAGACCGCGCGATGATGGGACCGATGCGTCGGCGTTCGTCGGCGGCTCGCCGATCGATTCCAGCGATCTGGCGGTGCAGCTGAGCGAGCTCGCGCGCTCGCTGCAGGGGAATGACGACCCCGACGAGGTGCTGAAGGAGATCGTCGATGCGGCGGTGCAGCTGATCCCCGGCGTGGAGGATGGCTCGATCAGCGTGGTCCTCAACCGCAAGGAGGTCGGGTCCCGTGCGGCGTCGAGTGACCTGCCCCGCAAGGTCGATGCGGCACAGATGGAGATCGGTCAGGGACCTTGTCTCGACGCGGCCTATGATGAGAAGACGGTCCGTGTGCACGACATGCGCCACGAGCGACGGTGGCCGGAGTTCGCCCGCCGCGCCTGTGAGGTCGGCGCCGGCAGCATGCTGGCGTTCCAGCTGTTCGTCGACGGCAACAACCTCGGCGCGTTGAACCTCTACGCCGCAGAGCCCGAGGCGTTCAGCGACGAGGCCGTGCATGTGGGGCAGTTGTTCGCCACGCACGCGGCCGTGGCCTACGCCGATGTGGAGAAGATCGAGCAGCTCGGTGAGGCGATGGCGACTCGGGACCTCATCGGCCAGGCCAAGGGCATGCTGATGGAGCGTTACACGATCAACGGGCAGCAGGCGTTCAGCCTGCTCACCCGCGCCAGCCAGACCACCAACAGAAAGCTGCGTGACGTCGCGGAGCAACTCGTGCAGAGTCGCGAGTTGCGCCAGCGGTAACCGGGTACGTCGCTGGGATGACTGGTGCATACATGGCTGCGTGGCGATGAAGCTGCAGGGCCGCTACGGCATGGCGGTGGCGATTGCGCTGCTGGCGCTGTCTCCCAACACCGTGCTCACCACGGCGTACTCGACGCTGGTGCCGGTGGTCGCCGCGGACCTGCACACGTCGCAGCTGGCGTTGCAGGTGGCCGAGGGGATGAGCAACGCGGGACTGGCCGCTGCGGCGGTGGTGGCGGCGTACCTGTCGCAGCGGTTCGTCCAGCGCTACCTGTTCATCGGTTATGAGCTGGCTTTCGTGCTGGGCTCGGTGCTGGCCGCGGCCGCACCCGGTATCGAGCTCTTCTTCGCGGGCC
This sequence comes from Nocardioidaceae bacterium, assembly GCA_035690425.1. Lineage (GTDB taxonomy): Bacteria > Actinomycetota > Actinomycetes > Propionibacteriales > Nocardioidaceae > DASSKO01. The sequence continues at coordinate 5,600 of DASSKO010000032.1, forward strand.
GGGTGCTGCAGGGTGTCGCGACGGGCTTCATGATCGTCGGTGCCCTGCCGGTGCTGGTGACGCGGTTCGGTGTGGGCAAGCTGCCGCTCAGCGTGGTGGTGATCAACGTCGCGATCTTCGGTGCGACCACGGTGGGGCCGTTGGTCGCCGGCCCGGTGGCCGCCTTGGGTGCGTGGCGGCTGCTGTTCTGGCTGCTGGCGGCTGTCGGCGCGCTGGGCCTGGTCGCCGCCCTGCTCGGCTATGCGCGGTTCGCCCCGCCCGATCCGGGTCTGCGGCTGGCCAAGCTCGCGGTCACGCTGGCGGCCGTGGCGACGTTCCTGCCCTTCTACGCGACGTCGGTGCTGATGGGCACCACGTTCGCCTCAGCCGTGTTCTGGGTGCCGTTCGTGGTCGGTCTGATAGGGCTGGTGGCGCTGATCGTGATCCAGTACCGGGCGCCCGACCCGACGGTGCCGGTCAAGGCGCTGTCGACCCAGCTCCCGGTGACCGGCACCGTCGTCGCGATGGTCGGTGGTGCGGTGTTCGTCGCCGTGCTGGGACTGGCCCAGCTGTTCCTCTCCGACGTCGCCGGTCTCGGCGCCGTGCGTGCCGGGTCGCTGTTCTGGCCGATGCCGGTCGGGTTGGTGGTCGCCGCGCTGATCTTCGGGGCGATCTTTCGCACGCGCTGGCTGCCGGTCCTGGTCAACGCCGGGCTCCTCGCACTGATCGCCGGGGCGGCGCTGCTGCTGTGGCTGGATGCCGCCGACCCTGCGCCGATCGTGCTGGGTGCGTCGGTCTTGCTGGGGTTCGGCGCGGGGGCGACCGTGTCGCCGGGGCTGTTCCTCGCGGCGATGGGAGTCCCATCCAGTCGGCTCGGTCGCGCGTTCGCGCTGGTCCTGCTGCTGCGCGCCGAGTCGGCGTACGCGGTGGCTCCGATCGTGCTGTATGTCGCGCAGAGCTCGCCGAGCCTGCGGGGCGGGATCGAGGTCGGTCTGGTCGCGATGATCTGCCTGGCCGGCTTGGGTCTTGCCGCCGCGCTGGCCATCCCGGCCGTCAGTGGCGCCCGGTTGCGCGAGCCCGACCTGGTGGCGTGGCTGGAGGAGGGCCGGGCGGCGCTGCCGACGCCGACGACTGCCGTGCATGCCCGCCCCGGGCGGAGCGACGAGACCGCCGAGCCGCTGGTGCCGCGGCCGCGACGCCGCACGCCGCGCTAGATCCCCGCATCCACTCCGAGATCGCACGTCTGCCCCGCGCTCACTCCTCGCGTCGAGATCGCACGTCTGCCCCGCGCCCACTCCTCGCGTCGAGATCGCACGTCTGCCCCGCGCTCGGGGGCAGCGGCATGCTGTGCCTGATAAGCCACGCTGAGCGACACGCCAATCGAGGCGCCCGACTCGCCCGCTGACCTGCAGGAACGTCGTCGACTCGAAGTCAGTCCGTGGCGCTGCTTGCGTGGCGCCGCGCCATACCCCAAGATGTAGGAGTTACAGCAATGTGGTTTTCCACATCTGGGGCTTGCTTACTCACAGCGTGAGGACGGTTCTCCCCAGGGAGTCCACAGATCCATCCCCAGCCGGCGGGCGCAGAAGCTGTCGGTGGGGTCCGCTAGAACCGATGGTGTGAAGGAGAGCGATCGAGATGCATTGTCCGTTCTGCCGTCACACCGACACCCGCGTCATCGACAGCCGGGTCGCCGACGACGGGGGAGCGATCCGCCGCCGGCGCCAGTGTGCGGGGTGCGACCGGCGGTTCTCCACGGTCGAGCAGATGCAGTTGGTCGTGGTGAAGCGCTCCGGTGCGACCGAGCCGTTCGAGCGCGCCAAGGCGATTGCCGGCGTGCGCAAAGCGTGCAAGGGCCGCCCGGTCGACGACGACGCGCTCGCCCGGCTCGGCCAGCAGGTCGAGGCGACCCTGCGCACGCACGGCTGGGCCGAGGTTCCGGCCCACGAGGTGGGCCTGGCGATCCTCGGCCCGCTCCGGGAGCTCGACGAGGTGGCGTATCTGCGGTTCGCCAGCGTCTACCGCGCGTTCGACTCCGCCGGCGACTTCGAGACAGAGATCGCGATGCTCCGCGCGGAGCGTGGCGTCGTACCCGCACCAGACAGCGGGACTTAGACCGCCCGCCGGGCGCGGGGAGGGGAAGCCCTGCGCCCGGTGGGCCACCAACATCTGCAGCACAAGACCAGACACGACCGACACAGGCACGACGGACAAGGGAGACGGGGCATGACGGAGACGGTGAGCGGTCCGGCAGCGCGGACGAAGCGCGGCGCCAAGGGGATCAGCGTCGAGCGGGTCTACACCACCGAGGGTGTGCACCCCTACAACGAGGTCACCTGGGAGACCCGTGACGTCGTGCAGACCAACTGGAAGACCGGTGAGGCCGTCTTCGAGCAGCGCGGCGTGGAGTTCCCCGACTTCTGGAGCGCCAACGCGTCCACGATCGTCACCACGAAATACTTCCGCGGCGCCGTCGGCACCGACTCCCGCGAGCGCAGCCTCAAGCAGCTGCTCGACCGGGTGGTCAAGACCTACCGCAAGGCCGGCGAGGACAACGGCTACTTCACCACCGAGGCCGACGCGGAGATCTTCGAGCACGAGCTGACCTGGATGCTGCTGCACCAGCACTTCAGCTTCAACTCGCCGGTGTGGTTCAACGTCGGCACGAGCAGTGCGCAGCAGGTGTCGGCGTGTTTCATCCTCGCCGTTGACGACTCGATGGACTCGATTCTCAACTGGTACAAGGAAGAGGGCCTGATCTTCAAGGGCGGTTCGGGTGCCGGCCTCAACCTGTCCCGCATCCGCTCGTCCAAGGAGCTGCTGCAGTCCTCCGGTGGCACGGCCAGCGGCCCGGTCTCCTTCATGCGGGGTGCCGACTCCAGCGCCGGGACGATCAAGTCCGGCGGTGCGACGCGGCGTGCGGCGAAGATGGTCGTGCTCGACGTCGACCACCCCGACATCGAGGAGTTCGTGCAGACCAAGGCGCGCGAGGAGGACAAGATCCGCGTGCTGCGCGACGCCGGCTTCGACATGGACCTCGGCGGCTCCGACATCACCAGCGTGCAGTACCAGAACGCCAACAACTCCGTCCGCGTCACCGACGAGTTCATGCGCGCGGTCGACGAGGGCGCCAACTTCGGCTTGACCGCTCGCACCACCGGTGAGGTGATCGAGGAGGTCGACGCCAAGGAGCTGTGGGACAAGATCGCGCAGGCTGCGTGGGAGTGCGCTGACCCCGGCATCCAGTACGACGACACGATCAACGACTGGCACACGTCGCCGGAGTCAGGACGGATCACGGCATCCAATCCCTGCAGTGAATTCCTCCATCTGGACAACTCGTCCTGCAACCTCGCCTCGTTGAACCTGATGAAGTACCTCACGGACGACGGTGAGTTCGACTCGGAGAAGTTCGCCAAGTCGGTCGAGCTGGTCATCACCGCGATGGACATCTCCATCTGCTTCGCCGACTTTCCGACCGAGGCGATTACCGACGTCACCCGGGCCTTTCGGCAGCTCGGCCTCGGCTACACCAACCTTGGTGCGCTGCTGATGGCCACCGGCCGCGGCTACGACTCCGAGGGCGGCCGTGCGCTCGCCGCATCGATCACCTCCCTGATGACCGGGGCGTCGTACAAGCGCTCTGCCGAGTTGGCAGGTGTCGTCGGACCTTACGACGGCTTCGCGCGCAACGCGGATGCCCATGCCCGGGTGATGCGCAAGCACCAGGCCGCCAACGACGCGGCCCGCACCATCCATCCCATGGACCGTGCCGTGCATGCGGCAGCGACGAAGGCGTGGGACGACGTGATCGAGATCGGTGCCAAGAACGGGTGGCGCAATGCGCAGGCCAGCCTGTTGGCGCCGACCGGGACGATCTCGTTCATGCTGGACTCGGACACGACTGGGGTCGAGCCGGACTTTTCCCTGGTGAAGTTCAAAAAGCTCGTCGGCGGCGGTTCGATGCAGATCGTCAACCAGACTGTGCCGGCGGCGCTGACCCACCTGGGCTACCAGGAGGAGCAGATCGAGGCGATCGTGGAGTACATCGCCGAGCACGGCCACGTGATCGACGCGCCAGGCCTCAAGCCCGAGCACTACGAGGTCTTCGACTGCGCGATGGGCACTCGGGCGATCAAGCCGATGGGCCATGTGCGGATGATGGCTGCCACGCAGCCGTTCTTGAGCGGGTCGATCAGCAAGACCGTCAACCTGCCGGAGAGTGCGACGGTCGAGGAGATCGCCGACGTCTACTTCCAGGGCTGGAAGCTCGGCCTGAAGTCGATCGCCGTTTATCGCGACAACTGCAAGGTGGGCCAGCCGCTGTCGACCGGTGCGTCGCAGAAGCAGGAGGCTCCCGAGCCGGAGAAGGTCGTCGTAGAGCGCCCGGTGCGCAAGCGGCTGCCGAAGTCGCGCCCATCGCAGACCACGTCGTTCACGGTAGGTGGCGCCGAGGGCTACATGACCGCCGGCTCCTACCCCGACGACGGGCTGGGCGAGGTGTTCCTCAAGCTCGGCAAGCAGGGTTCGACGCTGGCCGGTGTGATGGACGCGTTCTCGATGGCGATCTCGATCTCGTTGCAGTACGGCGTGCCGCTGGAGACCTACGTCTCCAAGTTCACCAACATGAAGTTCGAGCCGGCCGGGCTGACCGACGACCCCGACGTGCGGATGAGCCAGTCGATCATGGACTACATCTTCCGCCGGCTGGCCCTGGACTACCTGCCGTTCGAGACACGCTCGGCGATGGGCATCTACACCGCCGAGGAGCGTCAGCGCCAGCTCGAGACCGGCTCCTACGAGCCGTCTGAGGAGGAGCTGCTCGAGTCCGAGCAGTACGAGAGGGCCTCGGCGGCGAAGGACGACCGGTCGGTGGAGGCGGCGGCCGCGAAGCCGGCACCTCGTGAGGCGCACACGTCGGCGGAGCTGCTCGAGTCGATCACCGGCTCCAGCGTCGACGCGCCGCTGTGCTTCACCTGCGGCACGAAGATGCGGCCGGCAGGCAGCTGCTTCGTCTGCGAGGGCTGCGGATCGACCAGCGGCTGCAGCTGACCTTCAGCCCATGATTCGTCTGCGGTCCCTCGGGTCATCGACGCGAGCGGACCGCAGACGAAATCGGGCGTGCCACTGGCTGCGCGGCGGCGGGTCAGTCGATGAGCGCGGCTGGGCTGATAGTGACCGGGTACGGCGATCGGGCGGCGTACCCGTGCGAGGCCGAGCCTGTCGGTGCGTCGCGATAGGTATGGTCGCGTACGGCAAACACGACGGGGTCGAGGACGTGGGCGATGAGCGAGCAGACCGATCGGTTCAGGCCGTTCGCGCACCTGCAAGGCGGCAACGTCGCGCTCTACCGCGCCATCATGGCGGTGTTCGTGCGGCAGAAGGTCACCTACGCCATCCACCTCCGCCCGGAGGACGTCTGTGACGGGCTGCGCCGCGACATCGACGAGGCCACTCGGTCGAAGAACAGCCTGGACGACGTCAACGCTGCCCTCCGTCAGCTCGTCGACTGGGGGAACCTGCGAGCCGATCCCGACACCAGCCGCGTCACCACGGTTGAGGACTTCCACCGCGCCCGGTTCCTCTACCAGCTCACCCGGGACGGCGAGGCGGTCGAGGTTGCGCTCGCCGAGTTCGACATCGCGCTCGGCCGGCGCGGCGAGCTGCAGTCGGTGGCGCTGGCCGACATCACCGCCGCCCTGCGGGAGCTGTCGTTGTACGCCGAGGAGGCCGCCCCCGACCCGGCGAAGGTGCACCTCGCGCTGACCTCGCTCTCCGCCCGCTTCACCGGGCTCGCCGACAACGCTGCCGCCTTCATGGCCAGTTTGCAGCGCACCATCGACCTGCACGACGTCGAGGTCGACGTGTTCCTGGCCTACAAGGACCGGTTGATCGACTACCTCCAGCGCTTCGTCGAGGACCTCGTCGTCCGGCGCCCGGAGATTGCCGACCTCATCGACAGCCTGCAGGACGGCATGCCGCAACTGCTCGACGTCGCCGCCGCCCGCGAGGCGTCCGACGTGGCGCCGGGCGCAGCCGACGACACCGACCACGACGACGAGGGCGAGCGGCTCGCGATCCAACGCGGCAAGGCCGTCGAGTGGCACGCGCGGTGGACCGGCCTGCAGGCGTGGTTCATCGGCACCGACGACCGTCCCAGCCAGTCCACCCTGTTGTTGCAGCGGGCGCGGTCGGCGATCCCGGCGCTGCTCCGGGTGGTCGCCGCCCTGCACGACCGCCGTACCCGCCGCAGCGACCGCTCCACCGACTTCAAGACGCTGGCGGTCTGGTTCGCCGAGGCCGAGGACGCCCGCGACTGCCACCGCCTGTGGCGCGCGGCGTTCGGGCTGTCGCCGGCGCGGCACCTCACCGTCGACGCGGCCACCCTCGAGCAGTGGCGCGACGACCCGGTCCCCGCGGCCACCCCATGGGCCGAGGCGCCGCCGATCGTGGTGAGCCCGACACTGCGACGCACCGGCTCCTTCACGCGCCGCGGGCGTGCTCCGGCGATCGAGGACCGCTCGGCCGGTCGCTCGGCGCTGCGCCGGTACGCCGACCAGGAGGCCGCCCAGATCCGCGCTGCGAGGCGGCGGCTGGCCACCGGCCGCCCGACCCGGCTCTCCGAGCTCGGCACACTCGACACCCACGAGTTCGCGCTGTTCCTGAGTGTGCTCGGAGAGGCGCTGGCCGCTCGCCGGCACCGGCACGGCCCGACCAGCACGGTTTCGGCCGACGGATCGCTGGAGGTGCGGCTGGAGCCGACCGACGACGCGGCGCAGGCGGAGCTGCGCACACCGGACGGCACCTTCCGCGGGCCCGACCACCTGCTCACGGTGATCGATCTCGACCCGGCCGCTTCGGACCAGCAGGAGGTCGCCTCGTGACGGCCGCAGACACCACCGCACGTGACGCACCCGTCAGGGGCAGCGCGCAGGCCACCATCGACGCCCTGGACGCCGCGCGCGACGACCAGCGCCGCAGGGCGATGCGGGCACTGCTGGCCAACCCGCTGCTGTCCAGCGGCCACGACGACTTCGTGCACGTGCGCCGTCACGCCGGCTGGCTGCGCGAGTGGCTCGCGAAGGAGACCGGGTGGGCGCTGCGGGTCGACCCGGAGGTGGCTCGGGTGGTCAAGATGCCCGCAGACGATGCGGACGGCACCCGGCCGGCGGTGACCAACAAGCAGCCGTTCACCCGGCGTCGCTACGTGCTGCTGTGCCTGGCGCTGGCCGCCCTGGAGAAGGCCGAGCTGCAGATCTCCCTCGGCAGGCTCGGTGAGGCGGTCATCGACGCCGCCGCCGACCCGGCGCTGGCCGCGACCGGCTTCCGGTTCGCGCTGGAGAGGCGCGACGAGCGGTCCGACCTGGTCGCCGCTGTGCGACTGCTCATCGACTACGCCGTGCTCAGCCGGGTAGCCGGCGACGAGCACGGCTATGTGAGCGGAGCCGGTGACGCGCTCTATGACGTCGACCGGCACGCGTTGGCGGGGGTCCTGGCCACGGCTCGCGGCCCGTCCACCGTGGATGCCGGCTCCGCTGAGGACCGGCTTGCTGCCATCCGTCCGGAGACTCCGCCGACCGACGAGGGGCGTGTCCGTGCGCTGCGGCACGGCCTGACCCGCCGGCTGCTCGACGACCCCGTGGTCTACTACGCCGACCTGACCGAGGACGAGCGTGGCTATCTCACCGGGCAGCGATCGGCGCTGATCGGGCGGGTGGAGCGCGCGACCGGGCTCGTCGCCGAGGTGCGTGCGGAGGGCATCGCGATGGTCGACCCGGCCTCCGATCCGCTCACCGATCTGAAGATGCCCGAGGTCGGCACCGACGGCCACCTCACCCTGCTGCTGGCGGAGCGGCTCGCAACCAGCATCGGCAGCGCCGTACCCGTGGCCGACCTCGAGCGGCTCACCGCCGAGCTGGCGTCGCGTCACCGCTCCTGGTGGCGCCGCGACGCTGCGGCCCCAGGCGCTGAGCGGGAGCTTTGCCGGACAGCACTTGACCGCCTCACCGCGCTCGGGCTGTTGCGTCCGGGCGGTGACCGCGAGGTGGTGCCGCTGCCTGCCGTGGCACGGTTCGCACTCGGCGGGGTCGACCGCGGCACCGCAACGTTGGAGGGCATGTGAGAGCGCCCGACGTCGACCGGCTGCCCCGTCCGCAGCGGGAGCGCTGGCAACCGTTGCGGGCCGGCCTGGTCGACCTGTTCCATTACGACCGCGAGGAGTTCTGGTTCCGCGACGGTCACCTGCTGCTGCGCGGCAACAACGGCACCGGCAAGTCGAAGGTGCTTGCGCTGATGCTTCCGTTCCTGCTCGACGGCGAGACCGCGCCGTACCGGGTCGAGCCCGACGGCGACAGCAAGAAGCGGATGGAGTGGAACCTGCTGCTCGGCGGCAGGCACGCCGAGCGAACCGGATACACCTGGCTTGAGCTCGGCCGGCAGGATGCGGACGGCGACGCGGTCTACGTCACGATCGGGGCGGGCCTGCGGGCCACCAGGGGCAAGGCCGGCGTGCAGACCTGGTTCTTCGTCACCGACCGGCGGGTGGGCGACGACCTCTTCCTGGTGTCCTCTCACCGCGCGGTCGTGCCTCGGGACCGGCTGCGTGAGGTGCTGGCCGAGCGGGGCGAGGTCTACGACCGGGCGGCCGACTACCGGCGAGCCGTCGACGAGCGGCTGTTCCACCTGGGCCAGGAGCGTTACGACTCGCTGCTGAGCCTGTTGATCCAGCTGCGTCAGCCGCAGCTGTCCAAGCGGCCCGACGAGCGCCGCCTCTCCGACGCGCTCACCGAGGCGCTGGCGCCGCTGGACCAGGCGCTGCTGGCCGATGTCGCCGAGTCGTTTCGCAGCCTCGACGACGAGCGCTCCGAGCTGGCGGTCTTCACCGAAGCGGGCGAGACCGCAGGTCGGTTCCTCGACGACTACCGGCGTTACGCGCAGATCGCGGCGCGCCGCCACGCGGAGGGCCCACGCGAGGCACAGTCGCGCTACGAGGCAACCGGTCGGCTCCTCACCGAGGCCCGACGGGCCCGCGACGACGCAGCGCAGGAGATCTCCGCGCTGAAGTCGGCGCAGGCGCAGACGGTCGACCAGCTCTCCGTGGCTCGCGCCGAGAAGGAGGCGCTCGCCGACAGCGACCTGATGCGCGACGCACGGCAGCTGCAGCGGCTCGCCGATGACGCTCGCCAGCTCGAGCAGCTGGCCGAACGGTCCGCACGGGAGGCCGAGCACGCCCGGACCACCCTCGAGCGTCAGCAGCAGCGGGCCGAGGAGGCCACCCGCCGGCTCGACGACGCCGAGAGGGCAGAGACCGAGCAGCGGGATGCCGTTGTCGAGGCGGCGGGTCAGGCGACCGTGGGGGCCCTCGACCCGGCCGTCGACGATGCGCCACGCCGAGCACGCCACGAGGCCGGGCGCCGGGGCGACGCCGTGGCGACCGTGCAGCGGTTGGTCGACGACGAAGCCGTCGTCATGGGCCGGCACGCAGATGCCCGACGCCGGCATGCCGACGCCGAGCAGCAGGCCGAGCGGGCACGCGCCAACCTGGAGTCGAGCCGGACCGCGCGCTCCGAGGCGGCCGACGCGTTCACCGCCGCGGCCGAGTCGGCCCTGTCCGGCGCGGCGCAGGCGGCAGTGCCCGATGCCGCCGCCGTGGTGGACGCGGTGCGCACCTGGGCGGACACCCTCGACGAGGCCGACCCTGCCCGCACGGCGCTGGGTGCGGCCGCCGACGCCGCACGCGAGCGGTTGGCGGCCGAGCGTCACCGGCTGACGGCGACAAGGGAGGGGCTGCTCGAGCAGCGGCAGACGCTGGAGCAGGAGCGACGCTCGCTCGAAGCGGGCGAGGCGCGCCGACCCCCGGTGCCGCACACGCGGGACGAGCGGGCGCGCGCCGACCGCGACGGAGCGCCGCTGTGGCGGGTCGTCGACTTCGTGGACGACCTTCCCGACGCCGACCGCGCCGGGATCGAGGCCGCGCTTGAGGCGTCCGGCGTGCTCGACGGCTGGGTGACCCCCGACGGGACGCTGGTCGACGCCGACGACACCATGCTGGTGGCCGACCAGACGGCGTCGGAGCCGTTGAGCCGGCTGCTGCGCCCCGCGGTCGACCACGATGACGCGCACGCCCGCACCGTCTCCGAGCAGGCGATCCGGGCGGTGCTCGCCGGCATCGGTGTCGGGCCCGCCGGCGGGCCGACAAGCTGGGTGGACACCACGGGTGACTGGCAGCTCGGCGTGCTTCGCGGCCGTTGGCGCAAGCCGAGCGCCGAGTACGTCGGAGCCGGCGCCCGCGAGCAGGCCCGCCGCCGGCGGTTGGCCGAGATCACCGACCGAGTCGCCGAGCTGGACGAGACCGTCGCGGTCATCGACTCAGACATCCAAGCCGTCGACCGCCATCGCGCCCAGGTGGCCGAGGAGCTGGCGGCGTACCCGTCCGACCAGCGGCTGCGTGACGCACACGCCGAAGTGCTCGCGGCGGTGCGGACGCTGCACGAGCGCGTCGAGGCGGTGGAGACCTTCGAGACCGAGGTGCGACGGCGACGGTCCGAAGTGACCCAGGCCCGGCAGGCTGTCGAGGAGGCTGCGTCCGACCTCCGGCTGCCGGCCGACGCCGACGGGCTGAGCCGGGTACGGCGCGCGTTGACCACCCTCGAGGCGTTCCTGCCCTCCTGGGAGTCGGCGATCAGGAGCCGCCGCCTGGCCGCCGACGACGCCTCCGACGCACGAGTGGAGGTCGACGAGGCCGCCGAGGCGCATCGGCGAGCGGACGAAGCAGGCCAACACGACCGGCAGCGGGCGCGCGACAAGCGCGCCGAGCACGACGCCCTGCACGCGTCGGCGGGAGCCGCTGTCCAGGAGCTGCAACAGCGGCTCGACGCGGTGGCCCGCCGGATCGAGCAGCTGGCCCGCGAGCGTGACCGGCTGGGACAGCGACTTCAGCAGGAGTCCGGCACGCTGGGCGTGGCGAAGGGGAAGGTGGAGGAGCTCGAGCGGCAGCTCGCCGACCACGACGAGCGGCGTCGCGCTGCGGTGAGCGGGCTACGCCGGTTCGCGGCCGGTGGCCTGCTCGCGGTCGCGCTGCCTGACCTCGACGTACCCGACCCGGCACAGGAGTGGGCACCCACACCGGCGGTGACGCTGGCTCGGCGCATCGACAACGAGCTGGACGACGTGCACACCGAGGACCGGGCGTGGGACCGGGCCGGTCAGCGGGTGAGTGAGCAGCTGCAGTCGTTGCAGGACGCGTTGAGCAGGTCCGGTGGCGGTGCGTCCTACCGCGCGAGTGACGAGGGACTGCTCGTCTCCGCGCAGTGGCGCGGCAGCGAATCGAGCGTGCCCGCCCTGGTCACCGGACTCGCCGACGAGGTCGCCGAGCGGCAGCGACTGCTGTCCGCCCGGGAGCAGGAGATCCTGGAGAACCACCTCGTCGACCACGTGGCGGCCGAGCTGCAGACCCTCATCGAGGCGGCCGAGCGTCAGGTCGCGGCGATGAACGAGGAGCTGGCCGACCGTCCCACCAGCACCGGCATGACGCTGCGACTGGTGTGGCACCCGGCCGCGGACGGGCCGGAAGGGCTCGCCGAGGTCCGCGCACGGTTGCTGCGTCAGGACGCCGCCGCGTGGTCGCAGCAGGACCGGCAGGCGATCGGACGCTTCCTGCAGGCGCGGATCACCCAGATGCGCCAGCAGGACGAGACCGGCACCTGGCTGGAGCACCTGACAGCAGCGCTGAACTATCGCACCTGGCACCGGTTCTCCATCGAGAGATATCAGGACGGTCGCTGGCGCCCAGCCACCGGGCCGTCGTCGGCGGGAGAGCGGGCGCTCGCGGCGACGATCCCGCTGTGCGCGGCCGCGTCGTCGTACTACCGGTCGGCAGGCTCGGCCCATGCGCCGCGGCTGGTGATGCTCGACGAGGCGTTCGCCGGTGTGGACGACGACTCGCGCGCGAAGTGCCTCGGCCTGCTGGACACATTCGACCTCGACTACGTGCTGACCAGCGAGCGCGAGTGGGGCTGCTACTCGACCGTGCCGGGGCTGGCGATCGCGCATCTGACGCGCCGCGACGGCATCGATGCGGTGTTGGTGAGCAGCTGGGAGTGGGACGGCACCCGCCGGGAGCGGGTCGAGCGGACGCTGCCGCCGCTGCATGCCTCGTCCGACGCCCCAGACGAGGTGGACCTGTTCTCGTGAGTCCGCCCGGCCAGCCGTCGCCCACCGCCGCATCTGTGGACCGTGAGCGCCTGCAGCGTCTCCTCGGCGGCGCCGACATCGCCTGGCTGGTCGACCGACTGGTGGCGCGGGCCGAGCGCGGACGCGCGCTGGGTGGGACGGTCACGCTGGCGACGCCGACGGTGGCGCAGCGGGCCGCGGTCGAGCGGCTGCTCGGACGACGGCCGACGAAGGGTGAGTCGCTGTCGGTGCCGGTGCCGGACGTCGCCCGGGTGCTCCTCGACGCCGGTGTGGCGCCGGACCTGATGACCGCGCTGTCGGCACTGCGCGGCCCGCTTCGCGACCTGGCAGGGGAGCGGGTCGCGACGCAACGTGCGTGGGAGCGCGCCGACGCGGTGCTGGACCAGCTGGCCGAGGCGGTCCCCGGCCTGGTGGCGTGGCGCGAGCAGGTGCGCGCGCGCGGCCTGCTGCGTCGCATCTCGGCTGGTCCCGACGTCGCGCTGGAGCTGGCGGAAGAGACGCGGCGCTGCGTGCTCGCGCTGCCGGCCGCGGACGAGCCCCGGTCGGTGTTCGCGGCGCGGGTGCTCGGTGACGGGCACGGGCTCGACGACGACAAGCCGCTGGCGACCCTGGTGCACGGGGCGGCGCAAGTGCTGGGCGACCTGCCGCCAGGGGAGGGTGTCGAGTGGCGCCGCTCGGTGTGGGAGTCGGTGGGGGTGTTGACCGGCGACCTGTCGGCCCCCGTGCTCACGCTGGGCCTGCGGGCGAGCGGTGACTCGCTGAGCGCCCGACTGCTGGCCGCGTCCGCCGAGGCGGGGGAGCCGGTGCACCTGTCCCTGCGCCAGCTGACCCGGCATCCGCCGGGCTTGCGTGGCCTCGCGGGCCAGAGGGTGTTCGTCTGCGAGAACCCCGCGGTGGTGGCGGTGGCCGCTGAGCGGCTCGGACCGCGTTGCGCACCGCTGGTCTGCGGCGGCGGACACCTCAGCGGGGCCGCGCGGAAGCTGCTGCGCATCCTGGCCGAGGCCGGTGCGGTGCTGCGCTACCACGGCGACTTCGACTGGGCGGGGCTGACGATCGCCGGGACGGTCGTCGACCGGTACGGTGCGCTGCCGTGGCGTCTCGACGCCGCGCACTACCTCACGGCCGTCCGCGCGGGGGCGGGCAGTCCGCTCCAAAGTCGCGCCGCTGACTCGCCGTGGGAGCCGGCACTCGCCGAGGCGATGGGCGAGCACCGGGTCCGCATCGAGGAGGAGCACGTGCTCGACGACCTGCTGGGCGACCTTCTCGTCGGGTGACCGACCAGGCGTCAGTCCAGCAGCCGGGCGGGCGTGATGGACACCGGGTACGGCACTGTGGCGCCGAAGGTCTCGTTGCGGGCAACGTGCGCGACCTCGACGTACACGTTGTCGCGGAGCTCCCACGCGGTGAGCGTAAGGGAATCGGGATCGACGACCCAGTACGACGGGCAGCCGACGGCCTCATAGCGTGCGCGCTTGAGGTTGATGTCGATGAGTCGGGTGCTTGGGGAGAGCACCTCGACCGCGAGCAGCGGTGCGGCCGTCTCGCCATGCTCACCAAGGATGGCTGCTAACGCAGACATCGCGCTGAGTTCGTGCACAGGCGATCCAGGGCCGCTGACTGTCGGCGGCCGGTGGGAGCGTCCGGGTATGGAAACGAACGTGCACCACCTGCCCCCCGACCTTGCTGACTTCCTCGTGCACGTGAGCACCGGCAGGCGTCCGCAGACGAGCGTTCGCTATGTCCGCGTGTTGGAGCACCTCGCGCGGTTCGTCGCCGAGATCAAACTCGACGTGGTGGCCCACCAGCTCGGCACTGACTGCGCGATGCTGCTCGGGTCCGAGCGAGAGTTCGACTGTGGCAGCGCCTTCTGGCGTGTCTTCGGATACGACGAGCTGGTGTGCTGCCTGCCCAGTTTCATCGAGGACGAGTGGCTGCTTCCTCAGCACGCGGACGCGCGCACACAGGTGAGCTTGACGGCGCGGCTGCTGCCGTGGATGCGTCGGCGCGGCATCATCGACATGTCGCTGTGCGCCTGCGCGTACTGGGATGCCGAGTACGCCGTGAAGAAGGCGCGTGCCCGTCTGGAAGTATGCGCCAAGCCGTAGCGCGCGGTGGGCCGGCTCAGACGCCGATCTGTGGTGCGTCGCCGGCGGGCGCAACCTCCAGAGGGGGTCTGGCCGCTACGCAGGGGTCAGCCGGCTGCCACCGAAGCGGTGGTGAAGATGTCGGTCGGCATCGCCTGCGCCAGCCGCCAGGTGATCGCGATCGGCCGGTCGCCGGTGTGGCTGACGTAGTCGGCGGAGCCGAGGAACAGGTACGGCGCTCCACCGCCGTACGCGTCGGTCTTGGTGTCGCGGGAGAACAGCAGCACCTGGCTCTGTCCCTCCAGGTAGCGCCGCCCCGTCTTCGAGGTCACCGACGTGGTCGACTGCGACTCCCAGTGGAACAGCGTCGGGCTGATCGCGTAGTCGCGGTACATCGTGGTGGGGGAGTAGTCGGTCTCGGACTTGCGCAGCGTGACCAGAAGTGTGTCGGCGTTCCACGGTTTTGCGTACAGCACGCCCTCGCGGAAGCTGTTGGGTGCGCGACCGGCCAGGGTGGCCTCGTCGAGCGCGGCCATGATCTCCTCGCGGGTGTAGCGCGCGTGCACCCGCAGCGGCGACCCAGCGAGTGCGCCCGTCATCCGCAGTCCCTCGTGCCGGGTCCGGTCGAAGGCCAGGTCGATCACCGCGGCTATCTCGTCGCGCGCCGCGGCCTCAGCGCGCAACACCGCCAGCCCCTCGTCGTACGACGTGAAACCCCCGCCGTCCGGCCACAGCACGAAGAACAGCATCCGGGCGAACCGCTGCTGCGTCACGTCGAGCGAGGAGTACGACGGGGGGTCGTCGCCGAGCAGATCCCGATACACCCGCACCCGGTCGATGTCGTCCACGTGCGCGAGGGCACGCACCCGCTTGAGCAGTTGCTCCTCCCGGGCGCCACCCGCGCGTGTCGGCAGGCCGGCCTCGCGGCGCAGCTCGGTCCACGAGTGCCGGCTGTTGCGCAGGATGTCGGCGAGCTCGACACCGGACTCGTGCAGGAAAGAGCCCAGGCTGTGCTCGCCGTACGACCGCAGCTCGGCGACGATGCGTGGCCAGCGCGACGACACCTGCGCGCGAATGTTCTCCAGGACCGAGGCTTGCGTCTGCCGGTCGAGGACAATCTGACTGCCTGAAGGCAGGAACGGGAAGCCGCGTCGGAGCTGCTCCTCCAGCCCGCGGCGGGTGTCACCGGTCAGCGCCCGGTAGCGCACGTCGAACCGGAACTCGGTGCGATGGTGGCCGACGAAGTCGAGGGCGGTCAGCACCGCCTTGCCGGGCGCGCGCCGCAGACCGCGGCCGAGCTGCTGCAGGAAGATCGTGGCGCTCTCGGTCGGTCGCAGGAACAGCACGGTGTCGACGTCGGGAAGGTCGAGGCCCTCGTTGAACAGGTCGGCGGCGAACAGCACGTTGACGCGCTGCTCGCGCAGATCGGCCAGTGCCTGGTCGCGCTGGGCCGCCGGCGTGGTGCCGCTGACCGCTCTGGCGGGGATACCAGCCTCGGTGAACACCCGCGCCATGTAGTCGGCATGGGCGACGCTGACGCAGAAGCCGAGCGCCCGCATCCCGCCGACGTCGGCGATCTTGTCGCGGACCTGCCGCAGCACGATCCGGGCCCGGACGTCGTTGCCGGTGTAGAGGTTGGACAGCCCTTGCTCGTCGTACCGGCCGCGGCTCCACTGCACCTGCGACAGGTCGGTGCCGTCGGCGATGCCGAAGTAGTGGAACGGGCATAACAGGTCCTGCCCCAGTGCTTCCCACAACCGCAGTTCGGCCGCGGTGCGCCCGTCGAAGAAGGTGCGCACGTCGACGCCGTCGGCGCGCTCCGGGGTGGCGGTGAGCCCGAGCAGCTCGAGTGGCTGCAGGTGGTCGAGCAGCCGGCGGTACGTCGCGGCCTCGGCGTGGTGGAACTCGTCGATGACCACGATGTCGAAGTGGTCGGGTGGGATGTTGCGCACGCCGTACGCGTTGAGCGACTGCACGCTGGCGAACACGTGGTTCCACCGCTCCGGGCGCGCACCGCCGACGAACCTCTCCCCGAAGCTGGCGTCAGCGAGCACCTCGCGGTAGGTGCGGATCGACTGGTCGAGGATCTCCTTGCGGTGGGCGACGAACAGCAGGCTCGGCCGGTGTGCGCTCTGAGGGTCGCACAGCCGCCGGTAGTCCAGCGCGGCGACGACGGTCTTGCCGGTGCCGGTGGCGGCCACGACGAGGTTGCGGTGCCGGTCGTGCACGGTGCGCTCGACCTCGATCTCCTCCAGCATCTCCCGCTGGTAGGGGTAGGGCCTGACCTCCAGACCGGAGAGGCTGACGGTGACCCGGTCGCGGGTACGGCGCCCGCCGGTGCCGGCCTCGACCAGTGCGTCGTCGAGCCGGTCACGGTCGCGGTCGGGGTCGTAGGTCTCGAACGTGGGGTCGTGCCAGTACGTGTCGAAGGTGCCCTCGAACTTCTGTAGCAGGGCGGGCGTGGCGACCTTGGAGAGGCGCACGTTCCACTCGACGCCTTCGAGCAGCGCGCTGCGGGAGAGGTTGGAGGAGCCGACGTATGCGGTGTCGAAGTCGGTGTTGCGGCGGAACATCCACGCCTTGGCGTGCAGCCGGGTGCGCAGCGCGTCGTACTGCACCTTCACCTCGGCGCCGAACTCGCGCACCAGCCGGTCGAGCGCGGCGCGCTCGGTGGCGCCGACGTAGGTGGTGGTCAGCACGCGGAACGGGATGCCGCGGTCGCGTACGCGGCGCAGCTGGTCCTCCAGCAGCCGCAGGCCGTGCCACTTCACGAACGCGCACAGCAGGTCGACCTCGTCGGCGGTATCGATCTCGCTGCGCAGCTCCGCGGCCAACGACGGCTCATCGTGGGCATTGGTGAGCAGCGCGGCCTCCGACAGCGGAGTCGCCGGCCGTGCCGACGGGGGAGTGGCCGCGGGACCGGCGGGACGGTGCAGCGAGAGCAGGTGGCGGGCGCCGTCGTCGAGGTGATCCTCGTGGGCGCGCAGGTCGGTGAGGATTCGGTTTACCAGCGCGACGCGGTCCTGCTCGTTCCTCGTCGCCGCCAGCACCCGCCACACGGCGTCGTGGACGTGCCGGGCCAGCACGTGCGGCTGTTCGTCTGGGTCGACCGGGTCGATCACCGACTCCATCTCGACCACTTCGGCCAGCTGCCGCTCCAGCCCACTCGTGATCAGCGACTCGTAGAGCCCCTCCTGCATGCATCCCCCTTCCACCGGTACGACGGAGGTCAGCTTGTCACCTTCCGCGGACATCGATCGAGAACGAGGCGGCTGTGGTCTGTCGCGGACGGTGTCCGTGGGCCCTCGACAGCCACAGGAGAGGCAGGCAGCGTGGCTGTACGATAGTAGAGATCCCTACATGATAGTGAGTGACGCTATGGACCTCTCCAGGCCATTCGGCACCGTTACGCCAACCGTGGACGGCGACGTACTCTCCGCACTTGCAGGCGCTGAGACTGTGTTCACTCCGGCACAGCTGCATCGTGTGGTCGGGCGACACTCCGAGAGCGGAATCCGCAAGAGTCTCGCGCGCCTGGTGCGTCAGGGCGTCGTGACTCAGCAGCGCATAGGCGCAGGGTTTGTCTACGGGCTGAACCGGGAGCACCTGTCCTCGCCGTCGATAGTGACGATGTCGCGTCTCCGCGCTGAGTTTCTGCGCAGGCTGGCAGAGCGATTCGCTTCCTTCGACGCCCCTCCCGTGTTCGCCGCCATATTCGGCTCGGCTGCACGAGGTGAGATGCGTCCAGACAGTGACATCGATCTGTTCGTGGTGCACGAAAGCACGGTGACCGACGAGTGGTTCGACGCACTCGACCAACTTGCGGATGATGCGTCCCGGTGGACCGGCAATGACGTACGTGCCGTGGCCTTCTCGGAAGATGAGTTACTGGAGCAGTTGTGCGGTGAGGACCCCTTGCTCAGCGAGATTCGGCGCGACGGACTCGTCGTCTGGGGTAACCCGAGTTGCCTGCGTGCAAGCAAGGTGACTCGGCGTGCCTAGGACGGTGCCGTGCACGCCACGGAGCGGCACCAGCGGCCCACCCGCGTCACCTCGTGCGCGGTGCAGCACGTCCTTCGACCCGCGTTCCTGGTCGGGTGGAGGTTTCACGGTCGCTGTGTGCGGATGCATCCCAACTATGCGGCCGAGCTGGCGCGCATCCGGCAACGGGACAATGGCCATCCCGCGCCGGGCACGGCTGCCGCATTTGATCGCCTCCCGCTCGGCACGGGCTGTGACATTGGACGTTCCCGCGCAGTACGCCGGGGTCCGCGGCACCATCGCGAAGCGTGGACGCAGCCGCTACCACGTCCGCACCTCCCTCGGCGTGCTCACCGTGCCGTTCGCGCTCGTCCGGGTAGCCGACGCCACGGGGAGGGCGCCGTATGAGTGACAAGCAGCCTGCTCCTCAAGGCTCGTTCGGTCAGTCCATGACGAGGCAGACAGTTCATTCGCGTTGCCGCAGGAGCCAGTCGGACACCACCGAAGTGAAGTCAGAGATGTCGTCGACCTCGTCCAGCATGGCGACGACGCGGTCATCGTCTACCTCGGCGTACTGATGGACCAGCACGTTGCGGAAGCCGACGGCCCGCGCCAACCGGTCCGCGAGCTCGGCGTCCAGGACGCCGTGACGCGCCAGGACTCGGACTGCGTCGGCGTTGTCGGTCGGTGGGCCCCAGCCCTGTGCAGCGCACAGATGCTGGGCCACGTTGACCAGATACTCGATCGTCGTGACGAATCGGTACTTCAACCCGGACAGCCGCTCGTCGTCGTCGCGGAGCGCGTTGTGGTCCTCGCCGGCCCGTGCGCGCAGGTAGGAGAGCCCCTCGGACATCCGCTGCAGCAGGAGAGCCACCCTGCGTTCATCCACCACGGGCACGGGCCTCGAGGAAGGTATCGGTGATCCAGCGTTGACGCCA
>DASSKO010000033.1:0-15194 GCA_035690425.1 Nocardioidaceae bacterium
CAGCGCCGCCGCCGTCACCAGGTCGACGCCCGCAGGCACCGGCAGCAGCTGCCCGGCGGGTACGGCGACCCGGCTCGCGTAGCCGCCTCCGGCCAGCAGGGCGCACGCCTCGTCGCCGACCGACCAGCCCTCGACCCCGTCGCCGACCGCCGCCACCACACCGGAGCACTCCAGCCCGAGCACGTCCGAGGCGCCCGGCGGCGGTGGGTAGAAGCCCTTGCGCTGCATGATGTCGCCACGGTTGACGGCCGTCGCGGCGACGTCGAGGACGACCTCACCTGCGGCCGGCGCCGGATCGGGCGCCTCACCGACCGACAACACCTCGACGCCGCCAGAGTCAGAACACAGCACTGCACGCATGGTGCCCACCCTAGCTATCGCTCGAGCCGTCACTCGATTCCGAGTCCGCGGAGCGGGCGGAGCGGGCGGTGAGGTCGGAGGCGACCTCGATGCACTCCGCCATCACCTCCGGCGACCCACCGCGCATGCCGGCGGCATAACCCACCAGGTACGTCGTCAGTGGCGCCGCCGGACGGTGTATCCCCTTCGCGGCGTCGCGGGCCAGGTCGAGCACCGCGGTCATGTCGACCTCGACGTCCAGGTCCAGCTCGTCGGCCAGCGCATCCATCCACTCCTGCAGCGTCACGTGAACTCTCCAACTCCTCGATCCGGGCGGTGCACCCAGTGTGGCAGCACCGCCGCGAGCCGGAGCAGGCACACTGAGGGCATGCAGGTGGCAGTGGTGCAGATGAGTGCGACGACCGACAAGGCCGACAACGAGGCGACGATCGAGCGGCTGGTCGCCCGGGCGGGGCCGGCAGCGGACCTGGTGGTGCTGCCCGAGGCGGTGATGCACGACTTCGGCCGGCCCGACGACCCGCTGGCGCCCGCCGCCGAGCCGCTCGACGGTCCGTTCGTGGGACTGCTGCAGCGGCTGGCCGGCGTGCACCACGCCACGCTGGTGGCGGGGATGTTCGAGCAGACCGACGAGCCCGACCGGGTGTTCAACACGCTGGTCGCGGTGTCGGGCGACGGACTGCTGGCGCGCTACCGCAAGACCCACCTCTACGACTCCTTCGGCTACCGCGAGTCCGACCGGCTGGTCGCGGGCGAGGTGGAGCCGGTGACCGTGCCCGTCGGCGACCTCACGCTGGGGCTGATGACCTGCTACGACCTGCGCTTCCCGGAGATGTCGAGGGCGCTCGTGGACGCCGGCGCCGACACGCTGGTGATCCCCGCCGCCTGGGTGGCCGGGCCCTACAAGGTCGACCACTGGCGCACTCTGCTCGCGGCGCGCGCGATCGAGAACACCTGCCACGTCGTGGCGGCCGCGCAGTGCGGACGCATCTACACCGGACACAGCGCGATCATCGACCCGGTCGGTGTCACCCGCGTCGGCCTGGGGCACGACGAGGGCCTCGCCTCCGCCGTGGTCAGCACGGGCGACCTCGACGCCGCGCGCAAGCGCAACCCGGCGCTGCAGCACCGGCGGTTCACCGTCACCGCGATCGGTGCCGAGCCGTCGCCGGCCCGGCCCTGATCCACGTGCGGGCCGACGCTGCCGACGCCGGTGTAGCGTGACGCCTGACCGCGGGCGCACCGGTGTGCCGACGTTGAGGAGATGACGAGTTTGCCGCACGAGATCGTTGCCGAGATGGTGGCCAACGTGCTCCAGGTCGTGGTCGCTCCCCAGGAGACCGTGGCGGTCGGCGACACCATCGTGCTGCTGGAGTCGATGAAGATGGAGATTCCGGTGCTCACCGAACGGGCCGGCACGGTCGACCAGGTGCGGGTGTCCGAAGGCGATGTCGTGCAGGAGGGCGACATCCTCGCGGTCCTGCGCTGACCGCCCCGCCCGTCGCGGTCCCGCGCCGATCCCCCCGCGCGCCTTCCACCGTCCCGTGGCAGACGGACGTATGCAGGCGCGATCGGCGTACGTCGTTCACGGAACGGTGAACCACGTCCGGCGACCGCTGGACGCAGACGGCAGGCCGGATGGCAGAATCGCCCGCAGCGCGGATGCGCTGGAGGGGTGCCGGAGCGGCCAATCGGAACCGCCTTGAAAGCGGTCGCTGGCAGAGATGTCAGCCGCGGGTTCGAATCCCGCCCCCTCCGCCCAGGCCTCGACCCGCATGCGGGAGCATGTGCGCATGTCCGATGACCTGGTCTTCCGCGAGCCGTGGCGTGACCTGCGCCTGTCCGAGTCCGAGCAGTCCCGCTCCGAGCAGGCCAGCGAGCTGTCTGAACAGTCCGAGCGGCTCGCGCAGGAGCTAGCCGCCGAGCTCAAGCCCGGCCATCCGCTGCACGGGCAGCCCACCGAGGTGATCGCGTGCTTCGCCAAGCGCGACGACATCATGGTCACCCGCCCTGACGGGTACGCCATCGTGCACCTGACCTGGCGGGGCGAGGCGGAGCGGAAGCCGTGGCCGCTGGTCGTGTTCTACAACTCGGCCGCCGCCGCCCAGGCCGCGGTCAACGACGACTCCTGAGCGACGACCACGGCGCTGGGTCAGGGCTACTGCTCGCCGCCGAGCTCGAGGTCGACGGACTTGTACAGCAGGTCGACCTCGCGCTGGCGGGTGCGGGCGACCCGGGCGAGCAACGCGAGGATCTGGTGGCGTAGGGAGTCGACGTCGACGCTCGGCGTGCAGGCGTCGATCAGCCGGTCGATCTCGTCGGCGACGCGGGCCTGGTCCCGGCGCAGCACGAGCAACCGCGCGCTGAGCCACGGGTTGTCCTCGACGGCCGCGCTGGTCCCGCCCATGCTGTGCTGGAGGTAGCCGATGTACGCGCCGCGGAGCCCGTTGAGCCGGTGGTGCAGCAGCGCCGGCCAGCTCGTTGGCTGTGAGGTGCCGGCGATGGCGAGTTCCACGGCGCGCACGGCAGTCGTGAGTTCGTGCATGGAGCCACCCCCTCGAACGGTGGAGTCTTGATCGTGCGCCTGTCCGGGGCTCCGCGTCCAGACCTGGCGCCGACGAATGTGCGGCGGATCCGGTGAGACGCAGCGGCGTACCCTGGGACGGTGACGTCCTCGCCCGCCGACTCGCCCCCACGGTCTGTCTACCGGATGAGCCGGGCCTACTTCTCCCGCGCGCTCGGACGGTTGCTGATCACCGCCGCTGTGGTGGTCGTGCTCACGGTCGCCATCCTCCAGTTCGAGTCACTGCCGGGCATCTTCGGGGTGACAGGTGTCGTCGCCTCGGCGATCCTGCTGATCTTCGCCGCCCTCGCGGCGGTGTCGCTGATGTTGCCGCCGGCGCTCCTGCAGCTCGACGAGCGCGGGTTCCGCGCGCTCAAGAAGCGGGTCGCCGGCCCGGCACGGGGCGACTGGGACGGCATCACCCTCGTCGGCACGCAGGACGGTGAGCACGGGCCCATGCTGGTGATCACCCACCTAGGCGGCAAGAACACCGCCGTGCCCCTGGAGCTGCTCGACGCGACCACCGCCGACATCGAGGCGGACGTCCGGCGCCGACTCGATGCCGCACACGGCTACAAGCGGCTGAGCTGAGCAGACGCGAGGCTGCCGCTTTGCCGGTGCCGCAGGGGACCGGTAACCTGTGCTGCGCTACGTGGAGGTGTCGCCTAGTCCGGTTTATGGCGCCCGCCTGCTAAGCGGGTTGAGGGTAATCCCCTCTCGCGAGTTCAAATCTCGCCACCTCCGCCACGTGGAGCCCAGGCGCCCGCCGCGACGTCGGCGGGCGCCTGGCTGCCTCACCGGTACGGCGCTCGGGCGCGCTCGGTCGCTCACACGCCCAGGCGCCCCCGTAGCCCGTCGAGCTCGGTCCACAACACGGCCGGCAGCTTGTCGCCGAACTTGCCGAACCACTCCGAGATCTCGGGGACCTCGCGCTTCCACTCCTCGGTGTCGACAGCGAGCGCGGTCGCGAGGTCGTCCTCGGTCATGTCCAGGCCCTCGGTGTCGAGTGACTCCGGCGTCGGCACGTGTCCGATCGGGGTCTCGACGGCATCGGCCGTGCCCTCGATTCGCTCGATGGCCCACTTCAGCACTCGGGCGTTCTCGCTGAAGCCGGGCCACACGAAACTGCCGTCCGCGTCGCGGCGGAACCAGTTGACGTAGAAGACCCGAGGCAGCTTGGCGGCGTCGTTCTCCTTGCCCATGGTGATCCAGTGGTCGAGATAGTCGCCGGCGTCGTAGCCGATGAAGGGCAGCATCGCCATCGGGTCGCGGCGGACCACGCCGACCTGGCCGGTGGCGGCGGCAGTGGTCTCCGACGACAGGGTCGCGCCCATGAACGTGCCGTGCACCCAGTCACGGGCTTCGGTCACCAGCGGCACGGTGTTCCTGCGCCGCCCGCCGAAGAAGATCGCGTCGATCGGCACCCCCTGCGGGTCGTCGTACTCGGGCGCGAGGATCGGACACTGCTTGATCGGCGTGCAGTAGCGGCTGTTGGGGTGTGATGAAAGCTCGTCCGAGTCGGGCGTCCACTCCTGCTTCTTCCAGGAGGTCGCGTGCGCCGGCGGGTTCTCCATGCCCTCCCACCACACGTCGCCGTCGTCGGTGAGGGCCACGTTGGTGAAGACGGAGTTGCCGCGCTCCAGGGTGCGGACCGCGTTCGGGTTGGTCTTCTCGTTGGTGCCGGGGGCCACGCCGAAGAAGCCGAACTCGGGGTTGACGGCGTAGAGCCGGCCGTCGTCGCCGATGCGCATCCAGGCGATGTCGTCGCCGAGGGTCTCGACCTTCCAACCCGGGATGCTGGGCGCCAGCATGGCCATGTTGGTCTTGCCGCAGGCGCTCGGGAACGCCGCCGTGACGTAGTAGGTCTTGTCGGCGGGCGAGGTGAGCTTGAGGATCAGCATGTGCTCGGCCATCCAGCCCTCGTCGCGGGCGATGGCCGAGGCGATGCGCAGCGCGTAGCACTTCTTGCCCAGCAGCGCGTTGCCGCCGTAGCCGGAGCCGTAGCTCCAGATCATCCGCTCCTCGGGGAAGTGCACGATGTACTTGGTGTCGTTGCACGGCCACGGCACGTCGGTCTCGCCGGGCGCCAGCGGCGCGCCGACCGAGTGCAGGGCCGGCACCCAGTGCACCTCTTCGTGGGCGGCGTCGAGCTCCTCCATCCGCCGCAGCACGTCGGTGCCCATCCGGGCCATCACCCGCATCGATGCCACGACGTAGGCGGAGTCGGTGATCTCCACGCCGAACATCGGGTGCTCGGCATCGAGGTGGCCCATCACGAACGGCACGACGTAGAGCGTGCGGCCGCGCATGCAACCCCGATAGAGGTCGGTCATGATGGCTTTCATCTCGTCCGGGGCCATCCAGTTGTTGGTGGGCCCGGAGTCGGCCTCGTCGACCGAGCAGATGTAGGTGCGGTCCTCGACCCGGGCGACGTCCGTCGGGTCGGAGGCCGCCCAGAACGAGTTCGGCTTCTTGTCCTCGGCCAGGCGCACGAACGTGCCGGCCTCGACGAGGAACCCGGTGAGCTCGTCCCACTCCTCCTCGGAGCCGGTGCACCAATGGACCGCCGCCGGCTGGGTGAGCGCGGCGATCTCCTGGACCCAGGACAGGACGCCCTGGTGTGACGTCGGCGCGTTCGGGTCGGAGGCGCTGGTCACAGAAGCAGTCTCGGTAGTCATGCCTACCCGTTTCCTCTCGCGGGGCGCTTGGTTTTCTTACCATAGGCCCGCTTCCGGCCGGTCCGAAACCGGGGGGCGAAAAGTCGGCTCCCGCGCCGAACCCCGCCTGACCTGCGTCTTTACGCCTTCGGCGAGGCCTGCTTCCGCCCGAGAAATGCAAAAGTCTTCGTGGTACGAAAACCCGGGTCCCGGTGCTCCTTGATTCACACATTCGCAGTCCGCAAAGGGGCCCGGCGGCGGTATTCTCGGACGAGGGAGGCAGCCTCGTCATCGTCGGTCAGCCGACCGCCATTGACGGCCCCGGGGAGGGTGGCATGGAACATGTCGACGCTGTTGTCGTGGGATCGGGGTTCGGGGGCTCGGTAGCGGCCTACCGGCTCGCCGAGGGGGGACGCTCGGTCGTCGTCCTCGAGCGAGGCAAGCCCTACCCGCCGGGCAGCTTTCCCCGCACACCCGAGGCGATGGGCCGCAACTTCTGGGACCCGAGCAACGGTCTGCACGGGATGTTCGACGTGTGGTCCTTCCGCGGCCTGGAGGGTGTGGTCTCCAGCGGCCTGGGTGGCGGGTCGCTCATCTACGCGAACGTGTTGCTCCGCAAGGACGAGCGGTGGTTCGTGCACGAGTCGCCGCTGCCGGGTGGCGGCTACGAGAACTGGCCGGTCAGCCGCGCCGACCTCGACCCGCACTACGACCGGGTGGAACCGATGCTGGGCGCCACGCCGTACCCGTATGGCGACACCCGCAAGACCCAGGCGTTCGAGCAGAGCGCCACCCGGCTGGGGCTGGACGTCAGCCGGCCGCCGCTCGCGGTGACGTTCGCGTCGCGGGCGGGGGAGGAGCCGGTGCCGGGCGCGCCGATCACGGACCCCGAGTACGGCAATGTGCACGGCGTGCCGCGTAGCACCTGCCGGTTGTGCGGAGAGTGCGACATCGGCTGCAACTTCGGCGCCAAGAACACCCTCGACCACAACTACCTGTCGGCCGCCGCCCACCACGGTGCCGACGTCCGCACCCGTTGCGAGGTCCGCGGCTTCGCGCCGCTGCCGGACGGCGGCTACGAGGTCCGGTACGTCGTGCACGACCCGCAGGACGAGGGGAGCAAGACGGCGACGCAGCAGCTGCCGCTACAGCGGATCCGCTGTCGCCGGCTGGTGCTGGCCGCCGGCACCTTCGGCAGCACCTACCTGCTGCTGCGCAACCGCGCCGCGCTGCCCGGGATCAGCCGGGCACTGGGCACCCGGTTCTCCGGCAACGGCGACGTGCTCGGGCTGCTGCTGGGCGCCACCGAGGACCCACCCGGTGACGGCAGCCGGCGGCTCGACAGCAGCTACGGCCCGGTCATCACCAGCGCGATCCGCGTGCCCGACGAGGTCGACGGTGGCGGCGCCTCCGGCCGCGGCCACTACATCGAGGACGCCGGCTACCCCGGCTTCGTCGACTGGCTCGTGGAGTCCACCCAGCTGCCCGGCAGCGCGCGGCGGGCGGTCGCGTTCGGGCTGCACCGGCTGCGCAGTCAGTTGGCCAGCCGGCTGGGCCGCAGTCCCCGCAGCAACGTCTCCCAGGAGCTGTCGCTGCTGCTGGGTCGTGCGGCGCTGTCGAGCTCGTCACTGCCGCTGCTGGGGATGGGGCGCGACACGCCGGACGGCCGGATGCGGCTGCGGCACGGCTACCTCGACGTCGACTGGACGACGCAGACGTCGCAGCGCTACATCGACGGCGTCCGCTCGACCATGCGCGACCTGGCGCACGACCTGCGCGGGGAGTTCATGGACAACCCGCTCTGGTGGGCCAGGCGGGTCATCACCGTGCACCCGCTCGGCGGTGCGCCGATGGGACGGCACGCCGGCGAAGGGGTCTGTGACGCCCACGGCGAGGTCTTCGGCTTCCCCGGCCTGCACGTCCTCGACGGCTCCGCGATGCCCGGGCCGGTCGGCGCCAACCCGTCGCTGACGATCGCGGCCCTCGCCGACCGCGCCTGCGACCGGATGCTGGCCGAGCCGGCCGCGCGGTCGCTGAGCCGGCAGGTGCCCTCCGAGCACGCGCCCGCCCCGCGGGTGCCATCCGTGCCGCCGCCGGAGGTGCCGGCCGAGGCCACCGTGGCGATGCCCGTCGGTGCCGGAGTGCCGACCAGCCTGTCGTTCACCGAGGAGATGAAGGGCTACGTCGGGCTCGGGGTCGACGACCCGCAGACCGGCCATGACCAGGGCCGCTCCCTGGGCCAGCGGCTGATGTTCCGGCTCACGATCACCGTCGCCGACGTGGACGGCTTCGTGACCGACCCGGCACACCAGGGCAGCGCCACCGGGTACGTCGACTGCGACGTACTCGGTGGTCGTCTCGACGTCGAACGCGGGTGGTTCAACCTCTTCACCCGTGCCGACGACCCGACGCGCCGGGAGATGCTCTACCGGCTGCACCTGCGCGACACCGGTGGCAACCCGCTGACCCTGCTGGGCCACAAGGACGTGCACGACGACCCGGGCCTCGACGTCTGGACCGACACCTCCACGCTCTACGTGCGGGCGCTCGCCGGGCACGTGCCGGCCGACGGAGGCGGCGAGTCCCGCGTGCTCGGTGCCGGGGTGCTGCGAATCCTGGTGCCCGACTTCGCCCAGCAGCTGACCTCATTCCGTGCGGTCGGACCCGACCCGTTGCGGGCGATGGAGGGGTTCGGCCGACTGTTCCTGGGCGAGCTGTGGTCGGTCTACGGCTCGCGGCTGGTGCCGCAGGAGGAGCTCAGATGAGGCTGCGTGAGCTCCGCGAGCATGCCGAGGAGCTCGGCTTCGCCCCGCAGGGCCAGGTGCGCTGGCTGGCGCCCGGAGAGCTGGCCCGCACCGCGGTGAAGGTGCTGCTGGCGACGGTCTTCGCCGGCTACTCCGACAAGCGCGAGATCCAGGCAGCGCTGGACTGCGACTTGCTGCGGGCGCCGCTGCTCGAGCCGGACGCGCAGGAGGCCTGGATCGACTACGTCGCCGACCTGGGCGACGGCTTCGACGCCACCAGCTCGGTCGCCTGGTCGCTGGCGGCCGAGAAGCTCACGGTCGAGGACCCGGGGGGCGGCGAGTCCATCCAGCACAGGCTGCCGCGCGGGTCGCTGCTGGTGCTCGGTGGCGACGAGGTCTACCCGGCCGCGTCGGCGGTGGCCTACGAGAACCGGACGAAGGGGCCCTACCGTGCGGCGCTGCCGACCGCCGACGACCGACCACTGCTGGTCGCGCTGCCCGGCAACCACGACTGGTACGACGGGCTCACGTCGTTTCTGCGTCTGTTCACGCACGGCCGGCCGATCGGTGGCTGGCAGACGGCGCAGACCCGCAGCTACTTCGCGGTGCAGCTGCCGCAACGCTGGTGGCTGGTCGGTCTGGACAGCCAGCTCGGCACCTACATCGACGACCCGCAGCTGGACTACTTCCGCGAGCACCTGTCGCGCAACCTGCAGCCGGGCGACGGCGTGATCATCTGCGCGGCCGAACCCACCTGGGTCGAGACCGCCGCGGGCGACGTCGACGCCTTCAACGTGCTGCACTGGTTCGACCGCACCATCGTGCGCACCCGGACCAACTCCGAGACCGGGCTGGAAGAGCCCACGGGCGCCTCGATCCGGCTGTGGCTGACGGGCGACCAGCACCACTACGCGCGCTACGCCGAGCGGCTGCGGGACGACCCGGACGACGCCGGTGCCACGCTGGCTCCAGACCCACGCCGGCGGCAGTTGGTGACCTGCGGGCTGGGCGGCGCCTACCTCGCCTCCACGCACCGACTGCCGCCTGAGCTGCCGCTGCCGCCCAAGGGCGCCCGGATGAAGGCCAAGGACGAGCCGCTGACCTTCGCCCGCGCGCAGGTGACCTACCCCGACGTGAAGACGTCGCGACGGCTCGCTCGCAGGATCGCAACGCCGTGGTCCCGGCAGTGGCTGCCGGTGCGCAACCCCGGGTTCGCCGAGGTGGCGGCCGGGCTGCACGCCGTGCTGTGGCTGGCCACCAGCTTCGCGTTCGCGCTCACCGAGGGGGCACGTCGGCCGGTCGGTGCGGTGCGCGGCGCCGACGCCGGTGACCTGCTCGGCTTCGCGGGAGTCGTGGTCGGTGGCACCGCAGTGCTGCTGGCGCTCGGGTGGGCCGACCGGCTGGTGCGTGCGGGCGAGCACCGCAGACCTTCGTCCGCGACCGCGGCAGTGGTGCTGCAGGGGGCGGCGGCGCTGCTGGTGCTGGCCGTGACCGTCGCGATCCCGTGGCCGGCCGAGTGGTCCGGCTGGCTGGTGCTGGCGCTGTGCCTGACGGTCGCCGGCGTCCTCGGCGCCGCGCTCGGAAGCGAGGCGTTCGCCCTCTACATCCTTTCTGCCCGCGCGGGCTCGGCCGCGGACTGGCAGATGTCCGGCCAGGCGGTGGAAGACCACAAGGGGTTCCTGCGCCTGCACATCGGCCCGGACGCCGACCTCACCGTCTATCCGCTGGTGCTCGACAAGGTCTGCCATGACTGGGACCTCGTCGACGACCCGGCCGGTGGCAAACGCCCGGTGCCGGCGGCACCGTTGCGCCAGCGCCTGGTCGAGCCACCGTTCGTCGTCGCGCGGGAAGCGAGCACGCCATGACCACCACGATGCCCTCCAGACCCACCACGACGCCCTCCCGCCCCACCACGCGCGGCGACCACGTCACCGAGGTGCAGCCGCTCACGGCACTCGACGGGACGCCGCTGACCCTGGTGCACGTGCAGGGCCGGCACGCCCCTACCAAAGGGCCGGTGCTGGTGGTGCACGGTGCCGGTGTGCGCGCCGAGCTGTTCCGCCCGCCGCTGCCGCGGACCCTCGTCGACGCGCTGATCGACGCCGGGTGGGATGTCTGGTTGTTCAACTGGCGGGCGTCGATCGACCTCGAGCCGGTGCCCTGGACGCTCGACCAGGCGGCCGTCTTCGACCACCCGGCCGCGGTGCGGCACGTGCTCGCCGCGACCGGCGCCGACCGCCTCAAGGCCGTCGTGCACTGTCAGGGGTCGGCGTCGTTCACGATGGCGGCGGTGTCGGGGCTGCTGCCGGAGGTCGACACGGTGGTGACCAACGCGGTCTCGTTGCATCCCGTCGTACCCCGCTTCTCCAGCCTGAAGATCGGGCGGCTGGCGCCGGTGGTGAGCCGGCTGGTGCCGCACGTCTCGCCGGCCTGGGGCGACCGCCCCGCCGGGCCGCTGTCGCGGGCG
Source organism: Nocardioidaceae bacterium (assembly GCA_035690425.1). GTDB lineage: Bacteria > Actinomycetota > Actinomycetes > Propionibacteriales > Nocardioidaceae > DASSKO01. The sequence continues at coordinate 10,789 of DASSKO010000033.1, forward strand.
ATGGTGGCCTTCGTGCGGGCGACGCACTGGGAGTGCGACAACTCGGTCTGCCGGATGGTGAGTTTCACCTACGGCTGGGGCTGGCCGGCGCTGTGGTCGCACGACAACCTCACCGACGCGACCCACGACTGGGTCCGCGGCGAGTTCGCTGAGGTGCCGATGACCTTCTTCGCGCAGATGAACACCTGCATCCAGGCCGGTCACCTCGTGTCGGTCGAGGGACACGACGGGCTGCCGGCGTCGCTGGTGTCGCAGCCGCCGCAGACCGACGCCCGGTTCGTCTTCCTGGCCGGTGCGGACAACCAGTGCTTCCTGCCGCAGAGCCAGCAGCGCAGCTTCGAGTTCTTCGACCGGCACCGCCCCGGACGCGACGCGCTGCATGTGATCCCGGGCTACGGGCACCTCGACGTGTTCCTCGGCCGGCGCGCCGCGGTCGACACCTACCCGCTCATCCTGGAGGAGCTGGAGACATGAGCCCGGTGCTGAGGGTGGCCCGATGGGGACTGTCGATGCTGCCTTCCGCCGTACCCGCCCGGCAGCGTCGGCTGCAGGGACGGCATGCACTGGTCGACGGCATCGGGTTCGATCTGCCGGTGGACTCCGGCGACACGCCCGCGCTGATGGCGGCGTTCACGGTCGACGGGGACGCGGCCGCGGCGCTGCTGCCCGGCGGTGAGCTGCACCCGGTGCGGCTGCCCGGCGGGCGTGGGCTGCTGGTGATCACCGTGGTCAACTACGTCCGCACCGACATCGGCAGGTACGTCGAGTTCTCGATCGCGCTCGCCTGCACGCACGGGCGTCGGGCCGCACCGCCGCTGCTGCCGGGGCTGCTGCGCGGGGCCTTCGGCACCGGCCAGTACGTGCTCGACCTGCCCGTCAGCAGCGAGATCTCGGTCAAGGGCGGCAAGGGCATCTGGGGGATGCCCAAGCACCAAGCCAACCTCGACTTCGTCGTGACCGACGCGATGGTCTCCAGCCAGTATGAGGTGGACGGCCGGCTCGGCATGCTTGTCGAGGTCGACCGGCCGCCGGCGACCGACCTGCCGCTGCGGGTCGGCGCGGCGAACTACTGCGCGTTCCGCGGCATGCTGATGAAGTCCTTCGTCTACTTCGACGGTGCGGCGCAGGTGGCGTTCGGGAGGCGGGCGAGCGCGCGGCTGCACGTGGGGGATGCGCCGCAGGTGGCCGCGCTGCACGGCCTCGACATCGCCGACAGTCCCCTGTTCACCTGCTTCCTGCCCGAGACTCGCGGCGTGCTCGACGACCACTTCGAGTGCTGGTTCCTCACCAGCGACGATCCGGGCAGGACCTTCGGCGAGCCGCTGGAGAGTGTCGTCGGGCTGGGCCTGTCGCAGGAGTGGCTGGAGCCACCTCGGATCAAGGTTGGGAGTCGGACGTGAAGGAGACCCTGCTGCTGGTGAACGCGCTGTACTTCCTGTTCGGCGCGACGATGTACATGGGCACCATGTGGGTGCTCCGCTTCTTCCTCTATCCGACCTGGCGGGTGCTGACGCCGGAGAACGTCGACGCGCACTTCGGCGTGCCGACGACGCTGGCGACCAAGTTCTTCACGGTCGTGGTGCCGCCGATGTTCATCGCCGGGGTCGTGCTGGTGTGGAGCGAGTGGGGCGACCCGCTGGTGGCGCTCTCGGCCGTCTGCCTGGCGGGGATCGTGCTGCTCACCTACGTCGGCCAGCGCCTGATCATCCCCGTCAACAAGCGGGTGCGCGGCGGCGACTTCGAGGGCACGTCGGGGCTGCGGCCACTGCTGGTGAAGTGGATGCGGCTCAACGACATCCGCTTCGTCGGCGCGACCGTCACCTGGGCGGCGGTGGTCTGGTATCTCGCCGCCAAGGGTGACCTGCTGCAGGCGTTGTCATGATCCGGCGGGCGCCCGTCCGGCGGGCGCTGGCAGGGCTGCTCGACGACTGGCTGCGACTGGTGCTGGTCGTGATCGGCGCGGTGACGGTGCTCTCCGGGCTCGGCCAGCTGGTGGTGCCCGGTCTGGTGCTCGACGTGCTGTCCGGTGCATCCACCGCGACCAGCCGGCACCTCTTCGCGATCGTGGGGATGTTCATGGTCGTCGTGGGCGGGCTGCTCGTGCATGGCCTGCTGTCGCCGCCCACCCCGGCGTACGTCGTGCTGTGGGCGGGGCTGCAGAAGCTCGGGGCCTTTGCCGCGGTCGGCCTCGGGGTGGCGCGCGATCTCTTTGCGTCGGTGGCGCTGCTGGTGGCGGTGTTCGACCTGGCCACGGCGGTGCTGTGCGGGGTGCTGTGGTGGCGGCTCAGTCGTCGCGCCCACGGCGTGCCCGCGGGAGCGGCCGTCGCATGACACGCTCGCTCGTCCTCGCGGGTGGCGGCATGCGGGTCGCCTGGCAGACCGGTGTGGTGCGGGCGCTGACCGAGCACGGCCTGACCTTCGACCACGTCGACGGCACGTCGGGCGGCATCCTCACTTCCGCGATGATCCTGTCCGGGCAGCTCCCGCAGGAGATGGGCCGGCGCTGGTCGCAGCTCGACGTGCGCGACTTCAGCTCGCTGCTGCCGGTGGGTGACTATCTGAAGGGGCCGTGGGCGCTGCCGGCGCTGGGGGACGCGGACGGCGTCGTGCACAAGGTGTTTCCGGCGCTGGGCATCGACGTCGAGGCGGTGCGCTCGTCGTCGGTGGCGGGCACGTTCAACGTGGTCGACTTCGTGACCAAGACGTGCGTGCCGGTGCCGCACACCGACGTCGACGCGGCGCTGCTGGCGGCGGGGATGTCGCTGCCGCTGTTCATGCCGCCGCTGCGCCGGGACGGTCATGTCTGGACCGACGCGGTGTGGGTGCAGGACGCCAACGTCGGCGAGGCGCTGCGCCGGGGCGCGGACGAGGTCTGGCTGGTGTGGTGCATCGGCAACACGCCCGACTGGGGTGACGGGCCGCTGGAGCAGTACGTGCACATGATCGAGATGAGCGCCAACGGGGCGCTGTTTGCCGAGCTGGCCGCGGCGGACCGCCCGTTTGTGCTGCACGTCGTCAAACCGACGTACCCGCTGCCGCTGGACCCGGAGTTCTTCACCGGCCGGGTCAGCGCGGACAGCCTGGTGGCGATGGGTTATCGCGACGCGTGGGGCTATCTGGACACCATGCGGGCGGAGGGCGTGCCCAAGGAGGCGACGTGTACGGCGATGCAGAGCCCGGTGCGTGGGGTGCGGCTGCGGGAGCGACTGCGGGGGGAGGTCGACGGCGCCGACCTGGTGCTCGACGCGACGCTGGAGCTGTCGCTGCCCCGGGAGGGGCACGGTGGTGCTCGTCTGGTCGGCCACATCGACTACGAGCCGTGGGGCGGGCGGGTGCTGCTGGCGTCGGGCCGGATCGAGGTGGATGCTGCGGCGGTGGTCTATCGCGCGCGTGCGCTGGTGCACGGGCAGTGGCGCGAGGTCTCGGCGCGCCGGGAGATGTCCGACGACCCGGGCTTCGACGCGTGGACTGACGCGCGGACGGTGGCGTTCTCGGCCGGGGACTGTGCCGGCGAGCTGAGGTTGAGCGTGATGGAGGCTGCGCGGGCGCTCGCATCGGTCGAGCCGGTAGGCGCGCACGGGTTCGCCGACCGGGCGGGAGCGCTGGCCCACCTGGCCGACGTGGGGCTGCGGCGGGCACTGGCGACCTACTGATTTCGCCCCGGCCGCCGGTGCGCGCTAGACTCGCCGCGCCCGGCGCTCGTAGCTCAACGGATAGAGCATCTGACTACGGATCAGAAGGTTGGGGGTTCGAATCCCTCCGAGCGCGCCAGTCGAGAACGGCGTCTGACCTGCGACGATGCCGATTCTGCGAGTTGTTTTGTGCGCGCCCATCGCCGTTCAGACCATGAGCCCTAGGACGCCGGTCCTGGTCGGCTCGGTCGCCGGAAGGACGTCGGTGCCATTCCCCGCCGTACAACCGCTTGCGGACCTGTGGGCGGTGACCACCGTTCTCCGCCAAGACTCAGTCCACCCTGCGCGGTGAACTCTCGGCACGCACGGTGGCCAAGCGGGAACCCAAAAGGCGCTTGTCTACGATGGTGACGAGTGCCATCATCGTAGATGTCGTAGAAGGAGATCGTCATGGTGAAGGCGCTGTCTCAGCCAGAGGTCGCTGCCCTGCTGGGCGGCCTTTCTGCAGAGGAGTTGGCTACGACGGTGCAGATTGCGGCTGAGAGGCACATCGGCCCGTCCCTGGCCGCCCGTCTGCGCGTCTACATTGCGGCCGCCTTGGATGAGAACGAGCAGGTTGGACGGCTCGCTGGCCCTCCACTCGATGTCATAGACCATCTGGATTCCCAGCGACAGCAGCAGCTTCGTATCCGTTCGACCGCTCATCGTGCCGTTCTTGACGAGCCGTTGTTGGAGTCCTCAGCGGTCGCGGAGGCACTCGGTCGTTCGGGAAGC
>DASSKO010000034.1:0-13148 GCA_035690425.1 Nocardioidaceae bacterium
GAGGTATATCTGCCCTCCGCGCCCGGCGGGTCGGGCAGCGGCTCGGCGCCGACCCTCGACGGCGTACCGACCGGAGGCCGCAGCGGTGAAAAGGTAGCGGAGAAGCAGCAGGGCACGGCCAGGCCAGACGAGAGGCCCAACCCGCGAGCGGCGCAGGACCCGCGCTCGAACGAGCGCAAGCCATCGCCCGGCCCGCCGACGGCGCCTTCCACGGAGGAGGATGAGCCACCGACGGACAACGTGCCGCCGCCCGCTCCGCCGAAGCCCCCGACGTTCATTCCGGCGGATGGCACCTTGACCACCTGCGACGACAGTGACAACGGCACCTGGTGCATCGACGGAGCACCGTACGACTTCGGTCCCGCGGACCACGTGAAGACCATGCAGGCCAGTGACTACGATGGCTCGGGCGAGATCGAGCCAATCCTCAACGAGCTCGAGGGTCTGGCGGGCCACCACATCACGGCCGAGGTCCGGAACAACGGCGACAAGACCGCGATCCACACCGTGCAAGGCCTGGCCTACCGCGACGCCGACGGCGCGTTGCTCGGCTCCGTTGCTCCAGAACCGTCTCCACCGCCCGAGGAGCGGGCTGACAACCAAGGTCCGTCAACGGATGGCCAGGAGACCAACCAGGACAACACCGAGGACACCGACCAGCAGACCGACCCGGACACGAACACAAACACGAACACGGACACCGCCGACGACACGGGCACCGACACCACGGGCACCGACACCACGGGCGGCACGGGCACCGACGGTACGGGCGGCACGGGCACCGACACCAGGGACGACACCGACCACCAGACCGAGACGGAAACTGACCAGCAGACGGACGCGGAGACAGGCCAGGAAGGTGCCGCGGAGACGGCGGACGACGCATCTACGTCCTGAGCACGCTCAGCCGCAGGTGCGTCTGGGCTCCTCGCTGGCGTCCTCCGGCTCCTCGTCCAGTCGTTGCGCCTGCGCCGCCTCCAGGCGCAACGACTGGTAGGTCACCAGGGCGTTTCCGACGCTGCTCAAAGAGTCCGGGTAGGAGAAGCGGGTCAGGGCCACCGGCTCGCACAACCTGTTGAAGCCGAGGATGTCGAAACTCTGCGGCGTCGACACCACGTCCCCGTCCTCGCCCTGTCCGTTGAAGGTGCGGATGCCGGCCGCTCCGGTGGTGCCGACCGTGATGTCGACATGATCGTCGGCCACCTCCAGCGCAGGGTCGTGCGTGTGCCCGCTGACCCACGTCGGCGCGTCGAGCTGCGTGCCGAGCTCCCGGGCGCCGGCTGGGTGATGCATCACCGCAACGTCGGTCGGCCCGGCTTCCGGGTCCATCAGCGTCACCGCGTCCTGCGCTGCCGCTCGTTCCATCTGCGCGACCGCGAAGGGCTGCTCGGCTTCGACCGGTCCGCCGTCCTGATAGAGCCGGGGGTCGGATACACCGAACACACCCACGCCGTGCACCTCCACCCGGTCACGGTCGAGGATGCGTACATTCGGGATCTGGTCGAGCGCCTCGATCGTCAGCGAGCTGTCGTGGTTGCCCTTGACGAACACGTACGGCACGCCGAGGGACTCGATCCCGGACTGCAGATCGGGCCGCGCCCGCAGCTCGAACCCGGTCCCCCACTGCACCAGGTCGCCTGCGTCCACCACGAAGTCGACGCCCTGTGACTCGATCACCTTCGCCAGCTGCGGATAGACGTTGCGGCCATGCATGTCCGAGATCAGCATGACCTTCACTGCCGCGTCGACGCTGCGATCCGGGGTCGCGTTGTCACGCAACCGCGAGATGTACGTCGACAGACTCTGCACGTAACCGGCGTACTTCTGGTCACGGGAGTTGAGCTCGTCCAGCAGTCCGTCCGCCGACAGCCCGACCGCCAGCAGCCCATCGGCCTGGAGCTTGTCGCCGTACTCCTCGTCGAAGGTGAGCAGCGACCCCGCACCCCACCCGGCGAGGCACAGTCCGGCGCCGGTGACACCGGCTAGCGCGGTGTTGCGCATGCGCCGCCAGCCGCTGCGGGACGGACTCCTCACAGCCAGCCACAACAGACCACCCAGCAGGCCGCCCGAGACAGCGCCGGCCACGGTCTTCCAGGCCGTCGCGACCAGCGCATCTTCGGCCAGCCGCTGGATGTCAGCGATCTGGCCGTCGATGTCGATGAAGGCAGAGTCGGCCCGGCGACCGACCGGCGGAAGCGCCATCGCACTGACCTCGACCCGCGCGCCCGGGCCCCAGGCATGGGTGTCGAAGACGGCCGTGCCGATGCTCGTGGGAATCTCGATCCGGCTCTGCGGGACCACCCGGGTCTGGACCGACCACTGCCCGTCCGCCGCCCCGCTCGCCCACACCGAGCCCAGCCCGAGGGCGCCGCCCGCGGCGCAGACCAGCGACAGCAGGCCGGCGGCGAGTGCACGCAGCGGCCGCGGGACCCGACGCCCATACTGCGGCGCGCCAGCCCTCACCGCACCAGCCGCATCCTCGCCGACGCCTTCCGAGCGCGGTGCAGGAGTGGCGGGTGGTTCAGGCACGCCCCTACTGTGCACCAGCGACCAAACCCGCAGCCTCGGCGGTCTGCTCAGTCGGTCGGCTCGGGGTTGTCGGCCGGTTGCTGCGACGCCGGGCGGCGCGTCTCCGGCATCCGCCACGACATCAGTACGCCGAAGAAGAGCACCCCGGCCGACACCATGAAGGCGGCCGAGTAGGAGACGTGGGCGGCGAGCCAGCCGGCAGCGATCGGGCCGATGATGGCGCCGAGGTCGGACGACATCTGGAACACCGCGACGACCTTGCCGCCCCGCCCGCGCATCACGTCACCGACCACGGCGCCGGGCGCGCTGGCCATCAGCGCGCTTCCGGCCCCGAACAGCAGCATCGCGATCAAGTAGACCCACAGCAGCGTGCTGGCCGCGATCAACAGCAGACCACCGCCCGCCACCAGGCCCCCCAGGACCATGGCCGGCCGGCGCCCCACCTCGTCGACGTACCGGCCGGCCGGGAGCAGCAGCGCAGCCTGCGCCAGCGAGGACGCCAGGAATCCGACGCCCACCCAGAACACGTCCTCGCCCATCGCCACGGTCACGAACAACGGGATGAGGCTGATGCGTACGCCGAACAGCGCCCAGCCGATGCCGAAGTTGACCGCCAGCGCGGTGCGGTACGCAGACTGCGAGACGGCTTCGCGCAGGGGCGTGGGCGGCTCGTCGGTGCCGCTGTGGCCGGGCGACTCGTCCCGCAACCGCGCGTTGGCCAAGAAGACCGCGCCGATCAGGCCGGCCACGATGAGCGAGCCGGCGTAGATGAAGAACGGCAGCCGGACGTCGATCCCGGTGAACACGCCACCGAGCAGGGGCCCGAGCAGCCCGCCGATGAGGAACCCACCACGAAACAGGCTGGTGGCGCTGCCTCGGCGGTGCGACTCGACCACCCGGTACAGCAGCGCCAGCGCGGATACCGTGAACATCGCGCTGCCGACGCCACCGGCAGCCCGCATCACCAGCAGCCACTCGTAGGACTCGGCCAGCCCGGCCAGGCCGGTGGAGACCGCCACGATCAGGATGCCGGTGGTGAGGATGACACGCTCACCGAAGACGTCGACCATCTTGCCGCCGGCCAGCGCCGAGACGAACCGCATCAACGCGAACGCCGAGATGACCGCCCCCGCCGCTGTCTCACCGACGCCGAACTGCCGGGCGAAGATCGGGATCGCGGGGGCGACGATGCCGAAACCGACCGAGACCGCGAGCGCCACCGCGGCCAGCACGGCCACCTCACGGGGCAGCGCCGCGAACGGGTTGCGGGTGGCCCTAGGTGATGTCACGGCGCACCGAGAACAGCACCCCGATGAGAGAGAAGACCACCGCGTAACCGATCAGGACCAGGCCGCCTGCCCACCACTCCAGCAAGGCGAAGCCAGCGCTGTAGGGGTCCAGCAGGGCTTGGGAGGCAGTCGTCGGCAGAAACTTGCCCAGGTCCGAGTCCAAGAAGCTGAACAGCAGGTTGACCAGCGGCTCGATCAGGAAGGCCAGGACTACGCCGATCAGGATTGCCGCGATCTGGTTCTTGATGAGCGTGCCCAGGCCGATGCCGATCAGGGTCCACAGCGCCACCGCGACCACCGACAGCAGCACCGCTCGCGGCACGCCGTCGGCCAGCAGACCGGGGTCACCGCCCTTGAGCAGCACCACCGGAAGGCCGGCCGCGATGGCGGCGATGGCAGCCACCACGCCGTACACCAGACCCATCACGACGTGCGCGAGCAGCTTGGCAACCACGACCGGGTACCGCTTGGGTGCCACCAGAAACGTCGGCGTGATCGTCAGGTACCGGTACTCCCCGGTCATGCCGGTGACGCCGAGGATCATCGCGAAGATGTAGGCGCCGGAGAAGCCGGCGGAGTAGACGGTGCGCAGCAGCTCGGGTGAGTCCACGCCGGGCGACGTCTGGCCGCCCATCCCCGCTTCCAGGCCGGCGGTGCCCGCGACGATCGCGGCGTTGAGCATCGTCCAGAGCACCGCGCCGATGAGGATGGCCCACCACAGCCGGGTGGAGCGGATCTTCAACAGCTCCGAACGCACCAGCGCGGTCATGCTCGGCCCAACCGCTTCTGTGCGCACTGATGGGCTCGTCTCGGGGCTGGTCTCGGGGCTCGGTTCGGGGCTCATCGCCGGACCTCCTCGGTCGTCAGCTGCAGGAAGGTGCGCTCGAGGTCACTGGGCTCGGCGTAGAGCTCGTGCAGCTCGACACCGGCAGCGAAGGCAGCCGCGCCGACCTCGGCGGGCGTCGCGCCGACCACCCGGACCAGCCCGTCGTCGGAGCCGGACTCCGTGATCGAGACGGACCGCAACGCATCGCGCAGCTGGTCGGGTCGCGGCGAACGCACGAGTACGCCGCGGGAGGCGGGGTCGTCGAGATCGGCCAGCGTGCCCTCGCGCACCAGCCGCCCGTTCGCGATGATCAGCACGTCCTGGACGGTCTGCTGCACCTCGGAGAGGACGTGGCTGGAGATCAGCACCGTGCGACCCTCGGCGGCCAGTGCCCGCAAGAAGTCACGCAACCACGCGATGCCGGCGGGGTCGAGCCCGTTGGCCGGCTCGTCGAGCACCAGCACCGGCGGATCGGCCAGCAGTGCCGCCGCGAGTCCCAGCCGCTGCCGCATCCCGAGCGAGTAACCACCGACCCGGCGGTTGGCGTCGGCCTGCAGCGACACCAGCTCCAGCACGGCCTCCACCCGGCTGTCCTGAACACCGGCGGCGCGGGCCATCACCTTGAGGTGGTTGCGTGCGCTGCGGCCCGGATGGAAGCTGGCGGCCTCCAACGCCGCACCCACGGTGCCGATGGGGTTGTCGAGGTCCCGGTAGCTGCGGCCGCCGATCAGGGCCGTGCCGCTGGTGGGTGTCACGAGCCCCAGGACCATCCGCAACGTGGTGGTCTTGCCCGCACCGTTGGGACCGAGGAACCCGGTCACCCGCCCCGGCCGGACGCTGAATGCCATGTCCGAGACCGCATGCACGGGCCCGAACCGTTTGGTCAGCCCCGCGACGTCGATCTGAATGCCCTCCCGACTCATCGCCCTAGTCAACATCGTCTCCGCGGGTCCGGGCCAATCGGGTGCCACAGTTCGTGTTAGGCCCGCAAGGCGACGACACGTCTTACCGGTACGGCGATCTCGAAACCGTCCGCACCGGCTGCCGCGGCGCGCTCGGACAGCCAGGCCGCGGCATTCTCGCGGCGCCGGTCCGGCGTACCCGGCAGGTAGAGCGAGCGCAGCAGCAGCCGGGCGTCCTCCGCAGTGTGCACGGTGAAGCCGAAGCGCTCCCGCGCGTCCTCCAAGGCCGTCAGCCCGGCCCGCTCCAGTGCTGCGCTCAGCCCGGTCAGCTCACCACCGGCCGGGAACTGGGGGGTCGTGCGCAGCCGTGCCGTCAGCGGGGCGAGGCGCCGCATGTCCTGGGCTCGCAGCGGTACGGCGGACGGGACGGTGGCGGCGAAGACACCACCGGGGCGCAGCAGCCGGGCGACTTCGGCGAGGCCCGCGTCGACGTCGGTGAGCACCATCAGGCCGGCTGAGCAGACCACAGCATCGAAGGCGGCGACGGCAAACGGCAGTCGCAGCGCATCGGCACAGACGAGCGGCTGGTCGCGCCCCGCACGGCGACCCGCGCGCAGCTCTGGGAGCGAGACGTCGGCACCCACCACACAGGTGGGCGCGCCGGTGCGTGCCGGCGCTTCCCCGATCACCCCACCGAGCGCGCCGTTGCCGCAGGCCAGGTCGAGCACGCGCGGACCGGAGACGGCTCGGGCCAGCCAGGTGTACGGCGTCATGCCGCCCCGGCAACTGCGGCTCAGCACCTGCTCGGTGATTCCGGGATGCGCGGCATGGAACCCGGCGAGGTAACTCGGCCAGTCCGTCATCGGCGCGCCGACTCAGACCAGCTCAGGCCCGACGCACGAACACGTGTGACGCGGCGTCGAGGTCGATCTCCGCCATCTCGCCACCGCTGCCGATCAGGACCCCCTCGGCCCCGCGGGCGACCTTGACGACCTTGTCGGGCTGGGCACCGACTCGCCGCAACGCACCCATCAGCTGCTCGTCGGTCTGGATCGGCTCGCCGATGCGCTGGACGGTGACCGCCACCGGCGTGTCCTCGTCGGCCGGCACCACCTGGTCGAGCTGCTCCACGTCGTCCATGAAGCGCTCGTGCAAAGCTCCGTTGCCGAACTCGTCCAGGCCGGGGATCGGGTTTCCGTAGGGCGACTTGGTCGGACGACCCAGCATCTCGAAGAGCCGACGCTCCACCTGCTCGGACATTACGTGCTCCCAGCGGCAGGCCTCCGCGTGCACGAACTCCCAGTCCAGGCCGATGACGTCGGTGAGCAGCAGCTCCGCGAGCCGGTGCTTGCGCATCACCCGAACGGCCAGCATCCGGCCGTGGTCGGTGAGCTCGAGGTGACGGTCGCCCTCGACGGTGAGCAGCCCGTCGCGCTCCATCCGAGCCGCTGTCTGGCTGACCGTGGGGCCGGACTGGTGCAGGCGCTCGGCGATGCGGGCGCGCAACGGAGTGATCCCCTCCTCCTCCAGGTCGAGGATCGTCCGCAGGTACATCTCGGTGGTGTCGATCAGGTCGCTCACCTGTCCATTCTGTCATGCATCGCCGTACCCGCCGGGGTGCCGACGTACGCCGTGGAGCCGAACGCGTGCGGACCGCGGGGTGCCCGCGTTAGCCTGGGCGGTCAGATGGATGCCCAGATCGACACCCAGACCGACGCACCAGGCGACGCCCGGACCGGCACGCCGGCGAGGACCCGCACCCTCACCGTCGCCTCCCGGTTCTGTGGGCCACCGCGCTCCGGCAACGGCGGCTACACCGCCGGCCTGCTTGCAGCCCGGCTGCCGACCGGCCCGCGCAGCGGGGTACGGGTGCGGTTGCGGTTGCCTACACCGCTCGACGTCGACCTCTCCGTGCACCTGCTCCCCGACCCCGTGGAAGGCGCCGTGACGAGCGCGCGGCTGCTGCACGGCGCCGACCTGGTCGCCGAGGCACAGACCGTCGAGGCCGACATCACCCCGGTCGACGCCGTCACCCTGGCCGACGCCTGCGAGGCCGAGCAGCAGTACGCCGGACTGCGCGCGCACCCCTTCCCCACCTGCTTCACCTGCGGCCCCGACCGCGAGCCCGGCGACGGGCTTCGGCTGGCTCCCGGCCCCGTGCCCGGCCGGAGTACGGCGTGCACGTGGAGTCCGGACGCGTCCCTCGACGACGGCGAGGGTCTGGTGGGCGAGGAGTTCGTGTGGGCGGCGCTGGACTGCCCCGGTGGGTGGACCGCAGACCTGCAGGGCCGGCCGATGGTGCTCGGCGAGATCACCGCGCAGATCGACGGCCGGGTCGAGGTCGGCGAACGGCACGTCGTGATGGGCCGGCTGCTCGGCGAGGCGGGTCGCAAGACCCACACGGCCACCACGATCTACGACTCCGACGGCCGGGTGGTCGCCCGGGCCGAGCACGTCTGGATCGCGGTGGACCCCGCCGCGTTCGGCTGACGCCTCCCTCAGCGGGCCGGCGATCGACCGCCCGCTGTCTCGGACACGTAGTGTGTCCAAGACAGCACAGATACAGGACAGGTCCTGGCCGGCACCGGCCCAGACCTGCGCACGACCACCCCCGGAGGAACCGCCGTGGCCGACACCCCACCCGCTACTGGCACCGGCACCCACGCCGACCTGGACTCACGGCCGAGCGCGGACTCGACACGCTGGCGATGGTGGCAGGACGCCGTCTTCTACCAGATCTACGTGCGCAGCTTTGCCGACGCCAACGGTGACGGCATCGGCGATATCGCCGGCATCACCTCTCGGCTGCCTTACCTCGCGGGGCTCGGCGTCGACGCGATCTGGCTGACACCCTTCTACCGTTCGCCCCAGGCCGACCACGGCTACGACGTGGCCGACTACCGCGACGTCGACGACCTGTTCGGCACCTTGGACGACTTCGACGAGATGCTGGCGAGCGCGCACCACCTGGGCATCCGCGTGATCATCGACCTGGTCCCGAACCACTCCTCGGATGAGCACGCGTGGTTCCGGGCCGCGCTGGCCGCCGCGCCGGGCAGCCCGGAGCGGGCTCGCTACATCTTCCGTGACGGTCGGGGCAAAGACGGCACCGAGCCGCCCAACAACTGGCAGTCGGTCTTCGGCGGTCCGGCCTGGACCCGAGTCTCCGACGGACAGTGGTACCTGCACCTGTTCGACGCGCGCCAGCCCGACTTCGACTGGAACAACCCGGAGGTCGGCGACGAGTTCGAGTCGATCCTGCGGTTCTGGCTCGACCGCGGAGTCAACGGCTTCCGGGTCGACGTGGCCCACGGACTGATCAAGGCACCCGGACTACCCGACGCCGACCCGGCGCTGGCCGAAGGGACCACGGGCGGCGGCATCGACGAGGCGATGGCCGAGCGCGGGCGCCCCTACTGGGACCAGCCGGGCGTGCACGAGGTCTACCGCCGGTGGCATCGGGTGCTGGCCTCCTACGACGGCGACCGGATGGCCGTCGCCGAGGCATGGGTCGACAACGCGGAGGCCATGGCCCGCTACGTCCGAGACGACGAGCTGCAGCAGGCGTTCAACTTCCACTGGCTGGAGAGCGAGTGGTCGGCTGCTGAGTTCCGCCGCGTCGTCGAGGAGACCTTCGCCGCGGTCGACCCCGTCGGCGCGACACCGACCTGGGTGCTCAGCAACCACGACGTCGACCGGCACGTGTCGCGCTTCGGTGGTGGCGCGGTCGGGTTGGCACGGGCGCGAGCGGCCACCGCGATGATGCTGGCGCTGCCGGGATCGGCCTACATCTACGCCGGTGAGGAGCTCGGGCTGCCGCAGGTCGCCGTACCCGAGAGTGCGCGACAGGACCCCACCTGGCTGCGCGGCCGCGGAGTCGGGCGCGACGGGTGCCGGGTGCCGATGCCCTGGAGCGGTGACGCCCCGCCGTACGGCTTCGGCCCCGACGGTGCCACGCCGTGGCTGCCGCAACCCGACCTGTGGGCGCAGCTCAGCGTCGCCGCACAGGAGCACGACGACGACTCCACGCTGGCGCTCTACCAGCGCCTGCTGGCGGTGCGCCACGAGCTGCTGCACGAGCTCGGCACCGGCGTCGAGTTCATCTCCCGGTCCGACGACGTGCTGGCCCTACGCCGTGACGCCCTCGTGTGCGCGGTCAACTGCGGGTCGACGAGCGCCGACATCAGCGACCTCGTCGACCCGAGCACGCTGGTGCTGGCCACCGGTGCCGAGCAGCAGGCGCGCACCGGGACGCTCGCTGCCGACACCGCGGCCTGGTTCCACCCCGGTCGGTGAGGGACACGTGAGGGACGCGTTCCGGCGGCCGGGATAAATCCTTGCGTGCCTGCGGCACTGGACGTAATCTCGCCGTACACGGGAAAGGAGGTGGTCCAGCAGATGAATTCTTTGCGGACTCGTGAGGTGGCTGCTCGCTAGCAGCTCCACCGGCCACGCCGTACAGAGCGGCTGGCAATCCATAAGCAGTCACCCGACCCGCGGGCGCACCGGACAGTCCCCCGGTTGCCCTGCCGACAAGGCAGGAAGCCCGCGGGTCGCTGCTTGTCCGGCGCAGGTTGCCGGCCGGATCCGCTACCGCCGAGGTGGCTGTCTACGGAGTCGGCATTGGTGCACTGCTCGGGTTGGACATCTTGCTGCGCACGACCCGGTGGAAGTTGACCGGGCAGCTGTCGAGCACTCTGCGAACCATGACCCCGAAGAACCGGCCAGGATCCAGTTCGGCGGGCACCGCGTCGCGACGCAGCCCCACCGGGGTTAGCTGGGCGACCAGTTCCGACAGCGCGTTCTGTGAGAGGTTTGCCGCCTCCCCGGCGTCAGTGTTCGTCGTCACCACACCCGCTTCGACCAGGGGATCGTCATCATCGTCCGTCCCGCCATCGTCGGGATCGTCCGCAGGAGCACTGTCGAGCCAGTCGGGGATGACCAGACCGACGGCATCGTATGCATCGTCCTCCTTGCCCAACTTGGTCAGCAGGTCGATCAGCCAGTCGGGCTTGTCCGGCTCCTGCGCCAGTGCCTTCGACCTGAGGCCATACAGGAATCCGAGCGCTGACTGCGGGTGCCTCAGTCGAAGGTTCTTCGCGTCACCGTAGCTTTCCTCGACACGGTTGGCAGCGTTCTTGCCAAACGACGAATCCATGCGCTTTGTAGACACCATCAGCTCCGGCCCGGTGTTCCAGGCGCTGATGACGACGTCCACCTGCTTGACGTAGTTCTTGCCGAGGACGTTCGCGCTGGCCGCGACTGCCCCCTTCACATCTCCCTTGGCGATCCGCGCCTCCAATGCCGTCCGTTGACGCGCCGGCAACGCCGACAGCAGTGCCGCGACCTCAGTTGGCAGCACTCGCGGTGCAGCCGGGCGCGGCCATACGGCGTCTCGGGCAAATCCTGCCCGCCGCAGCTCGTAGGAAGTCCACACATCGAGCGCGAGAGCGGGTACCCCCGACTGCGACGTGGCATTCAACAGCCTCGGCACCGCCAGCAACCAACACAGCGTCGCATAGTCCGGTCGATAAAGAAGGTCGCCACCGTCGTGGGACACGCACCACGGGTTGGGCTCGGCCGGCGTGGTCTCGGCCCGATAGATCAACTCATCGAAAAGTCGCCATCCTTGCGCCTTTACTGAAACCAAACCAGACCTCCGACGCCGGCGAGCCTGCCGGCATGCTGTCACATCGGCAACTGGTCGATGCCGTATAGCCGTAGAGCCACGGCCGTCGCGGCTGCCGTGCATCTGCGATCGAACGCCTCGACAAGTGCCGCCCGATCCTCAGACGAGATGTCTGCATATCTTGGCACACGGATGCGACGCAAGTACTGTGCCTGGAACCGGAGAGTGCCACCACGCATTTTGACGCAGTAGGTCGACACAAACATCTCGGCGATGTCGCTCAACAGCAGGCCGCCGAGAACCTTGAGATCCCATTGGCTGCTCGTCAGCCAATACAGGTTATGGTGCGGATAGTGGCCCCCCGCTTCCAGCACCGGCCATATACGCGAGTTCATATCAGCAAAGAGCAGCTTGGGCGCATCGGTCAAAGAACTGTTCACGCGGTCAATGGTCCGATACCAGACCGGCTGGCGCTGAGCGACACTGCGCCGACGCAGATTGGCTTCATGCGACGCGTAGTATCCGGCCAGCTTCGGAAAAGCGGCAAGGTCTACCGGGCCGTGGTCATCCCACGGACTCACGAGGTAATTCCCAGACCACTGAAACTCCCCACTGCGTGTGTCGCGGACCATGGCCAGGGGAAGCATCTGCGACCGCTCAACCAGGTCCGGGTCCTGAGTGACGAACAACCGGTCGGCTCCGGTCGCGACTCCCACTCCTAGCCTGGTCCCCGTGGTCACGTCCTCGAGCAGGGGAAGCCGTTCCTCGATATCGGCGAGCACCGCCAACCGCTCGGGACTCCCCGTCGGCCAGGATGCCCCGCCGGAGAACCACCCGTCTAAGCGGGTGGCATGAACTCCACCTCGGCTGATCGGCCCATCGAAGGGCCGGCTGCACCAGTCGACGAGCTCTCGCGCCGAGTCCTCCGAGAACGCGGCATTGGCCTCCGCGACGACGACCGATCCTTGCTTTGCCCTCCTCATCACGGTGATCGCGGGATAGGCGGACACGTCGGCCTCGAAGGCGTCGACATCGTGGGCGACCGTCACCGACTCCACCGAGTAATTCCGGTCGACGAGCTCCCGCA
Source organism: Nocardioidaceae bacterium (assembly GCA_035690425.1). Taxonomy (GTDB): domain Bacteria; phylum Actinomycetota; class Actinomycetes; order Propionibacteriales; family Nocardioidaceae; genus DASSKO01. The sequence continues at coordinate 12,263 of DASSKO010000034.1, forward strand.
GAGCCCTCCCGTATGAGTTGCGCATCCACCGGTCGGCGCAGATATATGCCAGGACTCCGTCGGCCCGCAAGGCAGCCAGTCCCACCTCATAGAACCCGACGAACAGGTCCGCCCGGCCCGACATGGTGCGGCAGCGATTTCGGTAGGCACGCAGACGATGCTCCGGAAGAGCCTCCAACCGGACGTAGGGAGGATTACCGATGACGAAGTCGGCCGACTCCGGCCGGATGTGGGACTGGAGGATGAAGTCCCCCTCCCGCACCCAGTGCGTCGCCATCTCGGTCGCGGTCGCTTGCGGGATGGAGTGCCGCAGCAGCTCGTCGGAGACGGCTTGGCGAGCCGCCGCCACGTGTCCGGGCACCAGGTCGAAGGCAACGAGTGAGCCCATCGCCTCGTGAATCCCTCTGCCATGACGCTGACAACTCGCGATCAGCCGCTCGATCATCGGCAGCAGGAATGCCCCGGAGCCGCAGGCGGGCTCCACGGCTGTCAGCGCAGCAAGGTCTCGATCAGTCGTATAACCGGCCAGGTCCAGGATCAGGTCCACGACCCAGCGCCGCGTGAACACGACACCGTGAGCCGCACCGTCCGGACGCGTGGCACCTAGGCGCTCGGCGTCGAGGTCGACCTCCGCAATGCTCAACAGCTCACCCTGTCTGTGTCGTGCCATCTGCCCCGCCAATCATGACGTGTCATCGCATCGCCGCGCGGCCGCGACACCCTGTCGAAGGCTTGTTCGATCAGTGTGACATCGAGTTCCGACAGCGGGGGCTCCTCGCGTGCGGCCTCATGGCGCCAGGCGCTCGACCAGCCAGCCATCCGCGGTACGGCGGTAGCGCAGCCGGTCGTGCATCCGGTGGGAGCGGCCCTGCCAGAACTCCACCTG
>DASSKO010000035.1:0-2118 GCA_035690425.1 Nocardioidaceae bacterium
CGAAGACCGGGTGCAGGTTGCCGTCGCCCGCGTGGGCGACCGTCAGGATCGTCACGCCGTGCTCGGCCGCGGTCCGCTCGATCGCCTCGATCATCTCGGGCAGCCGGGACGGGGGCACGCCGACGTCCTCGACGAGGCACCGCCCCAGCCGTTCCGCCGCCGGGTAGGCCAGGCGCCGCACCTCCAGAAGCTGTGCCGCCTCGGCCCGGTCGCTGGAGACCGCGACGAAGTCGGCTCCCGCGCGGTAGAACTCGTCCCGGACCCGCGCGGCGACTTCCGTGGCGTCCGCCGAGTCGAGCTGCGCGATGAGCATGGCCTCCGTGTCGTCGTCGAGGTCCATGTGCTTCCAGTCGTAGATCGCCCGCAGCGTGTGGCGGTCGAGGAGCTCGAGCAGGCTCGGGCCGATCCCCTCCCGCACGACGGCCGACACGGCTTCCGCGGCCGCGCGCAGGGACGGGAAGCTGCCGACGATCGTCACCGGGTCCACCGGCGGCAGCGGCCGCAGCCGCAACGTGGCACTCGTGACGATGCCCAGGGTGCCCTCCGACCCGACGAACAGACTGGTCAGGTCGAGCCCCGCGACTCCCTTCACGGTCCGTCGGCCGGTGTGGATGATCCGCCCGTCGGCGAGGACCACCTCGAGGCCGAGGACGGAGTCCCGGGTGACGCCGTACTTCACACAGCGCAGCCCGCCGGCGTTGGTCGCGAGGTTGCCGCCGATCGTGGAGATCTCGTAGCTGGACGGGTCGGGCGCATACATGAGGCCGACCTCACCTGCCGCGCGACCCAGGTCCGCGTTGACGACCCCCGGCTCCACCACGGCATACATGTCGTCGGTGCTGAGCTCGCGGATCGCGTCCATGCCGGCCAGGGACACGACCAGGCAACCGTCGAGCGCCGCCGCCCCGCCCGCGAGGCCGGTGCCCGCCCCGCGCGCGACCACGGGCAGCGCTCGCTCGTTCGCCCAGCGCAGTGCCGTGGCGACGTCGGCGGCGCTGTCGGCGAGCAGCACCGCACAGGGCCAGCCGGGGACCACCAGGTGGGCGTGGTCGCGCCGGTAGGCGTCCATCACGTCGCGGTCGGTCACCAAGCGACTGCCCCGGAGCGAGCCGGCCAGCTCCTGCAGGGCCGTCGGCGAAGGGGGTGGCGCCACGGGACCTCCTCACGATCGCCCGTCGTGGGGAGGCTATCTCGCAGCCTCAGTGGCCGGTGGCGGCACCCACTTCCTCCTCCTCGATCTCGGCCGCGGCGACCGACTGGTCGATGTGCTCCTGCACCCGGTCGGGGTGCAGGCAGACCCACTGGGCGATCGCGTAGATCAGGACCGACAGCGCGAGCAGCACCACGATCGACACACCGAACCCGAGGACGCCGATGCCGCCGTAGTCGCCGAGCCAGGACACGAGCGTCAGGCCGCCGAGCCAGGGCAGGTACCAGCCCGCCCCCGACGCGAAGTCGATCGGCGGGGTGTCCTTGCGCAGCTGGAAGAACGCCAGCAGCACGATCCCGATCAGCACGGCCACCATGAGCTTCCAGACGGTGGTCCAACCCGACCAGTAGACGATGAGGTTGGACGACCAGAACGCCAGCACCGGGATGATGTGGCCGCCGGGCACCCGGAACGGCCGGTGCTGGTCCGGGATCTGCTTGCGCATCGCGGTCAGCACGAGCGGGCCGGAGGCGAAGGACATCACCGTGGCGGAGGTGATGAACCCGACCAGCTGCTGCCAGCTCGGGAACGGCAGGAACGCGATGAGCCCGACGACGAAGGCCACGATCAGACCGACGAGCGGCACGCCACGGCTGGTCGTCTTCGCCAGGCTCTTCGGGGCGTTGTTGTTGCGCCCCATCGCGTAGGAGATCCGGGCCGTGACGGTGGTGTAGATGAAGCCGGTGTCACCGGGCGACACGATGGCGTCGATGTAGAGCAGCACGGCCAGCCAGGTCAGCCCGAGCAGGGTCGCCAGCGCAGCAAGCGGGCCGAAGTCGTTCGCGAAGGACAGCTTGGCCCAGGAGCCGCTCTTGGCCAGGATGCTCGGGTCCAGGCTGCCGATGAAGGCGGCCTGCAGCGCGACGTAGATGACGCCGGTGATCAGCACCGAGCCCACGACGGCGAGC
>DASSKO010000036.1:0-18128 GCA_035690425.1 Nocardioidaceae bacterium
GCCGTTGCCGTTATTGCCGCCGGCACCGTTGCCGCCGCCGTTGTTGTCACCGTCACCGCGGGGTGCCGGTGGCTCTGAACGCTCTGGCCTGACGCCATTGCGGTCGTTGTTGCCGCCGCCACCACGGTTCCCACTGGCTTCGTTGCCGCCGCCACCGTTGTTGCCCGCACGGTTGCGCTCAGGCGTCGGCGATGGCTTGGGCTTCGGGGACGGCTTGGGTTCCGGCTTCGGCTCCGGGGTGGGGCTCGGGTCCGGGGGTGGTGGGGTGTACTCGGGCTCAGGGGGCGGGGGCGGTGGCACGTACGGCGTGCCGTCGGAGACGTAGATCGTGACCGTCTCGCCCGAGTAACCCTGGTCGTAGGAGCCCGGCGAGGTGTAGGCCACGGTGCCGGCGCTGTAGGAGGAGTCGACCTGGCCGCTGGAGACCACCGGGGTGAAGCCCTTGGCCTTCAGCAGCCGCTTGGCCGCCTCCGGCGTCATGCCACCGACCGACGGAACGGTGACGGGTACGCCGTTGACCGTCTCCGGGTTCGGCTTCTTGAAGCCGGTGTTCGGCAGCCACTTCTGGATCACGCTCATCGCGTCGTACCACATCGGCGCCGCCTGACCGGTGCCCGAGGCGTGGCTGATGTAGCTGCCGCCCACGGTCTGCCCGTTGAGGGTGACCCAGTGGCCTTCGGCGTTGGCTCCGGCGATCATCGCCGCGGTGGACAGCTCCGGGGTGTAGCCCATGAACCACACGGCCATGCTGTCGTTGATGGTTCCGGTCTTACCGGCCGCGGGGGAGTTGAGCTGGTAGGCATCGGCGAAGCCCCCCTCGATGACGCCGCGCAGCACGTCATTCACAGCGTCAGCAGTGGACTTCTTCATCACCCGCTCGCAGTCCTTGCCCGCGACGTCGATCTCCTTGCCGTTGCGGTCCAGCACCTTGGTGACCGGCAGCGAGGTGCAGTGCTTGCCGCGGGCGGCGAAGGTCGCGTAGGCCTCGGCCATCTCGATCGGCGTCACCGGCGTCGTGCCCAGCGTCCACGAGGGCACCATGTCGCCGGGGTCGGCGATGCCCATGTCCTGCGCCATCCGCCACGACTTGCACAGTCCGACGCGCCGCTCCAGCTGCGCGAAGTAGGTGTTCACCGACCACCGGGTGCCGGAGTACATGTCCATGTAACCGCTGCGGGTGGAGTTGCCGACGTTCCAGGTGCCGGCCAGGTTCTTCTTCGGGCAGGTCTTGGCTTCATAGCTGTCGGCGTCAAGGGTCATGCTCGACGGGGAGTAGATCTGCTCCCGCATGTTCATGCCCTGCTCGATCGCGGCGGCCAGCACGAAGGCCTTGAACGTCGACCCGGCCTGGAAACCGCCGTTGTTCGGCGAGTACTTCTCCGGGACGATGTAGTTGAAGAACGTTTCACCCTTGGCCTTGTCGTTGCCCATCGGGCGCGACTGGGCGATCGCCTTCACGTAACCGGTGCCGGGCTCGACCATGGCCAGGGCGCCGATCGCGTTGTTCTTGGGGTAGACCGCCTCGTGCACCGCCTTCTCCGCCGCCTTCTGGAAGCGCATGTCGAGCGTCGTGTGCACGGTCAGGCCGCCGCGGCTGATCAGCCGGTCGCGGTCCTCGACGCTCTTGCCGAGGGCGGGCTGAGTCAGCAGCCAGGCCCGCACGTAGTCACAGAAGAACTCCGCCTTGGAGCTCACGCAGCCGTTGGCGGTGCTGTGGACGTCGAGCCCGAGCGGCTTCTTCTTGGCCTTGCGCGCCTCGCCGCGAGTGATCTTGTCCAGGCTGGCCATCCGGTTGAGCACGGTGTTGCGGCGGGCGGTGGCCCGCTCGGGGCTGTTGGTGGGGTCATAGCCCGACGGATTCTTGACCAGGCCGGCGAGCATGGCGGCCTGCCGGAGCTTCAGCTGCTTGGCGGACACCCCGAAGTAGTGCTGCGCGGCGGCCTCGATGCCGTACGCGCCGTCACCGAAGTAGGCGATGTTGAGATAGTCGAGCAGGATCTCGTCCTTGGAGCGGTGCTGCTCGACCCACAGTGCGTAGCGCAGCTCACGCAGCTTGCGGCCATAGGTGTCGGCCGTGGCCGCGGCGCGCTCGGCGTCGGTGTCCGCCTGCTCGAGCAGCGTCATCTTCACCAGCTGCTGGGTGATCGACGACCCGCCCTGCGTGACGCCGCCGGCGGCCTGGTTCGCGACCAGGGCACGCATGGTGCCCTCGACGTCCAGTGCGCCGTGGGTGCGGAATCGGTGGTCCTCGATCGCGATGATCGCGTGGCGCATCACCGGCGCGATGTCGTCGAGGGAGTCCAGCTCGACCCGGTTTTCGTCGTAGATCGTGGCCAGGGTCTTGCCCCTGGACCCGAGGATGCGGGTGCGCTCGGGCGACGGCGCGTCTTCGAGCTTGATCGGCATCGCGTTCGCGACCTGGCGTGCCTCGGAGGCGCCGACGCCGAGCAGTCCGGCGAAGGGCAGGGCAAGTCCGGCGATGAGTACGCCCGTGAGCACGCTGACGCCTAGCATGACCGCAAGTGCAGGTACCGCACCGGCCTGCTGTTTGAGCCTCGACATGCCTGCCAGCGTACGGGCTGGATCCAGATCGTTCACATTCGCGCGAGTGGCCGAGGCGAGCGGATAGTCCGAACGGACTATTTAAACTTCACCCGAGCGTGTCTGCCGCTGCCCGGCTGCTGTCCCTAGGGTCGTTGTCGTCGGCAATGTCCGAATTTTGACGCGGACCGTCGGCGCATGTTTTGCCCATCATCTCGGGAGGGCGAGGTTTGCTATGTGGAATGACGACTGGGCCGGAGCGGCCGCGTGCAAGGCGCAGGCTCCGGACGAGCTTTTCGTAAAGGGAGCAGCGCAGAACCGGGCCAAGCAGCTCTGCCAGGGTTGCCCGGTGCGCACCGAGTGCCTCGCGGAGGCGCTCGACAACGAAATCGAGTGGGGGGTCTGGGGCGGCCTCACCGAGCGTGAGCGGCGTGCGCTGCTGCGCCGGCGTCCCAACGTCACCTCGTGGCGCGCCCTGCTGGAGGCGGCGCGGGACGAGCACGTGCGCTACACCGGGGCGGCCGTCAGCGCCTGAGCGCGCACGGGGGCCCGCGGCTCCAGGAGGGGGGAGCCGCGCGTCCCGGGCAGGCTCAGCCCGCGGCGAGCAGCGCACCGACGTGCCGCAGGCCGTCGACGTCGTGCACGTCGCCGGCCAAGGTTGGCACCGCGACCGTGGGCACCTGTGGGTGCGCGCCGCTGAAGCGACGGTGCAGATGCGCCTCGCGTCGTGCGGTCGCCGTCTGCTCGGCGTGCAGCCGCAGCAGCTGCATGGTGACCGGATGCTCGCCGCTGCGCTCGAGACGGCCGGCCGCGGCTTCGGCGTCGCCGCCGTCCAGGCCGGGTACCGCGTCGGTGGTGACCCGGTTGAGCACCAGGCCGGCCAGCGGCATCCGCTCCTCGTCGAGCCGCTCGACGAAGTACGCCGCCTCACGCAGCGCGTCCGACTGCGGAGCAGCGACCACGAGGAACGCCGTACCCGGGGTCTGCAGCAGCCGGTAGGTCTGCTCGGCGCGGGCGCGGAACCCACCGAACAAGGTGTCGAAGGCGGCGACGAACGTCTGCGCGTCCCGCAGCAGCTGGGCGCCGAGGACCTTGGTCATCACGCTGGTGAACACGCCGAGGCCCGCGGACAGCAGCCGCACCGGGCCCTTCGCCGGTGCGACCAGCAGCCGGATGAACCGGCCGTCGAGAAACGACGCGAGCCGCTCCGGTGCGTCGAGGAAGTCCAGTGCCGACCGGGACGGCGGGGTGTCGACCACGATCAGGTCCCAGCGGCCGGTGCGCTGCGCATCGGCGCGCAGCTGGCCCAGCTTCTCCATCGCCATGTATTCCTGCGTGCCCGCGAACGAGCTGGACACGGCCTGGTAGAAGGGGTTGGCCAGCACCTGTCGTGCCTTCGCCGGGCTGGCGTGCGCCTCGACCACCTCGTCGAAGGTGCGTTTCATGTCCAACATCATCGCGTCGAGGCTGCCGCCGTTGCGGGCGTCGATGCCGCCGACCGGCCTCGGCGTGTTGTCGAGCTCGGTGAGCCCGATCGACTGTGCGAGCCTGCGGGCGGGGTCGATCGTCAGCACCACCACCTTGCGGCCCTGCTCGGCCGCCCGCGTCGCCAGTGCGGCCGACGTGGTCGTCTTGCCGACGCCGCCCGCGCCGCAGCACACGATGATGCCGGTGCCGGCATCGGCGAGCAGCCGGTCGATGTCGAGCGGCTGCACGTCGTGCGGCCGGCCGGCCAACGGGCCGACCCGGGGTCGATGGGATGCCGGGGGCGTCATGCCAGTCCTCCCTCGCGCAGGTCCTCGGCGAGCTCGTACAGGCAGCCGAGATCGATCGACTCGTTGAGCCGTGGCAGCTCGACCACGGGTAGGCCCAGTTTGTCGACCACCCTGCGCTGCTCCTGCTCCAGCAGCGCGCGTTCGGCGTGCGCCTGCCCCAGCGCCTGCAGCCCGTTTACGACCGTGCTCGTCGACTCCGGGTCGGAGCCGAGGCCGGCCGCCTCCAGCCCCGCTCGGATGCCCTCGGCCGGGAGCCTGCCGACTTCGGCCGCGGCCAGCGCCCGGTCGTCGAGACTTCCCCGGCGCAGCAGGTTGACCACCACCGAGCCCAGCGGCAGCCGCGTCTCGGTGAGCTCGCCGATGGTGTCGGCGGTCTCCTGCACCGGCATCTCCTCGAGCACCGTGACGAGGTGGACCGCGGTCTGCTGCGAGCGCAGCATGGTCATGATGGAGTCGGCCTGGTGGTGCACGGGGCCGACCCTGGCCAGGCCCGCCATCTCGGCGTTGACGTTGAGGAACCGGGTGATCCGGCCGGTGGGCGGCGCATCGAGCACCACCGCGTCGTACACGCGCTCCTCGTGGCCCTTGCGTACCCGGCGCCGCACCGCCTCGTAGAGCTTGCCGGTCAGGAGTACGTCGCGCAGGCCGGGCGCGATCGTGGTCGCGAAGTCGATCGCGCCGAAGCGGTCGAGCGCCTTGCCGGCACGGCCGAGCCGGTAGTAGATGTCGAGGTACTCCAGCAGCGCGGCCTCCGGGTCGATGGCGAGCGCATAGACGTCGCCGCCGCCCGGGGCGACCGCGACCCGCTTCTCGGCGTACGGCAGGGGGGCGACGTCGAACATCTGCGCGATGCCCTGCCGGCCCTCCGCCTCGGCCAGCAGCACCTTGTTGCCGCCGTAGGCAAGCGCCAGGGCGAGCGCGGCCGCCACTGTCGACTTGCCGGTGCCGCCCTTGCCCGTGACGATGTGCAGTCGTCTCACCCTGCCGAATCTACCCACCAGTCGTCCGCGTACGACCGCGATGGCCGGCGGCTCGGTGCCCGGCCTTCCTGCGGCGGCCCGTCCTTCCTGCACCGGGTGGGCTCGCCAAATCGGGCAGAACGGGCAAATCGGGGTGCCGCTGCTGCCGGAAGGTCGCTGCGTCGCAGGAAGGCGGGCTACAAGGCAGCCGCCGTACGTCGCACGAGGCGGCGATATCGTGACTGCCATGACCGGACCCGCCCCGCGCCCCGCCCTCGAGTCGATCCCGACCTACAAGCCGGGCCGGCCCGCCGCCGCTGCCGAGGGGGCTCAAGCCTACAAGCTGTCGAGCAACGAGAATCCCTACCCGCCGCTGCCCGGGGTCTTCGAGTCGGCCGCGGCCGCGGTCGCGGCGATGAACCGATACCCCGACATGGGGTCGGTGGACCTGCTCGACGGCCTCGCCAAGCGGTTCGACGTGCCCGTCGACGACCTGGCCGTCGGCACCGGGTCGGTGGCGGTGTTCTACCACCTGCTCCAGGCCCTGGTGGCCGAGGGGGACGAGGTCGTCTACGCCTGGCGCTCGTTCGAGGCGTACCCGATCGCGGTGGGGATCACCGGCGGGGTGTCGGTCACGGTGCCGTTGACGGCCGACGCGCGGCACGACCTCGACGCGATGGCTGAGGCGATCACCGAGCGCACGAAGGTCGTCATCGTCTGCACTCCCAACAACCCGACCGGCCCGGCGGTGCGCCGCGAGGAGCTGCTGGGCTTCCTCGAGCGGGTGCCTCCGCACGTGCTGGTGGTCATCGACGAGGCCTATCGCGAGTTCGTCCGCGACCCCGACACGATCGACGCGGTGGAGCTCTACCGGTCGAGCGGCAACGTCTGCGTGCTGCGCACGTTCTCCAAGGCCTACGGACTCGCCGGTTTCCGGGTGGGGTTTGCGGTGGCCCCCGCCCCGATCGCGGAGGCGGTGCGCAAGTGCGCCCTGCCGTTCGGGGTGTCCCACGTCGCCCAGCAGGCAGCCCTCGCCTCACTGCACGCCGAGCCGGCGCTGCTGGAGCGGGTCGAGATGATCGTCGGCGAGCGGCAGCGGGTGCTCTCCGGGCTGCGTTCGGCGGGCTGGGAGGTGCCCGACACCGAGGCGAACTTCGTGTGGATGCCGCTCGGGGAGGCGACGGTCGACTTCGCCGCGGCGTGCGAGTCTGCCGGTGTGACGGTGCGGCCGTTCGCCGGCGACGGTGCCCGGGTGACGATCGGCGAGCCGGAGGCCAACGACATCTTCCTGGGCGTGGCGAGGCAGTTCCCGCGCCGATGACCTCCCGCCGCTGATCCCGCCTGGGGCCCGACATGGCTGGTCAGGCCGAGTTCGTGAGCTCGGCGGGGGCAATGACCGTGCGGCCGCGGTTCTTGCGCAGGACCTGCACGACCGCGTCCAGCGGCAGCGGTCGGTGCAGCAGGTAGCCCTGCCCGAGCGTGGCGTCCACGTGGTCGCGCAGGTGCTCGATCTGGGAGTCGCGCTCGATGCCCTCCACGACGACGTCGAGTCCGAGCGCCTCACCCATCACCATGATCGAGCGCAGCAGCCCGCAGGCCCGCTCGTCCCGGTCGATCTCGGCGGACAGCGACTTGTCGGTCTTGATGATCCGCACCGGCGTGTGCTGCAGATAGCCGATCGAGGAGAACCCCACCCCGAAATCGTCGATGGCGAATGGGATGCCCTGCTCGCTGAGGCGCGCCATCGTGTCGAGGGCGCCGGCGTGGTCGTTGACGAAGTCGCGCTCGGTGATCTCCAGGACCAGGCCGACGCCGTCCATGCGGGCCACCGTCTGCTCGACCTTCTGCACGAACGATCCGCAGCACAGCTGCTGGGCGGAGACGTTGACGCCGATATTGAGGAATCCGCCGGCAGCACGGCGCAGCGCCGCCGCGTCCGCAGCGGCGAGATCGAGGACCAGATCGCCGAGCGAGACCACCAGCCCGCTCTCCTCGGCGGCGCTGATGAAGGCATCGGGCGGGACGGCGACCCCGTCGCAGTTCCACCGGGCCAGCGCCTCGACGCCCACGATCCGGCCGGTCTGCAGGTCTACCACGGGCTGGTAGGCCAGCTGCAGCTCACGCGCCGCGACCGCCGCGCGGAGTGACTCCACCAGCTCCAACCGACGTACGCGTGCCCGGCCCAGCGCCCGCTCGTAGCGCACCGAGCGGTCCTTGCCCAGCGCCTTCGCTTCGTACATCGCCATGTCGGCGTTGCGCAGCAGGTGGGCGGCGGTCTGGCCGGTCTCAGCCATGGCCACGCCGATGCTGGTGCTCAGCGGCACCAGATGGCCGGCCACCTCGGCTCCCGATCCCAGCGCCTGCAGCACGCGCCGGCAGGTCGTCTCCACCTGGTCGCAGGTGACGTCTTGGAGCAGGATCGCGAACTCGTCTCCGCCCAGCCGAGCGACGGTGTCGGACTCGCGCAGACAGCCGGACAGCCGCTGTGCGGCGTCGACCAGCACGGCGTCGCCGGCCGCGTGCCCGAAACGGTCGTTGACCCGCTTGAAGCCGTCGAGGTCACAGAACAGCAGGGCGATCCCCGTGCCCCGGCGCATCGAGAGCTGCAGCGCCTGCTCGACCCGGTCGAGCAGCAGCGCCCGGTTGGGCAGCCCGGTCAACGCGTCGTGGCGGGCCAGATGGGTCATGTCCTCGGTCAGGCGCAGCCGCGCGAACGCATCGGACCACACCGCCGTCATCGCCTCCAGGGCCTGCCGGTCTGCGGCGATCGTCGAGCGTGCTCGGTGACGTGCGGGAGCCACGATCCAGAGGTCGCGATGACCGTCGTGCAGCGCAGCACCGATCTCCTGCGGCCCAGGCGGCGCCGACCGCACCTCGACGTGGGGCACGTGCAGCAGGCGGCGGGCCTCCTCCACCATCACATCGAGCGCCTTCCCCGTCTCGGCCAGTGCCTGCGCATGCACGGCTGCGTCGAACAGCACGGCGAGGCGTCGTGCGTGCTCCTGGCCCCGGGTCACCGCCCGCGTCGCGACCAACAAGGTCGCCAGGGGTACGGCGAGAAGCAGGGCGGCCCACGTCGGTGCCGACCGCACGACCACCGCAGCCAGATAGCCCAGCGAGTCGAACGGGACGAAGCAGGCCACGGCGAGCGCGCTCCCCGGCTGCACCACCTGCCGCAGCACGGACGAGCTCTCCTCCAGGCCCACCGAGATCGCCGAGAGCAGGAAGTCGATGGCGAAGTACCCCGTGGCGCCCAACGCGACGGCTGCCAGCTCATGCGGGGTGCTCAGCTCGTCGCCGCGCAGCGCGGTGATGATCCCGGCCGCGGCTGCTCCGCCGATGATGCCCAGGCCGATGTTGAAGCGACGCGCCGCCGGTCGTTTGTCGGTGGTCAGCTGGGTGAGCGTGACACCGATCGACCACAGCACGAGGGCTTCGGCGACCGGCAGCATGCACAGCAGGAACATCAGCACGCTGGAGTCGAAGCCGATCTCGATGCCGCCGTCGGCCCGGTCCAAGAGGACCGGAAAGTGCGCCACCACGGTCACCAGCAGTGGGCTGAGCAGGTACAGCCACGACGTCGACCACCAGACCGACCATCCGGCCGACCACGGGGCAGACCATGCGGCCGGCCCTGGCCCTGACAGCCACGCGCCGAGCAACCACGCCACAGCGCCCGCGAAGATCAGCATCCCCATCGCGAAGGTGACGCCGTCGAAGACACGGCTCGCCGGAGGCGTCGCCGTGGCCGCGGTTGTCGTGGGCGCCATTTCCGATCCTCAACGAATGCCGACGTGGACACGCTCAATATCGACATCGTTACGCCGTTATGTAGGCGAACCGGACATGAGCGACTGCGTCGCCACGGACCGCGGCACGGGACGACGTCAGGCCAGCGAGTCCCGCCACGCCTGGTGGAGGTCGGCGAGGGTGTTGCGCGACGCACCAGCCGTTCGCTGGATCGGCGCTGTCAGGGGCCGGAGGTAAAGTGCTGCTTACAGCCTCTGACCGTTCCCACCGATGGGTGCACTCACTACCGATGCCGCCGTACTCCGCCAGGTCTGCGCCCGGGACCGATACCGGCGCCCGTGCCGCGGGCGTCCACTCACTGTGGCGCCTGCTGCCCTACCTCCGGCCGTACCGGATGGACTGGGTCGTGATGGTCGTCAGCGCCACCCTGGGGGTGGGCGTGAGCCTCGCGATCCCGCTGGTGACCAAGGCGATCATCGACGGCCCGGTCGCTGCCGGTGAGATCGGGCTGATCGTGCCGCTGGGCCTGCTGGCTCTCGCCCTCGGCGTCGTCGAGGCGGCACTGATCCTGCTGCGCCGCTGGATCCAGGCACGGGCCGTCATCGGCATGGAGTCCACCATCCGTGACGACCTCTACGCCCACCTGCAGCGGCTGCCGATGTCCTTCCACAGCGGGTGGCAGAGCGGTCAGCTGCTGTCGCGCGTGACCACCGACCTGGCCACGATCCGCCGGTTCATGGGCTTCGGCCTGCTGTTCCTCGGCATCAACATCTTGACCCTCGTGGTCACGGTCGCGGTGATGGTGCACCTCTACTGGCCGCTCGGCGTACTCGTCGGCGTCTTCGCGGTGCCCATCGTGGCGCTGTCGATGCGGTTCGAGCGCAACTACACCGTGGTCTCCCGGCAGGTCCAGGACGAGCAGGGCGACGTCGCGACCCAGGTCGAGGAGGCGGCGGTCGGGATCCGGGTGATCAAGTCCTTCGGCCGGCGGCGTTACGCCTTCGACAAGTTCGACGACGTCGCCCGCCGGCTCTACGACACCTCCATCGAGAAGGTGCGGCTGTCGTCGAGGTTCTGGACGCTGCTCGAGGTGATCCCGAACCTCGCGCTCGCACTGGTGCTGCTGCTCGGTGCGCTGGCCGTCGGCCAGGGCGACATCACCGAGGGCACGCTGGTCGCGCTCACCACCTTGATGCTGCAGCTGATCTGGCCGGTCGAGGCGCTCGGCTTCATCCTGGCGATGGGCCAGGAGGCGATGACGGCGGCCGACCGCGTGCTGGAGATCTTCGACACCGAGCCCTCGATCACCGACGGCCCGCACGAGCTGACCGACGCCCGCGGCCATCTGCGGCTGGAGGGAGTCGGCTTCAGCTTTCCCGGCGCGGAGGAGCCGGTGCTGCGCGACGTGTGGCTCGATGTCGCACCCGGCGAGACCGTGGCGATCGTCGGGGCGACCGGCGCCGGCAAGACCACGCTGACGGCCCTGGTGCCCCGCTTGCACGACGTGACCAGCGGCCGGGTGACGATCGACGGCACCGACGTGCGCGACGTGCGGCTGTCGTCGCTGCGCACGGTCGTGGCCACGGCGTTCGAGGAGCCGACGCTGTTCTCCATGAGCGCCCGGGAGAACCTCGCCCTGGGCCGGCCCGATGCCACCGAGGCAGAGCTGCTCGAGGCGGTGGAGGTGGCCCAGGCGGGGTTCGTGCACGAGCTGCCCTGGGGCCTCGACACCCGCATCGGCGAGCAGGGCCTGTCGCTGTCCGGGGGTCAGCGGCAGCGCCTGGCCCTGGCCCGTGCCGTGCTCTCGGCGCCGCGGATCCTGGTGCTCGACGACACCTTGTCGGCGCTCGACGTGCACACCGAGGCGCTGGTCGAGGACGCGCTGCGCCGGGTGCTGGCCGACGCGACCGGCATCGTCGTCGCGCACCGGGCGTCCACGGTGATGCTGGCCGACAAGGTGGCGCTGCTGCAGGGCGGCACGATCACCCACGTCGGCACCCACCACGAGCTGCTGCGTGACGTGCCCGCCTACCTCGAGCTGCTCGGCCAGGACGCCGACTCCGACGACACGATGCTGGTCGACGAGGGTGCGCGATGACCTCGACACAGGACTGGCGCGGGGTCGCGGCCGAGCAGCAGGACGAGATCTCCCAGCAGACGTCGGTGCGGCTCCGCGCCCGGTCGCGCCGGCTGCTCGGCGAGCTGATCCGTCCGCACCGCAGGACCCTCGGTGTGCTCGTCGCGATCGTGCTGGTCGAGAACTCGGCCCGGCTCGCCATCCCCTATCTGGTCAAGGTCGGCATCGACGCCGGCATCCCGCCGATCGTCGCCGGCGCCGGCCCGCAGATCCTGCTCACGGTCGTGGGCGCGGTGCTGCTGGCGGCCGTGACCCAGGCCTTCACCCGGCGCGCGTTCCTGCTGCTGGCGGGCAAGGTCGGCCAGCGCGTGCTGCTGGCGCTGCGCCGCCGCGTCTTCGACCACTTCCAGCGGCTGTCCACCTCGTTCCACGACAGGTACACCTCGGGGCGGGTGATCTCGCGGCTCACCTCCGACGTCGACGCGATCAGCGAGATGCTCAACACCGGCTTCGAGGGCCTGGTCACCGCGGCGCTGACCCTGATCGGCACGGCGGTGCTGCTGCTGTACCTCGACGTGCACCTCGGTCTGGTGGCGCTCGGGTGCTTCCCGCTGTTGTGGCTGCTGACCTGGTGGTTCAGCAAGGCATCAGCACACGCCTACCGTCGTACCCGCGAGACGGTCGCGGTCGTGATCGTGGCCTTCGTGGAGTCGATGGGCGGCATCCGGGCCGTCCAGGCCTTCCGCCGCGAGCCGCGCAACCAGGAGATCTTCGAAGCCGTCAACGGCGACTACCGTGCGGCGACGCTGAGGTCCTTCCGGCTGGTCGGGCTCTTCATGCCAGGCATCAAGCTGATCGGCAACGTCACGATCGCGATCGTGATGGTCTACGGCGCCTATCTCGCCTACCACGGCGAGGTCACGGTCGGTGTGCTCGCGGCGTTCCTGCTGTACCTGCGGCAGTTCTTCGAGCCGATGCAGGAGATCTCGCAGTTCTACAACACCTTCCAGTCGGCGAGTGCGGCGCTGGAGAAGCTGTCCGGTGTGCTCGAGGAGGAGCCGGCCGTCGCCGAGCCCACGTCACCGGTCGCGCTGGACCGCCCGCGTGGCGAGGTGCGTCTGGAGCGGGTGCGCTTCGAGTACGACGAGGGGCGCCCGGTGCTGCCAGGTCTGGACCTCAGTGTCCCCGCCGGCCAGACGCTCGCGCTGGTCGGCACCACCGGCGCCGGCAAGACGACGATCGCCAAGCTGGTCTCCCGGTTCTACGACCCCACCTCCGGGCGGGTGCTGATCGACGGCCTGGACGCCCGCGACCTCGACGAGCCCACGCTGCGCCGGGCGGTGGTGATGGTGACGCAGGAGAACTATCTGTTCTCGGGCTCGGTCGCCGACAACATCCGGGTCGGGCGGCCCGACGCCAGCGACACCGAGGTGGTCGCCGCTACGCAGGCGATCGGCGCACACGACTTCATCGCGGCGCTGCCGGAGGGCTACCAGACGCACGTCAGCAACGGCGGTGGCCGGTTGTCGGCGGGGCAGCGGCAGCTGGTGGCGTTCGCCCGCGCGTTTCTCGCCGACCCGGCCGTGCTGATCCTCGACGAGGCCACGTCGTCGCTCGACGTGCCCAGTGAGCGGCTGGTGCAGCGCGCGTTGCGCACCATCCTCGCCGACCGCACCGCGCTGATCATCGCGCACCGGCTGTCGACGGTCGAGATCGCCGACCGCGTGCTGGTGCTCGAGCACGGCCAGATCGTGGAGGACGGCACGCCCGCGGCGCTGGTGCGGGCCGGCTCGGGGCGGTTCGCCGACCTGCACCAGGCGTGGCAGGACTCGCTGGCCTGACGTCGCAGCGCGGCGAGTCGCGCGCAGCGGCGTCAGGTGCGGGCCGTCTCCGGCTCGCCCGCCGGGAAGCCTCGGGTACGCCGGGGGCGCCGCTCGGACCCGACGACCACCGCCACCGACGCCACGACGACCGCGCCGCCCAGCACCACCGGGGTCGTCACCGGCTCGGCGAGCACGAGCCAGCCGAGGAACACCGCCACCACCGGGTTGACGTAGGCATAGGTCGCCACCAGCGAGATCGGGGCGTTGGCCAACACCCACACGTAGGCCGAGAACGCGACCACCGACCCGATGACGACCAGATACGTCCAGGCCCACCAGGAGGCGGCCGAGTACGACCCCAGGTGCAGTTGCTCGCCCATGGCCAGACCGGCGACGGCCAGGATCGCGCCGCCGAAGACCATCTCCCACACGGTGGTGACGAACGGGTCGCGCGGCAGCCGCAGCCGTGGCTGGAACCACGAGCCGAAGGACCAGGCGATCGACGCCGCCACCACCAGCAGCGCGGCACCGACCGGCACCGGCCCGCCGACCCCGGTGGCCAGCACCAGATAGCTGAGGCCGCCGAAGCCCAGCAGAACGCCGGCGACCGTCCACCGCCCGGGCCGGTCGCCGGAAGCCAGCCGGTAGACCATCACCCACAGCGGCACCGCGGCGATCAGCAGCGCGGTGATGCCCGAGGGTGCTCCGCGGTGCTCCGCGATGGTGACGACACCGTTGCCCAGGGCGGGGAGCAACAGGCCGAGGAGGGCGCACCCGGCGAGCTCGCCGCTGGTGACCCGCAGCCGGCGCGCGCCGGACCGCAGACACAGCACCGCGCCGAGAACGAGGGCCCCACCGAGATACCGGCCTCCGGCCGAAAGCATCGGCGGCATGTCGACCACCATGATCCGGATGAACAGGTAGGTCGAGCCCCACACGACGTACACGATGCCCAGGGCGAGCGCGATCAGCAGCGGTTTCGTCGGCGGGCCGGTCGACATGAGCGTCTCCTTGGTTGACTCCTGACAATGCTACGGGCTGGATGTGACGCCGTCGCGTCGTTTCCGGACACCGATCCACGACTTTGAGACAGCCGCCCAAGGGGCGGACATGACCCGGGCCACCACGCCGGACGGGGGATTAGGCAGCCGCCGGGTCACTCGGTACCGTGGCCCGATATCCGGGCTGTGGCAGGCGTCACAGACCGGGTGGACGCGGGGCGCGTGCGCCACCCCTGTGCGGTCACGCGTCCGAGGTTGTTGACTCCGCGACGCGGGCGACCCCGCGCGTCGACCAGGACAAAGGAGTGGCAGTGACTGACTCTGTGCAGGCCCGATCTGCGACACCGGCGCCCGATGCCGGCCTCGTCCAACTGCTCACGCCGGAGGGTGAACGCGTCGAGCATCCCGACTTCTCGTTCGACCTCGACGACGACGCCATCAAGGGCTTCTATCGCGACATGGCGCTGACACGTCGCATCGACGTCGAGGCGACCGCGCTGCAACGCCATGGCGAGCTCGGCATCTGGGCGCAGCTGCTCGGGCAGGAGGCCGCGCAGATCGGCTCCGGCCGTGCGCTGGCCCCGCAGGACTTCGTCTTCCCGACCTACCGCGAGCACGGCGTCGCCTGGTGCCGCGGCGTCGACCCGCTCAACCTCCTCGGCCTGTTCCGCGGGGTGGACCACGGCGCCTGGGACCCCGGCGCGACCAACTTCGGGCTCTACACCATCGTCATCGGCGCGCAGACCCTGCACGCCACCGGGTACGCCATGGGCATGCAGCGCGACGGTGCCGTCGGCAGCGGTGACGAGGCCTTGGACGGCGCGGTCGTCGCCTACTTCGGCGACGGTGCCAGCAGCCAGGGCGACGTCAACGAGGCCTTCATCTATGCCTCGGTGTTCAACGCCCCGGTGGTGTTCTTCTGCCAGAACAACCAGTGGGCGATCTCCGAGCCGATCGAGCGGCAGAGCCGCATCCCGCTCTACCAGCGCGCCGCTGGGTTCGGTTTCCCCGGTGTCCGCGTCGACGGCAACGACGTACTCGCCTGCTACGCGGTCAGCCAGGCAGCCCTGCAGCGTGCCCGCGAGGGCAGCGGCCCCACCTTCGTGGAGGCATACACCTACCGGATGGGTGCGCACACCACCACCGACGACCCCACCCGCTACCGGCTCAGCGAGGACCTCGAGCACTGGAAGCTCAAGGACCCGATCGCCCGGGTCAAGGCCTACCTCAGCCGCAACGGACTGGCCGACGAGTCGTTCTACGCCGAGGTCGAGACCGAGGCCGATGCGCTCGGCGAGCGACTGCGCGACGGCTGCCGGGCCCTGCCCGACCCCAGCCCGCTGGACATCTTCGACCACGTGTACGCCGAGCAGACCGACGAGCTGGCCACCCAGCAGCAGGAGTTCGCTGCCTATCTCGACTCCTTCGACGGTGCCGGTGACGGTGCCGGTGACGGTGCTCGTGGCGGGGCGCAGGCCGAGACCGCATCGACTGGACGGGGGCGCTGAGATGGCCAAGATCACCCTGGCCAAAGGCTTGAACCAGGGCCTGCGGGCGGCGATGGAGGCCGACCCGAAGGTCATCATGATGGGCGAGGACGTCGGCCGGCTCGGCGGCGTCTTCCGGATCACCGACGGCCTGCAGAAGGACTTCGGCGAGGACCGCGTCATCGACACCCCGCTCGCCGAGGCCGGCATCCTGGGCACGGCGGTCGGGTTGGCGATGCGTGGTTACCGCCCGGTGTGCGAGATCCAGTTCGACGGCTTCGTCTACCCCGCCTACGACCAGATCGTCAGCCAGGTCGCGAAGATCCACTTCCGCAGTCGGGGCAAGCTGCCGATGCCGATCGTCATCCGAATCCCGTTCGGCGGTGGCATCGGCGCGGTCGAGCACCACAGCGAGAGCCCGGAGGCGCAGTTCGCGCACACCGCCGGGCTGAAGGTGGTGGCGTGCTCCAACCCGGTCGACGGCTACCACATGATCCAGCAGGCCATCGCCAGCGACGACCCGATCGTCTTCCTCGAGCCGAAGCGCCAGTACCACGCGGAGAAGGCCGAGCTCGACCTGTCCGTCGCCCCCGCACCGCTGCACACCTCCCGGGTGGTCCAGGAGGGCAGCGACGTGACGCTGCTGGCCTACGGGCCGACGGTGAAGACGTGCGTGCAGAGTGCCGCGGCCGCGGCCGAGGAGGGCAAGCGCCTGGAGGTCATCGACCTGCGCACGCTCTCGCCCCTCGACCTGGGGCCGGTCTATGAGTCGGTGCAGAAGACCGGCCGCGCGGTGATCGCGCACGAGGCCACCGTCAACCTCGGGATGGGGTCGGAGGTGGCGGCCCGGATCACCGAGCACTGCTTCTACTCCCTGGAGGCTCCGGTGCTGCGGGTCGGCGCGTTCGACACGCCGTACCCGCCCAGCCGGATCGAGGACGAATACCTCCCCGACCTCGACCGGGTGCTCGACGCCGTCGACCGTTCGCTTGCCTACTGACTCCGGAGCCGTGGCATGTCTGACGCACAGCAGTACAACCTGCCCGACGTGGGCGAGGGCCTGACCGAGGCCGAGATCGTGACCTGGAAGGTGAAGGTCGGCGACACCGTCAAGGTCAACGACGTCATCGTCGAGATCGAGACCGCGAAGTCGCTGGTCGAGCTGCCCAGCCCCTACGCCGGCACGATCGTCGAGCTGATGGTGGCCGAGGGCGAGTCCGTCGCGGTCGGTACGCCGATCATCTCGATCGCGGCCGCGGGGGCCGCGCCGGCGCAGCCGGGAGCGGCGGAGCCCGCGCCGGACGGCGCCACCGCCGCGGAGGCCAAGAACGAGACGCTGGTGGGCTATGGCCCGCGGGAGAGCAGCGGCAAGCGGCGTCCCCGCAAACCCGCCGCCGCACCGGCCAGCGCGGGTGGCGCGAGCGCGCAGGCGGAGGTGCAGACCGCGTTCGAGTCCGCACCGGCGGCCCCGACCGCGCAGCCGGAGCCGGCGCCCGACCGGGTGCCCGACACGGTGCCGGAGCCGGTGACCGAGGCAGCGGCCGAAGCAGGAGCACGGCCGGCGACCGGCTCGGCGGCGCGGGTGCTGGCCAAGCCGCCGGTACGCAAGCTGGCCAAGGACCTCGGTGTCGACCTTGCGCAGGTCACCGCCACCGGTGAGGGTGGTGTGGTCACCCGGGCCGACGTGGAGTCGTTCACCTCTGCGGACGGCGAGAAGGCTCCGGCCGCACCCCATGTCGACGCCCGCGGCGGCGAGCGCGAAACCCGGGTGCCGGTCAAGGGCGTACGCAAGATGACGGCGCAGGCGATGGTCGACAGCGCCTTCACCGCCCCGCACGTCACCGAATGGCTCACGATCGACGCGACCCGCACGATGGAGCTGGTGCGGCGGCTGAAGACACACCGCGACTTCCGGGACGTCAACGTCTCTCCGCTGCTGGTCGTGGCCAAGGCGATCTGCCTCGCCACCCGCCGTACCCCGCAGATCAACGCCAGCTGGGACGAGCAACGCCAGGAGATCGTGCTCAAGCACTACGTCAACCTCGGCATCGCGGCCGCCACCCCCCGCGGTCTAGTGGTTCCCAACATCAAGGATGCCGACCAGCTGTCGCTGCGGGAGCTGGCCGACGCGCTGGCCGAGCTGGTCACGACCGCCCGCGACGGCACGACCCAGCCGGCGCAGATGTCCGGCGGCTCGTTCACGATCACCAACGTCGGCGTCTTCGGTGTCGACGCCGGCACGCCGATTCTCAACCCCGGCGAGTCGGGCATCCTGTGCATGGGCGCGATCCGGCAACAGCCCTGGGTCGTCGACGACGAGATCAAGCCGCGCTGGGTCACCACGCTCGCGCTGTCGTTCGACCACCGCATCGTCGACGGGGAGCAGGGGTCGCGGTTCCTGGCCGACGTGGCCGCGATCGTCGAGGAGCCCGGCACCGCGCTCCTGCACTGACTGCCCTGCTCCGGCCCCGGCCCCCGCGATCCAGCCGCCGCCTCCGGCCCCCGCCCGCGCGATTTGGCAAGGTACCCAGCCAAATGGGGAGCTCCCCACGCAAATTCGGACTCTTCTGACATATCTGTGGGTCAGGATCGGCCGGGGAGGCTGGGCTGGTAGCCGCCGAGGTTGAGCATGGCGAGTGCGATCAGTGCGTGGGCTGACTTGAAGCCGAAGGCGACACGGGTGAGTAGGCGGATCTTGGTGTTGACCGACTCGAC
>DASSKO010000037.1:0-4167 GCA_035690425.1 Nocardioidaceae bacterium
TCACCGACAGGTCCGCCCGCACCGCCGGCGATAGCCAGCCGCGGGAGAGGAACCCGTCGGCCAGCGGGCGGCCGACCGCGTCCTGCCACCGCGCCGGCCACGGGCCGTCGGTCGGGACGGTGAGCGGGGTGGTGCCGGCGCGGGCCCGGTCGTAGTCGGCGAGCACCCGGGCCAGCGGTGCGGGTGCCGGCCACAGGCCGGCGGCGAGCAGCAGCAGCCCGGCCGCCACCCCGCCTCCGGCGAGGACTCCGAGGATCATCGCGCCGCCTCCTCGGCCACGCGTGGCGCCGGTCCCGGAACACCCACCCGGTCGGCTACTTCTACTGGCTTGAGTTCGTTCTGAGCCAGGAGGCCTTGTGGCCGTAACGATGCAGGCCACAGGCGGCGGACACGCCGCGTGCCGTCCCCCGAAAGTTCGACAGGAAGTCTGAAAGAACTGCTACCTTGCTGTCCTTCCCACGGACTATATGAACAGAGGTAGCGGTGACGCTCGCCGTCGTACGAACGTTGGGAAGCGCGCAGAGTGTGCGGCCGGCGGACGTTGAGGACTTCGAGCAGGAGATGCTCGACCAGTACGTGATCGCCTGCGATGGCCTGTCCGATAGCTACGTCGCGTTCGAGCGCCGGGTGTTGTTCGAGTACGTCCGCTTCCTCGGTCGTCCGGTGTGGACGGCGGAACCCGCGGACGGGGACCGCTACGTGCGGTGGCTGCGCCGCGACCGCGAACTGGCTCCGTCGACGCTGCAGGGCAAGACGCACGTGGTGAGCCGGTTCTACGAGTTCGTCACGCACCGGTACCAGGGGGACATTCACGCGTTGTTCGGCAGCGTCGTCACCAACCCGATCGACGAGTTCAACCGGCCGCGCGGCCCCGGCGGGTCGAAGTCCATCCGGGTCCCTCCGCGGGTCGACGAGGTGGCCACCTTGTTCGACGGCTGGCGCGAGGGGCTGACGACGGCGCGCAAGTACCTGCCGGCGGTGCGTGACTACGTCGCCGCATCGTTGTGGCGGCGCCTGGGGCTGCGGATCAACGAGACGGTGATGCTGGACATCCGTGACTGGCATCCCGAGCTCGGCGACTACGGCAAGCTGCACGTGCGGTTCGGCAAGGGCAGCCGCGGCCGCGGCGCGAAGGTCCGCATCATCCCGGCAATCAACGAGGCTGACCGGCTGCTCGAGTGGTGGCTGACCGACGTGCGGCACCAGTTCGGCGATGACTGGGACGACCCGGAGGCACCGATGTTCCCCAGCGAACGCCGCCGCGACGCCGATACCGGTCGCTGTCAGCGCGTCGGCACCGAACAGCTGCGGGTCGGGCTGACCGGCGCGGTGAAGGCATGGCTGCCCGGCTGGGCTGGGCGGCTGACCCCGCATGGGCTGCGCCACTTCTGCGCCTCTTCGCTCTACGGGCAGGGCGTGAACCTCAAGGCGATCCAGGAGCTGCTCGGGCACGAGTGGCTGACCACGACGACGCTTTACGTGCACGTCCACGACCGGCACATCGAACGGTCGTGGGCCGCCGCCAACGACCGCCTCACGTTGCAGCTGGACCGGCAGGAAGGCTGAACCGATGCGATGGAACATGCGGATGAAGGCCGCCGAGGCCGGCATCTGGAAGTCCAGCGAACTGCGCAGGCGGCTCGCTGACGCCGGGCTGGAGATGAGCGTCGGGAAGATGTCGGCGTTGTGGACCGGGACCCCGACGATGATCCGGCTCGACGACCTCGACGTGATCTGCAGCGTGCTCAACTGCTCCCCGGCCGAGCTGCTGATCTGCGAACCCGACGTCGTCGCGGCCCGCAAGCCCGTGAAGAAGGCCGCGGCCGCAGCACACCCGGGCACCCGCCGGTCCCCGACGCCAGGACGACGGCGATCACTGCCACCGGTGTGACGCATTGGCGGTTCGGCTGGTGCGAGGGCTGCGGCCTCAAGCCACCGGCCTACCGCCAGCGGCGCTTCTGCTACGACTGCAAACCCGGGAGCAAGGGCCGCCCGCGGCCCTGCCGCAAGTGCGGGTCGACCAAGGACTACTGGACCGAAAGGCTCTGCCGCCGCTGCCACCAATACGCGCCGCAGCATCCCGAGCCGTGCCGAGACTGCTTCGCCTGGGGCGCACGTCGACCACAGAAGTGGTTGTGCCAGGCGTGCATCGGCTGGCGGGCTTGGTATCCCACCCTCGACGTCTGCATCTCCTGCGACCGTGAGCTGCACGTCAACCCGCACGGGGCCTGCCGGCTGTGTTGGCGGCAGGCGAAGCTCGTGCAGGAACGCCTCCGTGGTCGCCGCCGCGGCGAACTCGACATCATCGAGTTCAACCGCCACGGCCAACAGCTGTTCTTCGCCAACATGGGCTCGTCGAAGAACGGCTACCGGCCGCCACAACGGCCAGACCAGGCCGACATCGTCAAGGTGCCGTGGGTGCGACCGCGCCGGGTCCGCACCCAGCTCGACCTGTTCATCCAGGACTGGCTCACCACCGCGTTCCAGCGCCGCGACATCAACTGGCCTCGGCAACTCGCCCACGCGAACAAGATCGACGCGCTCGTCGTCGACCACGCCGCCCGGCACGGCTGGCGCAGCCAGAAGACCCACAACGTCCGGGTCGCCGCCCGCTGGCTGGTTACCAACCATGTCGGCGGCGATGGCCGCTTCAACGTCAGCGACGCCAACGGCTTGGTCGACCTGCAACTGCCCGTGCGGCCCCTGCTCGCAGTTCTCGACGAGGCCGATCTGCTCGACGACGACCGGCCCGCCACCATCGAGGTGTGGTTCGACCGCAAGGTCAGGGTGCTGCCGGACCCGATGAGCAAGGAATTGCGCGTCTGGTTCGACGTGCTTCACCGCGGCAGCAGCACACCGCCGCGGCGTCGCCCCCGATCGCCGATCACCATCAAGAGCCGCTTGAACTGGGCGCTGCCCACGCTGGTGCTGTGGGCCGCCGCCGGACACGAATCGCTGCGCGAGATCAGCCGCGAGGACATCCTCACGGTCCTGCCCGGCTCCGGCACACCCCGCGCGACTCTGGGCGCCGCACTGCGCTCGATCTTCACGACGCTCAAGCAACGCAAGCTGATCTTCTACAACCCGATGGCACGCATGAGCGTCGGCAACCCTGAACGCCGGATCCCACTGCCCGCCGACCCGAGCCGACTCCGCCTCGTACTCAACGCGCCGGACCCGACCGCGCGAGCGATCGCCGCCCTCGTCATCTATCACGGGCTGCGCCCGGTGGAGGTGCGGCACCTGCAGCTCACCGACGTCCGCGACGGCCAGGTGCACCTGCCCGACCGTGTCATCCCACTCGCGCAACCAGTGACCCGACGACTGACCGACTACCTCGACGAACGGCACCGCCGCTGGCCAACCAGCGTCAACCCGCACCTGTTCATCCACATCCTCAACGCGGGCGGCACCCACGCCGCTACCAGCGCCTGGGTCACCGACCGCGTCGGGACCCCCGCCAGCCAGCTGCGGGCGGCCCGCATCGTCGACGAGGTCCTCGCGACCGGCGGCGACCTGCGACGCGTCTGCGACTTCTTCGGCGTCACCATGACCACCGCCGAGCATTACGCCCAGTTGCTCGACAACCCCGACCTGACCGAGACGCTGCTCCCCGACAGTTCCCGGAGTTCCTGAACGCAAGGAACGCGCCACGCTCACCGCGCACGCTCCATACTGATGTTCCCGTCCACGAACCCTTCGGTTTTCCTGAACTCCGGGTCTTTGCCGAGGAACCGGCCGGCGGCCGGGACGCGAGCGAGCCGCTGCAGCCAGCCGAAGCCGACCGCGAACACTGCGACCACGACCGCCAGCACCAGCTGCCCGGTCGCCGCGCGGTAGGGCGCGACATAGCCGGGGTTGAGCAGGTCGAGACCCAAGGCCATCCCGACCGTGACGACGAGCACGATCCGCACGCCCCGGCGGGTGGTGCGGCGTTCCGCCTCGACTGCGCGGCGCACAGCGAGTTCCTGGCGGGCCGACCGTGCGAGTGCGGACAGCACGGCGTGCAGCTGCCGGCCCTGGGCGCGGCTGTTGAGCAACAGGGCGGCGACGACCAGGTCGGCGCTCACGTCGTCGAGGTCGGCGGCGAAGGCGTGCAGCGCCGCGTCCAGCGGCTCGCGGGAGCGCAGCCGGTCGACCATGGCCGCTACCGGTTCGGCCAGCGCC
>DASSKO010000038.1:0-10718 GCA_035690425.1 Nocardioidaceae bacterium
GCGGCAGCGACCGACTCTGCGGCGTCCTCCGTCGGGATGTGCCTGCCCGGCACCTCCACCAGGTCTGCAGCAGGGATCGACTCGACGTATCGGCGGGCGTACTCGACCCTCTGGAAACCGTCGTCGCGGCCCCACACCAGCCGCGTCGGAACCGCCTGCTCGACCAGTCCGGGGACCAGGTCGAGAGTGAACCGGGCGTCTGCTGCCGCAGCCATCGCCATCCACGACCGAGCTCGGCGCTCGTCGCGCCATGGCGAGATGTAGTCATCGATCTCCGCGTCGCTCAGCGCTCGCTCGACCGCCTTGTCCATCGAGGCGCGGCGGGCCTCGACAAGGTCGTCGACGGTGGTGTCGGCGCGCACCTGGGGGTCCCCGAAGCGCTCCACGGCCGGCACCGGCCAGGAGTCGAACATCACCGAGTTCATCAAGACCATGCGACCCACCCGCTCACGCGCATGCACCGCGAGGTGCTGGGCACAGCCACCGCCGATGTCATGGGCGGCGAGGTGGAACGAGTCCAGCCCCAGGGCATCGGCGGCCCGCAGCACGGTCTGCGCGAGTGCCGGCACGTCTGCGTGCTCGACATCGAGCTCGCCCCCGCTGCGGCCGAAGCCGGGCAGGTCGAGCGCCAGGCAACGAAACCGGGCACCGAGGGCGGGAAGGACTGGTTGCCAGACTCGGCTCCAGAATGTGCCGTGCAACAGCAGCAGTGGTTCCCCGTCGACGTCGCCCGAGCTCAGGACCGATAGGCTCGCGCCGTCCACGGCTACGTCCTCGCGGAAGACCGACGCCATATCGCCTCCTCGGTAGGGCCGGTGGGTGGATCGCACCAGGGCTTTACCCCGGTGCCGGCCCGGCCAACCACACGTCCAGGCGGGTGCATCGGCCGGCTGTATACCGTGTACACTGCTGTGATGACGATCACACCGGACAAGCGAAGCCTGAGCAATGACATCGTCCAGCTCGACCCGCTGCGGCCGGAGGACTCCGACGAGCTCTTCGTGGCCTTCGACGACGAGCGCGTGTGGGCCGGTGGCTGGGGAGGCGGGCCGGCGGCGCGCCCCGACCAGTCGGAAGGCATGCGAGCCGTCGTGGACAAGTTAATTTCCGGCGGTGTCGCCTACGCGGTGCGCGACGCCCGCAGCCGCGACCTGGTCGGCACCGCGAGCCTTCTCGACGTCGACCTCACCAACGAACGCTGCATGCTCGGCGGGGCAGCCTACTCGCCGACCGTGTGGGGCACCCCGGTCAACGCAGCCACCAACCTCGCGCTGCTGGGCCATGCCTTCGGCGACTGCGACTTCGGCCGCGTGGAGCTGCAGACCGACCTGCTCAACACCCGCATGCAGGCGGCGATCGAGAAGATGGGCGCCTCCCGGGAAGGCGTGCTCCGCCGGCACAAGCGACGTGCCGACGGCACGTTCCGCGACTCGGTGGTGTTCTCGATCATCGCCGACGAGTGGCCCCAGGTCCGGGAGCGCCTGGACTCCCGGTTGAAGGCGCCGGTGTCCTGACAGTCGGCGGATCCGGTGTCCGGCGATGCTTGACCCGCAAGGGCTAGCACGGCCGGCGATGCGGGCATCTGCGCAGGGACGACCTCGGAGGGTGCCATCACGCACGGACCTGCGGCACAGCCGCCGGGCACCGGACGCTGATGAACACGCACAGAGACGCCGACCGGCTCCGACAGATCGCGCGGGAACGGTACGGCTGGGACCGGCTGCGACCCGGGCAGCTGGAGGCGATGCAGGCGCTGCTAGCCGACGAGGACGTGCTCGTGGTCCTGCCCTCGGGCTTCGGCAAGTCGGCGGTCTACCAGGTCGCCGCGCTCGCGCTGGACGGACCAACGGTCGTGGTCTCCCCGCGCATTGCGTTGCACCGCGACCAACTCGCCGGGCTCGACGCGCCCGAAGCGGTCGCCGTCAACTCGGCGCAAAGCAAGCGGCGAGACCGCCCACGCCCGGGAAGCCGTTGGCGGACGGCGCGGGAAGTTCGTCCTGCTGGCACCGGAGCAGCTGGCCAAACCTGACGTCCTGGAGAAACTCGCCGACCTCGACCGTCCCAACCTGCGGCAGAAGGTCGTGGAGCGAGCCGCCGCCGCGGACAAACCCGGGCTGATCTTTGCCGGCACTCGCAAGGACACCGAGTACTACGCGCACGAGCTCGCTGACCGCGGCTTTCGGGCTGCGGCCTACCACGCCGGGCCGGCGAACGCCCAGTCCTGGCTGCACGACGAGCTGGACCTGCCGGCCAAGACCTCCACCAACGCGACCAACCTGCTCACGCTGGCGGGCGTGGTGGCTACCACAGAGGACGGCAACCTGGCGTACGCCGACGAGCGGTTGAGCACCGACGATGCCGTCGCTCAGGCGGTCGAGCGGGCGCGCGCCTACCAACGGATCACCACCTCACGTGTGGAGATGATGCGCGCGTACGCCGAGACGACCGGTTGCCGCCGCCAGCACCTGCTCGCCTATCTCGGGGAGCTGACGGAGCACCCCTGCGCTCACTGCGACACCTGCGAAGCCGGCATCGGCGACGATGACCCGCAGGGACAGTCCGACACCGAGCACGAGTTTCCGATGCACGCGCGGGTGCGGCACCGGGACTGGGGCGCCGGTATCGTAACGCGGCCCGAGCCCGACCGGATCACCGTGCTGTTCGACGCGGTCGGATACAAGACCGTGGCCGTGGAGGCACTGCATCAGGAAGGCCTGCTCACCCGACAGAGCAGTGACTGAGCCGAGCAGCGACTGAATCGAGCAAGGAAGCTCGTGGGGCGGTTAGCATCGCCGCGTGCCGGGTCTGTCAGCCGACGAAGGCGTCACCGTGCCGGTGCTGACCGGCGGATGGCTAAACGTCGCGTTCGTGCACTGGCCGTTTCGTCCGGTCGACGTACAGGCGTTGCTTCCGGACGCGCTCACCGTGGACACCTACGACGGCTACGCGTGGGTGAGCCTCACACCGTTCGTGATGGCCGACCTCCGGCTGTTCGGCGGCGCGAGGCTGCCCGGGCTGAGCGCCGTACCAGAGACCAACCTGCGCACCTACGTCCGTGGCCCGGACGGCCGGGACGGGCTGTGGTTCTTCTCGCTGGAAGCGGCCAGTGCGGCTCTGACCGTCGCCGCGCGCTTCGGTCCGCCCGGTGCGCCGTACCACTGGGGCAGGCTGGGCGTCGACGAGCAGAGCGGCACCACGTCGTACACGGGACGCCGGTACGGCGGCACGCAGTCCTACACGCTGGTTGTCCGCGCCGGAGCTGCGATCATCCCGTCGGAGCGCGACGTCTGGCTGACGGGCAGATGGCGGGCCTACACCCACCGCCTCGGCCGCCTTCTGGTCACACCGGTCGAGCATGAGCCGTGGCCGCTGGCGGCAGCAACGGTGGATGTGCTCGAGCAGAACCTGCTGCGCTCCGCCGGCCTGCCCGAGCCGGTCGCCGAGCCGCTGCTGCACTTCTCCACCGGCGTTGTCCGGGCCCGGATGGGACTCGCCCGCCCGGTCCGTCAGCGGCCGGCTCGGTGACCATGCCGGCGGCCTGGCTGGTGGGTCCGCTAGTCGAGCGACGGAAGGGTCTGGTCGGTGTCCAGCACGCTGCGGAACGGGTCGCCCTGCTCGACCAACCGGTCGAGCACGGTGCGGACGGTGAACGAGTCCGGTCGCAGCGACGGGTCGTCGAGCTCGTCCCACTCGATCGGCGCCGACACCGGGGCGCCTGCGGCCGCGCGGGGGCTGTACGGCGCGACGAGCGTCTTGTTGATCGCATTTTGGGTGTAGTCGAGCCGGCCGAGCCCGCCGCGTTCACGCACCTCCCACTTCCAGCTCACCAGCTCCGGCACCACCGCGCCGACGGCGCGGGAGAGCTGCTCGACCCAGCCGCGGGTCTGCTCGAACGTCGGTCCGCCCGCGATCGGCACCCAGATCTGAATGCCGCGCCTGCCGGTGACCTTCGGCTGTCCCTGCACGCCGAGATGCTCCAGTGCGGTGCGGTGCAGCCGGGCCAGCACCAGCACGTCGTCCCAGGATGTGGCCGAGCCAGGGTCGATGTCGATGAGGGCGTAGGACGGGCAGTGAGGCCGGACGGTGGGTGAGGTCCAGGCGTGCCACTCCAGGGCACCGAAGTTGGCTGCCCACACCAGGGCGGCTGCCTCGTCAGGCACGAGGTAGGTGGTGGTCTCGCCGGCGTCGGCCTCGGGGTTGTCCCAGCTCGGCATCCATGCCGGCGCATGCTTGGGCAGCTGCTTGTGCCAGAAGCCCTTCTGGCCCGCGCCGTTGGGATAGCGATGCATGTTGAGCGCGCGACCCGCGAGATAGGGCAGCACCGTCGGGGCCACCTGGGCGGTGTAGCGGATGAGCTCGCGCTTGGTCACGGGCTTCTCGCCCGGGCGGGCGGGAAAGAGCACCTTGTCGAGGTTGGTGAGCCGCAGCCGGCGCCCGAACACCTCCCAGGTGCCGCTGGACCCCAGCCCCTGGAGGGCAGCGAGCTCGTCGGCGCCGGGGTCGGCCACGGCCGGTCTGGTGGGGACTGATCTGCGCGGGCCTTGTCCGGGCAGGACGATCGACGCCTCTGCGGCCGGCAGGTCGGAGCGCCACAGCCGTTCGGGGTCGGCCTTGACCTCGTCGTTGGTCCGGCCACTGATCACGGACTTGGGGTGGTCTGCCGGATCCCAGCCCACGACGGCGTGCTCGTCGCGCTTGTGCAGGAGCAACCACTGCTCCTTGCCGGAGTCGCCACCACCGCGTCGCACCAGCACCAGGCGGCCACGCAGCTTGTGGCCCTCGACCTCGGCGTGCAGCTCGCCGGCGGCGACGGCAGCGGCCGGGTCATCGGTGCCATACGGATGCCAGCTGCCGCGGTCCCATACGACCACGTCTCCCCCGCCGTACTCCCCGGAGGGGATCACGCCCTCGAAGTCGACGTACTCGAGCGGGTGGTCCTCCACATGGATGGCGTTGCGCTTCACCGTGGGGTCGAGGGTCGGGCCCTTGGGGACGGCCCAGCTCACCAGCACGCCGTCGACCTCGAAACGAAGGTCGTAGTGGAGCCGGCGCGCACGGTGCAGCTGCACCACGAAGCGGCGGGCCCCGTCGCCGGTCCTCGGCCGCGCGCCGGATGGTTCCGGCGTCCGCGCGAAGTCGCGCTTGCTGCGGTAGGGCGCGAGCTGCTCCGAGGACGTCGAGGTGCTACGGCTCTTGCGCTTGGCAGCCGCCATGACTCACCTCCTGTGCTCGACCGCCCGCCCGCTCCCAGGCCGGGCAACGTATGGTCCCCACTGCGGAGGCCGTTCACACTCGACACGGTTTGGTCCCGGACGCCCGGGGTATCCGCGCCGGGTGACGACACCCCTCGTCGCCAGCCCGGGTTTCGGTCAGCAGCAGCAACAGAAGGAGGCCCATGCCGGTCACGCAGCGCACTATCGCCCTGGGCTCGGGTGAGTCCGTCTCGGTGCTGGGACAGGGCACCTGGGGGTTCGCCGAGGACGACCGCAAACGGGCCGACGAGATCGACGCACTGCGCCACGGGCTCGACCGTGGACTGCAGGTGGTCGATACGGCCGAGATGTACGCCAGCGGCCGCGCGGAGGAGCTGGTCGGCGAAGCCCTCGGCGACCGTCGTGACGAGGTCTTCCTTGTCAGCAAGGTGTTGCCCCACCACGCCACCCGGCGCGGCACCGTGGCCGCTTGTGAGGACAGCCTGCGCCGGCTGGGCACC
This sequence comes from Nocardioidaceae bacterium, assembly GCA_035690425.1. Classification (GTDB taxonomy): domain Bacteria; phylum Actinomycetota; class Actinomycetes; order Propionibacteriales; family Nocardioidaceae; genus DASSKO01. The sequence continues at coordinate 5,714 of DASSKO010000038.1, forward strand.
GACCACATCGACCTGTATCTGCTGCACTGGCCAGGCTCCGTCGCCCTGGCCGAGACGTTGGAGGCGTTCGACGACCTGCGCAGCGACGGCAAGATCCGGCACTGGGGCGTGAGCAACTTCGATCCCTCCGACTTCGCCGAGCTCGGTGCACTACCGGGCGGTGGCAGCGTCGCCACCAACCAGGTGCTCTACAACCTCAGCCGTCGCGGCATCGAGTACGACCTGCTCCCCGCCTGCAGAAGCCAAGACGTCCCGGTGATGGCGTACTCGCCGATCGAGCAGGGTCGGCTCCTCGGCGATCCCGCGCTCGGCGAGGTGGCAGCGCGGCACGACGTCGGCCCGGCGCAGGTGGCGCTGGCCTGGGTGCTGCGTGCCGACGGCGTGCTGCCCATCCCCCGTGCGAGCAGCCGCGCACACGTCGACGACAACGTCGCCGCGCTCGACCTGCGGCTCACCGACGAAGACCTCGCGGTCCTCGACCGCGCGTTCCCCCCACCACGGGGACCGCAGCCGCTGGAGATTCTGTAGCCTACGAAGCCGCGGGTGCCTGCACGACCTTGCCGTCCTGGTACACCTCGCGGACTCGGTCACCCAGGTGTTCAACGTCGCCGGCGGATCCTTCGACCACTACCAGGTCGGCACGCTTGCCGGGCATGATCGAGCCCACCGAGTCGTCGATGCCGAGCAGCTGGGCGGCCGAACCGGTCGCCGCGTGCAGAGCCTGGAGCGGGGTCAGCCCATGCTCGACGAGCAAGCTCACTTCGCGCAGGTTCTTGCCATGGGGGTAAAGGGGGGCGTCTGAGCCCATCGCGAACTTCACACCGGCTTCCAACGCCCTGGACATCGTCGATGCACGGGCTTCGCGCACGTTGGTGATCTTGCGCATGATGCTGTCCGGGTAGAGGTGGCCGGCCTCGATCGACTCCGCGAGGCCCAAGCCGGCGGACAAGGTCGGGACCAGCCACGTGCCCCTGTCCACCATCATCTCGATGGTCTCGTCGTCCAGATCCTGTCCGTGCTCGATCGACCGGACGCCGTTGCGCACAGCGGCCTTGGCACCGGCGGCGCTGGCATGAGCCATGACGAACAGCCCGGCCGCGGTGGCCTCCTCCACCATCATGGAGATCTCGTCGTCGCGAAAGTGCGCGACGTCGGAACCGGCCCCCGGGGAGACCACCCCTCCGCTGGTGGCAACCTTGATCACGTCGGCTCCCGCTCGGACGAGCTCCCGGACTTTGCGCCGGACCTCCTCCGGCCCGTCGACCACGACAGGCGGCCGGCCCGGGTGCGGCGGAGCCAGGTCCAGGATGCAGGTCGACGGCCACCAGGGATCCCCGTGGCCGCCCGTCTGCGTCAGCATGTTGAGCGACACCTGCATGCGTGGCCCTGCAGTGAGCCCGCGCTCTTGCGCCACCCGCATGCCCTGGTCCGCGCCGGCTGCGTCGCGCACCGTAGTAACTCCGGCTGCCAATGTCATCCGCATGTGCCGGGCGGCCTCGTAGAACTGCAGCGAGAACGGCTTCTGCGCGCTCTCGTAGAGATCGGTGGTCGACATGGTGAGATGGACGTGGCAGTCGATCATGCCGGGGAGGATCGAACGGCCGTGTGCGTCTACCGCGATGTCGCCGTCGAGTCCGGCCCCGACGTCCACGATCCGCCCGTCCTCGACCACGACGTCGGCTACTGCGGGCGGAGCGCCGGTCCCGTCGAAGACCTCGCCGTCCCGAAAAACTGTGCGTACCATCGTTCCTCCGCTTCGGACGCTGTGACGGTGTTGTCGTGCTACTCGTCGGCCTCGTCAACCGGCCAGTGCTCGGGCTTCGGCGTGTCGGCGAAGTGGCACGCCGACGGGTGGCCGTGACCGAACCGGTCCATCAGCGTCGGCTCCTTTCGGGCGCACACATCCTCGGCCTTCCAGCAGCGAGTACGGAACCGGCAGCCCGAGGGCGGGTTGGTCGGGCTGGGCACGTCCCCGCCGAGCACCTTGCGCTCTCGCTTGCCGCGTTGGGACGGGTCGCTGATCGGCACTGCCGACAGCAGCGCCTGGGTGTATGGATGCGTCGGTGTCTCGAAGATCTGATTGCGCTCGCCGATCTCCACGACATGGCCGAGGTGCATCACGGCAATCCGGTCACAGATGTGGCGCACCACTGCCAGGTCGTGCGCGATGAACAGATACGAGAGGCCAAGCTCCTCCTGCAGGTCCTCGAGCAGGTTGATCACCTGCGCCTGGATCGAGACGTCGAGCGCACTGACCGGCTCGTCCAGGACGAGCAGCCGTGGGCCGAGTGCCAGCGCGCGTGCGATCCCGATGCGTTGCCGCTGTCCCCCGGAGAACTCATGTGGATAGCGGTTCGCGTGCTCAGGCTTCAGGCCGACGAGATCGATGAGCTCCCGGATGCGTTTCTCCCCGCGCCCGCGCCGGTAGCGCCGGAACACCCGCAATGGTTCGGCGATGCTCTCGTGCACCGTGAGCCGCGGGTCCAGAGAGGCATAGGGATCCTGGAATACCATCTGGACTTCTTGCCGCATCTTGCGCATCTCTCGATGCCTGACCGTGGCCAGGTCCCTCCCCAGAAACTGGATGCGGCCAGAGGTCGGCTTGAGCAGACGCACGATGCACCGGGCCGTCGTCGACTTGCCACACCCGGACTCACCGACGAGCCCCACGGTCTCTCCAGCCTTGACGTCGAAGTTGACGCCATCGACTGCGTGGACGACCGCGCCCCGACCCCGGGACCCGCCATCGACGGGGAAATGCTTCGTCAGGTTCTCTACGCGCAGGATCACATCGTCCGACTCCGGGCGTACGACGCCAGGGTGCGGCGCCTGCTCGGTCTTGTCTTCGCCGACATCGGTCATGCATCCCTCCCTTCGACTCCTGCGTCACGCGCGGGGGCGCCTCCTGAGGCTCGCCTGCTCAGCTCCTCGTGAAAGTGGCAGCGGCTGCCGCGAGGGTTATGCGGATCCTCGATGCTGTAGAGATCCGGCTCCTCACGTCGGCACACCTCACGCCCCTGCCTGAGGAAGCAACGCGGATGGAAGACGCAGCCGCCGGGCAGATGGGCGAGGCTGGGCGGCTGACCGGGGATGGGCTGCAACCGTTCGGGATCTCCCTCCAGTCTGGGCAAACTGGCCAGCAGCCCGACTGTGTAGGGATGCCTCGGCTCGTGAAAGATGTCCTCGACGCTTCCAATCTCGACGACCCGGCCGCCGTACATCACCACCACTCGGTCGGCCATCTCGGCCACCAGGCCGAGGTCGTGGGTGATGAGAATGGTGGACGCGTTCGCCTGGTCCTTGGCCTCCCTGAGCAGACCCAGCACCTGCGCTTGGACCGTCACGTCCAGAGCCGTGGTGGGTTCGTCGGCGATCAGCAGGCGAGGACGGTTGGCCATTGCCATCGCGATCATCGCTCGCTGCCGCATCCCACCGGAGAACTCGTGCGGGTAGTCGTCGTAGCGCCCTTCGGGGTTGGCGACACCGACCTTGCTCAGCAACTCGACCGTGCGTGCCCGCGCTTGGGCCTTCGAAATGTCCTGGTGCGTCAGGATGGCCTCGGCGATCTGCTTGCCGACGGTCAGCACCGGGTTCAGCGATGTCATGGGGTCCTGAAAGATCATGGCCAGGTCACCGCCACGCAGCGCCCGGATCTCGTCATCCGGCAGGCTCAACAGGTCTCTGCCCTCGAACATGGCTTGTCCGTCGACGACCCGCCCATTGGACTGGTTGACCAGCCCGAGAATCGACATCATCGTGACGCTCTTGCCCGAGCCCGACTCACCGACCAGGCCGACCGTCTCCCCTGGCTGCACGTCGAAGCTCACCTGGTTGACCGCTCGCACAGTCCCTTCGCCCTCGGAGCGGAACTCGGTGACCAGGTCACGGACTGACAGCAGTGGATCCGCCATGTCGGTCTAGCCCCTCCCCGAGGTGGAGGGGTCGAGCGCATCGCGCAGTCCGTCCCCGATGAAGTTGATGGTCAGCGACAGAGTCACGATCACCAGACCCGGCATCACGACCAACCACCACTGGTCCAGCATCGACCCCTGCCCGTCGGCGATGAGCTTGCCCAGCGCAGGGGTCGGTGGCTCGATACCGAAACCGAGGAAGGACAGCGTGGACTCCAGCAGGATTGCCTGTGCGACGACCAGCGTCGCGTTGACGATGATGGGCCCCATGGTGTTGGGGACGATGTGACGGAACATGATCCGCAGGTCTCCCGCACCGGATACCCGTGCCGCTTGCACGTACTCGGCCTCGCGCAGGGACAACGACTGTCCCCGGACAATCCTGGCGATCGTTGTCCACATCACCAATCCGAGGATGATGGCGATCTTCACCGGCGACCCGCTACCGAGGTACGACGCCGCCACCAGCACCACCGCAAGGAACGGGACGGTGATCACCAGGTCGACCAGTCGCATCAGCGCGTTGTCGACGATGCCTCGGTAGTAACCCGAGACCGCGCCGAGGATGGTACCGATGACAGTGGACAGCAGCGCCACGAGCAACGCCACCTGCACCGATGTCTGCGTGCCGAACAGCACCCGGGAGAAGTAGTCGCGACCCACCTTGTCCGTACCGAAGAAGTGATAAGCCTCCAGAGTGGGCGGGCTGCTGCGGTTCTGCAGGTCGATCTCTTCATAGCTGTACGGCGCGATCCACCCGGCCAAAAAAGACGCGATGGCGATCACCGCGAAGATCGTGAGGCTGGCCATGGCGACCCGATGGCGCAGGAACCGGCGCAGCGCCCGCCGCCACTGTGCCTGCAGGGGCACGTCGGGCTGCTCAGACCCGGCTGACTGCTCGGTGGGCATTCGACCGCCGGGCCCGCCCTCCAGCGGCATCCGGGGGTCCTCGGCGTGGGCGCGTCCTTCCTCGATCGGCGTACGCGCGCCGCGGTCGTCGGTCATTCGCGGCTCCTCGGGTCCAGGTAGCCATACGCCAGGTCGGCCAGCAGGTTCCCGATCACGATGAAGATCGCGGTGAGCATCAGGAACGC
>DASSKO010000039.1:0-27539 GCA_035690425.1 Nocardioidaceae bacterium
CCAGCGGCTTCCTGCTGAAGAACACCGACCCGGACGATCTGGTCGCGGCGCTGCGCTGCGTCGCGGACGGACATGCGCTGCTCGCGCCCGAGGTCACCCGCCGGGTGATCGCGCGGTTCGCGACCTCGCGCGAGTCCCCGGCGTACCGGCCGGACCTGGTGCAGGCTCTCACCGAGCGTGAACGGGAGGTGCTGACCCTGGTCGCCCGCGGCTGCAGCAACGTCGAGATCGCCGGCCACCTCGTCGTCGGCGAAGCGACGGTGAAGACGCACGTCTCCCGGGTACTGACCAAGCTCGGGCTGCGGGACCGGGTGCAGGCCGTGGTGTTCGCGTACGAGAGTGGCCTCGTCGCACCCGGGGACACCTGAGGCCGCGGGTACTCCTGAGGGCGGACGGCAGGAATCAGCCTGCCGACGGATGTGCCCGCCGCCCCTCCCGCGTAGCGTCGTCCGCGATGCTGCGTGTACGGCGACTGACCCGCTCCTACGGTGACTCCACCGTGCTCGACGACGTCTCTTTCGAGGTGCGGCCGGGGCGGATCACCGGCTTCGTCGGGGCCAACGGCGCCGGCAAGACCACCACGATGCGCATCATCCTCGGCGTGCTGGCGCCGGACTCCGGCACCGTCGAGTGGGACGGGAGCCCGTTGACGCCCGAGCTGCGCCGCCGGTTCGGCTACATGCCGGAGGAGCGCGGGCTCTACCCCAAGATGAAGGTGCGTGACCAGCTGGTCTTCTTCGGACGCCTGCACGGGTACGGCAAGGAGGCGGCCGCGGAACGTGCGCGGCACCTGCTGCACCGGCTGGGGCTGGCGGAGCGGGCCGACGACGTGCTCGAGACGCTGTCGTTGGGCAACCAGCAGCGCGTGCAGATCGCGGCGGCGCTGATGCACGAGCCGGTCGCGCTGGTCCTCGACGAGCCGTTCAGCGGACTGGACCCGCACGCCGTGGACTCGATGGTGCAGCTGCTCCGCGACGAGGTTACGACCGAGGTGCCGGTGCTGTTCTCGAGCCACCAGCTGGACCTGGTCGAGCGGCTCTGCGACGACCTGGTGATCCTCTCCCGGGGGCGGCTGGTCGCGGCCGGACCGGTGGAGGCGCTGCGCCGTCAGGAGCGTCCGCGCTATCGGGTGGTCCTCGCGGACGACGCCGACGCCGCCTGGCTGCGTGACCTGCCGGAGCTGGTGGTCACCGACGTCGACGGGCCGCGGGCGCTGGTCGAGCTCGCCGGCACCGAGTCGCCGTCCACGCTGCTCAAGCGGATCGTGGACCGCGCGCGGGTGGAGGAGTTCGCCCCCGACGTCCGCTCGCTGTCGGAGATCTTCAAGGAGGTGACCCGGTGAACCCGTCGGCCGCGTGGCGCATCGTCGCCGAGCGCGAGATCTCGACCAAACTCCGCGACAAGACGTTCCTCGCCTCGACCGCCTTCATGCTGGTCCTGGTGGTCGCCTCGATGGCGGTCCCGGCGCTGGTCGGCTCGGGCGACAAGACCGAGGTGGCGGTCGTCGGCTCGCCCGGGGCGGCCGTGGTGGACCGAGCGGACCAGCTCGGCGGCGCCGTCGAGCCCACCCAGGTCGCCGACGCCGAAGCGGCCGAGGAGGACGTGCGCGCGGGCGAGGTCGACGTGGCGCTGCTGCCGGCGCAGGACGGGTACGAGGTCGTGGGCGACGCCAGCGTGGACACGCCGACGCTGGAGTCGTTGCGGGAGGCGCTCACGCTGCAGCGGCTCGAGGTCAACGCCGAGGAGGCCGGGGTCACCCTCGACCAGCTCGCCGAGGGTGCGCAGCTGACCGAGCGGTTGCTGGACCCGGCGCCGCTGCCCGAGGGAGCCGTCTGGGCACTCACCTTCGGCTTCGCGATGGTCTTCTACATCACGGCAATCTCGTTCGGCATGGTGCTGGCGCAGAGCGTGGTGCAGGAGAAGCAGTCCAGGATCGTGGAGATCCTGGCGGCTGCGATCCCGGTGCGCGCACTGTTGGCCGGCAAGGTCGTCGGCAACACGATCATGGGGCTCGGCCAGGTGCTGCTGCTCACCTTCACGGCCCTGGTCGGCCTGCGCCTGACCGGGCGGGGAGACATCCTGGCCGAGGTCGCTGGGCCGGCGGCGTGGTTCGCGCTGTTCTTCGTGCTGGGCTTCGTGGCCCTGGCCGGTGTGTGGGCGGTGGCGGGGTCCGTCGCCACTCGGAACGAAGATCTGCAGCAGACCACGCTGCCGGCCCAGGCTTTGCTGTTCATCCCGTTCTTCGCGGTGCTGCTTGGCAGTGACAGGGTCATCGAGATCGCCTCGTTCGTGCCGATCGCGTCGACGATCGCGATGCCGGTGCGGATGATCTCCGGCGACGTCCCGGTGTGGGAGGCGGTGGCAGCCGCCGGACTGGTCCTGGTCGTCGCCGCCGGGCTCATCGTGCTGGCGGCCTCGTTGTACGAGCGGTCGCTGCTCCAGACCCAGCGGACCGTCACCTACCGCGAGCTGCTCAGGGGCCGCTGACCGGGTGCAGCCCGTAGGAGATGCCGGCCGTCTCGGCCCGGTGCAGGTCGGGCGAGCGGTCGTAGGCCTGCCACGACAGCAGGTCGGCGAAGTGCCGCTGCACGAGCGGAAGCACGTCGCGAACGCCGACTGTGCGGCCGAGCTCGGCGGACAACGTCGTGACGCCGGCGTCGGAGATGCCGCAGGGCACGATCGCGTGGTACCAGGACAGGTCGTTGGCGCAGTTGAGCGCGAAACCGTGCATCGTGACGCCTGCGGAGACGCGTACGCCGATCGCGGCGACCTTGCGCTCCGGTCGGCTCCCGTCAGCGGGCAGCCACACGCCGCTGCGGCCCTTGACCCGGCCGGTGGTCACGCCCAGGTCGGCGCACACCCGGATCAGTCCCTCCTCGAGCCGGCGCACATAGTCCACGACGTACACGTGGGGCGGCAACGCGCAGATGGGGTAGCCGACCAGCTGGCCGGGACCGTGCCAGGTGATCTTGCCGCCCCGGTCGACATCGACGACCGGCGTGCCGTCCAGTGGTCGCTCGTGCGGCTCGGTGCGCTTTCCCGCGGTGTAGACGGGCGTGTGTTCCAGCAGCAGCACCTCGTCGGGTCGTTCGCCGGCGACGACGGCGGCGTGTACGGCGCGCTGCAGGTCCCAGCCCTCCTGGTAGCCGACGGCCTGGGCTCCGAAGCCGACGCGGGTGAAGGACAGTGCGTGCACTAGGACAGACTATCGGCCACGGACGGGCGTCCAACGACCGAGGAGGGGCATGAGCAAGGCAGTGGACACCGTGCGGGACCGGACGCGCTGGTGGTTGTGGCCGCTGCTCGTCGTGCTCGTCTGGCTGGTCGTCGGGGGCCCGCTAGGGTCCTTCGCCGGTCGGCTGAGCGAGGTGCAGACCAACGACAACGCGGCCTTCCTGCCCGAGGGTGCCGAGTCGACCAAGGTCCTGGAGTGGCAGTCGCGGTTCTCCGACCAGGAGTTGTTGCCGGCCGTCGTGGTGTACGAGGACACATCCGGGCTCGGTCCCGACGCGCTGCCCGCGATCCAGTCGGAGCTGGAGGCCGTGGCCGAGATCGAGGGCGTGCTGCAGGTGTCGCCGCCGATCCCGTCCCAGGACGGCGAGGCGGTGCAGGCGGTGGTGGCCGTCGACGCCGGCCTCGGCGACGGGATCGGGCCGGTCGTCGAGCAAGTCCGCGCCGAGCTGTCCGAGTCCGCGCTGGACGCGGACGTCTACGTCACCGGGCCGGCTGGTGTGCTGGCCGACTTCATCGAGGCCTTCGGCGCGATCGACGGGTTGCTGTTGCTGGTCGCGCTCGCGGTGGTGCTGGTGATCCTGCTGATCGTCTACCGCAGCCCGATCCTGCCGTTCCTGGTGCTGCTGTCGTCGTTGCTCGCACTGGCAGTCGGGTCGACCGTGATCTACCTGCTCGCCGACAACGACGTACTCGACCTGAACGGGCAGAGCCAGGGCATCCTGTTCGTGCTGGTCGTGGGTGCGTCGACCGACTACGCGCTGCTGCTGGTGTCGCGCTTCCGGGAGGAGCTGCGCGAACACGAGTCGCGGGTCACCTCCATGCGGATGGCCTACCGGGGCGTCGTCGAGCCCATCGTGGCGTCGGGTGTCACCGTCATGCTCGGGCTGATGTGCCTGCTGTTGTCGGACCTGAGCTCCAACCAGAGCCTTGGTCCCATCGCGGCGATCGGCATCGCCGGGGCAATGCTGTCGGCCCTGACGTTCCTCCCGGCGGCGCTGGTGCTGCTCGGCCGGGGGGCCTACTGGCCGTTCCGCCCCACGCTGGGGTCGGAGCACCCCGAGTCCAGCGGGCTGTGGGGCCGGGTCGCGCGGCTGGTCGGTCGCCGTGCCCGCGCGACCTGGGTAGTAGCGACACTGGCCCTGCTCGCCGCGGCGGCCTTCTTCCCGACGTTCAAGGACGACGGAGTCCCGCAGAGCGAGGTCTTCCTGACCGACGTCGGCTCGGTCCTGGGTCAGGAAGCGATCAGCCGCCACTTCGAGGTCTCCAGTGGCAACTCCGCGGTCGTCATCGGCCCTGCGACCGAGCTGCAGGACATGCTCGAGACGATCAGCTCGACCGAGGGCGTCGCGTCGGCGATGCCGGTGACCGAGCCGCCGGGACGTCCTGACGCCGAGCCGCGAGTCGTCGCCGGGCGGGTGGAGATCGAGGCACAGCTGTCCGCGCAGCCTTACAGCGAAGCCGCACAGCAGACGGTCCGTGAGCTGCGCGAGCGGCTCGACGCGGTCTCCGCCAACGCGCTGGTCGGCGGTCAGACGGCGATCCAGGTGGACACGCTGGTGACCACCACCCACGATCGCAACCGGATCATCCCGGCGATCCTGCTGGTCGTGTTCGTGGTGCTCGCGGTGCTCCTGCGCTCGCTGCTGGCACCGCTGCTGCTGGTTCTCGCCAACCTGCTGAGCTTCGGTGCCACCCTGGGCGTGAGTGCTCTGGTGTTCAACCATGTCTTCGGCTTCCCCGGGGCCGACCCGTCGATCACGCTCTTCGGCTTCGTGTTCTTGATCGCGCTCGGCATCGACTACTCGATCTTCCTGATGACCCGGGCTCGGGAGGAGGCCCTGCGGCAAGGCACCCGACCGGGAATGCTCAGAGCCCTGGCGTCGACCGGAGGTGTCATCACCAGTGCGGGCATCGTGCTCGCGGCGACCTTCACGGCGCTCGGGGTGGTCCCGCTGCTGTTCCTGGCCCAGATCGCGTTCGTCGTCGCGTTCGGTGTGCTGCTCGACACCTTCGTCGTGCGCTCGCTGCTGGTTCCGGCGCTGTCGCACGACATCGGGCACAGAATCTGGTGGCCGAGTCGGCTCGGCAGGGCTGTGGACGGGCCGCGGCACCGCCGCTAGATCTACGGCAGGCTGGGGGAGTGGCACGCCATTCCAATCCCCGACCCGGCCGACGTACCCGGTCGCTGCTGGCGGTCAGCCTGCTGCTGCTCCTGACCAGTGCGGTGGGGCTGGGCGTCGCGCTGGCGCGCTCGGCGTCATCGGACGGAGCACGGCCACCCCGAAGCGCGGCCCCGCCCAGCGCGTCGCAGCGGGCAGCACGCGAGGGTGTGCACGCCGCGGACTGGGTGCAGGTGCTCGCGCGTCTCGACGCCCGCCGGTCCGCCGCCTTCGCCGCCGGAGACGCTGCCGCCCTCGGCCGGGTCTATGTCGACGGCTCACCGGCCCTGCGCACCGATCGGCGGCTGCTGCGGCGTTACGCCGACCGGGGGCTGCACGTCACCGGCCTGCGTCTGCGGGTCGCCGCGGTGCGCCTGCTCGCGGTCGGTGAGACGCACGCCGTGCTGCAGGTGCGCGACCGCGTCGCGGCCGGTCGCGTCGAGGACGACGACGGCAACGCTCGGCCACTGGGCGACGACACCTGGAGCCGGCACCGTCTGCGTCTGGAGCGCGGTGGCGACGGCTGGCGCATCGCGGATCTCGAGCTGGTCGGCTGAGGTCGAGGTCAGCCCCCGGACCGGCCCAGCGCGGCGGCGACCACGTCGTCGACCGTCCGATCCGTGAACGTGAAGCCTTCGGCCTGGAGCTTGGCCGGCGCCACGCGCAGGCTGTTCAACAGCACCTGGGACAGCTCACCGAAGGCCTTCTCGAAGACAACGGCAGGCATGGCCACCTTGGTGGGACGGTGCAGCGCCTGGCCCATCGCGGCCGTGAACTCCGCGTTGGTGGGTGGTTCGGGCGCCACCAGGTTGTGCGGTCCGCGCGCGGAGTCGGTCTGGGCAAGATGGAGCACCGCGCGCACCCAGTCACGCAGGGAGATCACCGGGAAGTACTGGCTGCCGTCACCGACCCGTCCGGCCACACCGAGCCGGAAGAACGGCAGCATCAGCTTCATCGCCCCGGCCCGGCGGTCGAGGACCGCACCGGTGCGCAACTGGCACACCCGGGCGCCGGCCTGGTCTGCCTCGGCGGTGGCGTCCTCCACCTCGCTGGTGACGCGCGCCAGGAGCGCGTCACCGACCGTGTCGGCGGACTCATCCAGCACGGTGTCGCCATGCCCGACGCCGTACCAGTCGGTGCCGCTCTGGGCGAGCAGGACCGGCGGGGCGTCGCAGCCGGCGACTGCGCGCGCCAACGTGCGGGTCGCGGACACGCGGCTGGAGCGGATGGCCTCCCGCGTCGCCGCCGTCCACGGACGGATGATCGGCGCTCCGGCCACGTTGACCACGACGTCAGCGGACTCGATCACCGACTGGTCGACCTGCCCGCGCGCCGGGTCCCAGCGCGAGGCGGTGGCTGCCGGTGCCTCGCCGCGCACCAACCTGGTGACGTCGTGGCCATGCTCGGCGAGAGCGGCCCGCAGCGCGGTGCCGAGGAACCCGGACGATCCTGCGATCACTACCTTCATGTGCGCATCGTCCCCGCGGCCACCGCCCCGCAACCACCGCGACCTCTCCCGGGCAGGTCAGACGTCGAACCGCGCCGCCTCCAGCCGCTGCTTGACGTCGGCCAGGAACCGGGCGGCGTCGGCCCCGTCGACCAGCTGGTGGTCATAGGTCAGCGCGAGATAGACCATGTGGCGTACGGCGATCGTCTCCCCCAGCCGCTCATCGTCGATGACCACCGGGCGCTTGACGACCGAGCCGGTGCCGAGGATGCCGACCTGGGGCTGGTTGATGATCGGGGTGTCGAACAGCGCTCCGCGGCTGCCGGTGTTGGTGATCGTGAAGGTGCCGCCGGACAGGTCGTCGGGACTGATCCTGCCGCTGCGGCTGCGCTCGGCCAGGTCGGCGATCTTGCGCGACAGCCCGGCGATCGACAGGTCGCCGGCGTCCTTGACCACGGCCACCAGCAGCCCGCGCTCGGTGTCTACGGCGAAGCCGAGGTGCTCGGCGTCGTGGTAGGTGATCTCGCCCTTGTCGGTGTCGATGCTGGCGTTGAGCTTCGGATGCGACTTCAGCGCGTCGACGGCTGCCTTCGCGAAGAACGCGTTGAACGACAGCTTGACGCCCTCGCGGGCGGCGAAGTCGTCCTTGACCCTGTTGCGGAGCCGGGCGATGCCGGTGACGTCTACCTCGACGACCGTGGTGAGCTGCGCTGAGGTGCGCAACGACTCGGTCATGTGCGAGGCGATGACCCTGCGCATCCGGGTCATCGTCTCGGTCTTCCCGCGCAGCGGGCTCGGCACTGGCGGGGCGCCGGCTGCCTCGTCGGCAGACCCAGCGGCAGGCCCGGCGGCAGGCTCCGACGCGGCCGCGGTCTCCGGCGCGGCCGGCGCCTGCCGCCTGGCCTCGGCCGCCTGCAGCACATCCTGCTTGCGGACGCGGCCGCCGACACCGGTGCCCTCGATCGACGTCAGGTCGACGTCGTGCTCGGCGGCGAGCTTGCGCACGAGCGGTGTCACGTAGGACTTCTCGCCGCCGCCCGCGGAGGGTGCAGCAGCCTCCGGCTTCGGCGGCGTCTCCTGCTTCGGTGCCTCCTGCTTCGGTGCCTGCTGCGTGGTCTCCTGCTTCGGTGCGGCCGGCGCGGGCTCCTCGGCCGGTGCGGCCGGCTCCGCCTGTTGCTCGGAGCCGGAGTCGGCCGCCGGGGCGGGCTCACCGGAGCCGATCGTGGCCAGCTCAGCACCGACCTCGACGGTCTCGTCCTCGCCCACCTTGATCTCCAGCAGGGTGCCGGACGTCGGCGAGGGGATCTCGGTGTCGACCTTGTCGGTGGATACCTCCAGCAGGGCCTCGTCGGTCTCGACGGAGTCGCCGACCTGCTTCAGCCAGCGCGTGATGGTCCCCTCGGTGACGCTCTCACCCAGCGCCGGCAGCGTCACCGCCGTACCCGACGGCGAGCCCCCGCCTGATGGCTTGGTCTCGGCTGCAGGCTGCTCCTGCTGTGCGGGTGCCTCTTCCTCCACCGACTCCTCGGGCTGTTCGCGGTCCTCCGCCTGCTCGTGCTCGGCCGCCGGGGCCTCCGGAGCCTCCTCGGCGGGCTGCGCCTGCTCCTCGCCGCCGGAGCTGTCGCCGGCGGACTCGCCCTCCTCACCGATCGTCGCGAGCTCGGCGCCGACCTCGACGGTCTCGTCCTCGCTGACCTTGATGTCCAGCAGCGTGCCAGCCGCAGGGGAGGGGATCTCGGTGTCGACCTTGTCGGTGGACACCTCCAGCAGCGGCTCGTCGACCGCGACGGTGTCGCCCGGCTGCTTCAGCCAGCGGGTCACGGTGCCTTCGGTGACGCTCTCTCCGAGCGCGGGGAGGGTTACGGAGACTGCCATCGCGATCAAGTGCTCCTTCGTGTTCGGCCGATGCCTGCGTGGGTGCGGGTGACCCGACTCTAGTAGTACGGCGGTGCTCAGCCGTGGGCGTGCAGGGGCTTTCCGGCGAGTGCCATGTGCGCCTCGCCCAGTGCTTCGTTCTGCGTGGGGTGCATGTGCACCAGTGGCGCGACGTCCTCGGGGAACGCCTCCCAGTTGTAGATCAGCTGTGCCTCGCCGATGAGCTCACCGACACGGGTCCCCACCATGTGGACGCCCAGCACCGGCCCGGTCCTCCTGCGCACGAGCTTGACGAAGCCCTGGGTCTTCAGGATCTGGCTCTTGCCGTTGCCGCCGAGGTCGTAGGTGAGGGTCTCGACCTCGTTGGCGCCGTACTGGTCCGCTGCCTGGCCCTCGGTCAGGCCGACCGAGGCGACCTCGGGCTCGCAGTAGGTGACACGCGGGATGCCCGACTCGTCGACCGGTGCCGGCGCCAGTCCGGCGATCTCCTCGGCGACGAAGATGCCCTGGGCGAAGCCGCGGTGGGCCAGCTGCAGTCCGGGGACGATGTCGCCGACCGCGAATACGCCGTCGACGTTGGTGCGCAGCCGCCGGTCGGTGCGCACGAACCCACGGTCCATCGCGATGCCCTGCTCGTCGTACCCGAGGTTGTCGGTCGTCGGGCCGCGGCCGACCGCGACCAGCAGCACGTCGGCCTCGAAGACGTCACCGGACTCGACGGTGACCTCGACGCCGGAGTCGCTGGCCGTCACGCCAGTGCACTTCGTGCCGGTCTTGAAGCGGATGCCCCGCTTGCGGAAGGACCGCTCGAGCACCTTGCTGGCGGCTTCGTCCTCGGCGGGCACCAGCCTGGGCAGCGCCTCGATAATCGTCACCTCTGCGCCGAAGGACCGCCAGGCGCTGGCGAACTCCACGCCGATGACGCCGCCACCGAGCACGACGACCTTGCCGGGTACGTCGGACAGCGACAGCGCCTGCTCGCTGGTGACGATGCGATGGCCGTCGATGTCGACTCCGGGAAGGCTCTTGGAGTAGGAACCGGACGCCAGCACGACGTGTCTGCCGACGTAGCGGCTGCCGTTCACCTCGACCGTGTCGGGGGCGACCAGCCTGCCGGAACCCTCCACGACGGTGATGCCCCGGCTTTGCACCAATCCCTGCAGGCCCTTGTAGAGCCGGCTGACGACTGCGTCCTTGTAGGAGTTGACCCCGGGCATGTCGACGCCGTCCAGACTGGCCTTGATGCCGAACTGGTTGCTGTCGCGCGCGGAGTCGGCGACCTCGCCGGCATGCAGCAGCGCCTTGGTCGGGATGCAGCCGCGGTGCAGGCAGGTGCCACCGATCTTGTCCCGCTCGATCAGCGCGACCCGCAGGTCCAGCTGCGCGGCGCGCAAGGCACACGCGTACCCGCCGCTGCCGCCGCCGAGGATCACGATGTCAAAGCTCGTTTCGGCGCTGTCCGCCACGTGTGAGTCCCTTCGTGCCCATCCAGCCGATGCTGACTCCGGTGTTCGCTCATCCTTCCACCCTTGCCAACGGGCCACGCACCGGGCTGCATGCCCGAATCAGGTCACCACGAAAGGGCCGGACGGGTACGTCGGCTCAGGGCGCCCGCCCATTCAGGTGGCGGGCTGCACGTCGATCCACACCCCTGCGGACGCCTCACCACCCAGGCCGTCGGGGAAGCTCATCGTCACCCGGTGCTTGCCGGTTGACAGTGTCTGGACCACGACCTCGTATCCGACGCCCAGCGGGCCGTCGCGGTTGGAGGACCAGGCGACCTCGTCGAACGGCGTCGTCTGCGCCTCTGGCGAGAAGCCACCTCCGCGAAGCACTACCGGTTGGCCGGCACGGAAGGTGGTGCCCGGTTGCGGGGCCAGTAGGTACGCCTTGCGAGGCTTCGCCTCGACCGTGAAGGCCTCGCTCTCGGTGGTCGCCGTCCTGACGCCGCTCGATGCCACGACCTGGACCATGCAGCGTTCACCACCGGCAAGCAGGTCGGTGTTGAGCAGATGGCTGGTCGCGGTGAGGTCTGCGGCCACCACCCGCCACGTTTCGCCGCCGTCGTTGCTGTAACGCACCAGGTAGGTGGCCGCGTCGGTGCCTGCCGTGCTGCCTGCCTCGGCGGGTGCCGTACCGGCTTCCCACTCGAACCGGAGCACAGTGCCCGAACGCTGCAGTGCTGTGGTCGGCTGCTCCCGCAGCCGGACGTGGGGTGGCCGGGGCTCGATGTCGACACTGCCGAGCTCTGCACCCTGGCGGCGTACTCGGATCGACGCGGCCGCTGGGTGCCAGGTCAGCACCTCGTGGAAGTCGAGGTAGGGACCGTCCGGATCCTGGTGGGGGTCGATCTGGTTGCAGCGGCGCGACTCGAGGGTGTCGCCCTGTCGGTCGCGCAGCTCGACGAAGACGCTGGTGGGGGCTCCGTGGCCGGCAGCGGGCGGACCCGGAAGGTGGTAGCTCGGCAGCAGCTGGACGGCGCCATCGCGGGTCAGGCGGAAGTTCAGATAGAGGCGCTCGCGCATGTCGTGAGCCAGATTCGTCCGCTGACGAGACCGGGCGCCGGCACGGGAGACCATCTCGTTCATCACTCCCACGTAAGTGTACGGCGAGGTCCAGCGCGGCCCGCAGTAGCTCATGTAGTCGAAGGTGCGCTCGGGGTCATGGACCGTGCCGGTGACGCTGTCGAAGCCGAACTCGCCGATGCTGGCCGAGGGATCGAAGTAGTAGTCGGGGTAGTTCGGGTCGGGGTTGGGCGGATTCCCGCACGGTGCGTGCGCACGCCCGTACGCGTGGCCGAGCTCGTGCGCCATCGTCGTACTCGCGCCGTCGAACCCGGCGCCGACGCCTCCGCCTCCGCAGCCGGCGACGTTGGACGGGATGCCCCTCGGGAGCAGCCCGAGGTAGACGTCGTCGGTGCCGCTCGCGGAGCGCATGTTCCGCAGCCTCGTCATGAGTCCACCCCAGCCGCTGCCGCATCCGGAGCCGCCGGCGGACAGGTCCCCGTCGAACTCGATCTCGTCGCAGCCGGTGTACTGGAAGCCGCTGATCGGGTGTACGCGGCTCGCCCACGCGAGGGTGTCGACGAGGTCCCCACCCGTGGGCGCCGGGATGTCGAGACCCTGCCCGGTGTAGTGGATCAGGACGCCGTGGACGCGCACCTCCGGCACCTCGCGGAACCGGACCACGAACTCCTTGCTCGCAATGAGATCACCAGCAGGGCCGTAGGCCGGGTCGAAGGCGGTAACGGTGAAACGCAGGGTGCCGACGCAGTGCGCGGCCGGTACCCGGAAGTTCAACGTATGGTCCGCGACCGACTTGTCGATGTCACCGGAGTCACGGGCGGTGATCGGAGCACTGATCGGATCGAGGTCGGTGAAGGTTCGCCCGCCCGGCTGGGAGTAGCTCAGCGAGCCCGTCACCGTCATCGGCACCGGTGGCTGCCGCAGGCGGCGGACGACGTAGACCCGCAGGATCAACGACTTGCGTGCGACGAGCGGCACGCTGTTGTCAGGTGGCGGCGGGAAGAACGCTGGCCGGCTGTTGAACGGGAAGAACTGGATCGCCTGAGTGTGCTCGACGCCCGCGATCTCCAGACGAGACGGAGTGCCGGCGATACACGCCGCCAGCTCCTCCCGGACCGCTTCGAGATGCTGGCGTTGCTGGGCGATCATGGCGATGATGCCGGCCTTCTGTGGCCCGCTGACCTCGTACAGGAGCTCCTGCAACGAGTCGATCGAGGACTCGATTGCTCGAATCTCTCGCTGCAGCGGCGTGCAGCGCGCTGGTATCTGCGGCATATGCCCCCTCCTCGCGTCGCACTCGGCATCGTCGCCAAGTGCCCAGCGAGCTGCGCGCGTCGGGTCGGCGCCCCGAGCGAGCAACCCGTACGTTGTACGGTACTCGTACGTCGTACGATGTCAACGTGTTCTCCGAGACTGAGCAAGCGCCGCCGCCGCGGCTGACCCGCGAGTGGATACTGCGCAGCGCCCTGCGCCTCATCGACGACGAGGGGGCCGCTGCGCTCACGATGCGCCGGCTCGCTGCCGTGCTGCACGCCAGCCCGATGTCGCTCTACCACCACGTCCCCAGTCGAGAAGCGCTGCTCGACGGGCTGAGCGAAGTGATGGTGGCTGAGCTGCACATCGACAGCAACCAGGCCTGGCCCGAGCTGCTCGCCAACTTCATGCGCAGCATCCGCAGCGTGGCGAGACGACACCCCGATGCCTTTCGGCTGGTCGGTATGCGCCCACTGACGACACCTGGCTCGCTGCCGCCCATCGAGTCAGTGGTCGGGGCGCTGATGGACGGCGGCATCGAGCCCCGCCATGCGGTGTCGACCTTCCGGGCCGCAGTGGCCTACGCGCGCGGCTACGCCCTGGCCGAGATCGAGGGGTTCACGCTCGACCCGCAGACTTCGCCCGCCACGAGTCCGGATGCGGACCAGGATCGGCCTGCTCTTCCGCACCTGGACCAGGTGCTGCGGTCCGCGGCCACCAGCGACCAGGAGGCGATCTTCGAGTTCGGCGTGGCCGCGCTCATCGACGGACTGCACCGCGCTGTCCGGCTCGGCCCAGGCCCCGGTCGAGGCAGCTGACCGCGGCGGCTTGCGCGAGTGCGCGACACTGGGGTCACTCATCGACCTCGGAGGCACGTATGCGTTGGTGGCGCCGACGCGCCAGGCCCGGCACGCTGCGGCAGGGCGACGGCACCGACACCAAGCACCTGGCCGAGTTCGTGGCGACCCGACGCGGCGTCGAGGGCTTCGTCGAGCCGCGCACGACCGTGACCGACACGACGCTGCTGCTGGTGGCGGCCGACGGGGAGTGGACCCGGCGGCGGGTCCGCGACGCCCGGTGGGCGCACGACTTCGCCAACAAGCTGGGCATCCCGTCCTACGACGCGGCGGTGGTGGGCTACCCGGGCCGGATGCGGGAGTGGAACCGCCGGCAGTCCGCCAAGAACCGCGACGTTCCCGACGACCTCAGCGGGCTGTGACGGAGCAGATCTGCGATCTCGGCGCGAACGGGGCTCAGGTGCGGTCGGCCGCGAGCCGCACCAGGGTGCGCACCGCCGCGCCGGTGCCGCCCCGGGGGGTGTATCCCCATGGCGCGCCGTCGTTGAACGCCGTACCCGCGATGTCGAGGTGCGCCCAGGCGATCCCCTCGCCGACGAACTCACGCAGGAACGCGCCCGCGTAGAGGCTGCCGCCCGCCTTGTCAGTCTGGATCTGGGCCAGGTCGGCGACCTTGGAGTCGTGCACCTTCGCCCGGATCTCCTCCGGCAGCGGCATCGGCCACATCGTCTCGCCGACCGACTCGGCGCTGCTGTGCACGGCCGCCCGCAACTGGTCGTCGTTGGCCATGATGCCGCTGGTGCGGTGGCCGAGAGCGATGACGCAGGCGCCGGTGAGCGTGGCGACGTCGACGAGTACGTCGGGGTCGAGGGCGCTGGCGGTGGCCAGGGCGTCGGCGAGCACCAACCGGCCCTCGGCGTCGGTGTTGAGCACCTCGACGGTCTTGCCGCCGTACATGGTGAGCACGTCGCCAGGGCGGGTCGCGGTGCCCGAGGGCATGTTCTCGGCCAGGCTGGCGTAGGTGGTCACCTGGACGGGCAACCCCAGCTCGGCGATCGCGAGCGTCGCGGCGACCACCGCGGCAGCGCCGGCCATGTCGCACTTCATCGTGTACATGCCGGACCCGGGCTTGAGGGAGATGCCGCCGGAGTCGAACGTGATGCCCTTGCCGACGAAGCAGATGTGCGCGGCCGGCTTGCGTGGCTTGTAGGTCAAGGTGACCAGCCGCGGCGGGTTGGCAGACCCCCGGCCGACGCCGAGGATGCCGCCGTAGCCCTGGGCCGCCAGCTTGGTCTCGTCGAGCACGTCGACCTTGACCGAGGTGCCCTTGGCGCGGTCCACGATCTCGTCGGCGAAGATCGCCGGCGTGAGGTCTGCGGGAGGCGTGTTGGTCCAGGTGCGGGCGGCATTGACGGCGTCGGCGACGGCCTGGGCGCGTTCGAGCTCGGCCCGCGCGCCCTTCCCCCGGGCCAGCGCGGTCAGCAGGGTGACCTCCTCGACCCGGGTCGGGGCCTCGCCGGTCAGGTACCGGTCGTAGGTGTAGCCGCCGAGCAGCACGCCCTCGGCGATCGCTCCGACCCGTTCCGCTGAATCGGCGGGTACGGCGAGGGCGGCCGTCTTGGCGCCGGACAGGCCGCGCACCGCGGTGCCGACGGACCGCCGCAGCGACTCGGCAGTCACCTCAGCAGCCGGCCCGAGGCCGACCAGCACGACGACGTCGGCCTTGACCGCGCCGGCGCCCGGCAGCTTGGTGACCTCGCCGGAGCTGCCCTTCACGCCGAGCGAGCCCAGGGTCTGGCCGAACCCGCGTCCGAACGCGGCCGTGACGTCCTCACCGCCCGACGCGACCTGTGGCCCCTGGTCGGTCGAGACGACCCCCACGATGAGTGCGTCGGTGCGGATCTTTGCCGGGGAGGTCTGGGAGAGACTGATCGTTGTCACAGCTGTTTCCTCGTCGTCGGTGCGGTCACCTGCGCGGGCCTGGCGGCGTCGTCGGTCGCGGGCCGATGTTACGCCGGGGGAGCATGGCACGCGGACTGCGGTATCTTCCGCCGCATGGCTGACGATCTGCTGCACTCGCCCGTCCACGACCGCCACGAGGCTCTCGGTGCCCGGTTCGCCGAGTTCAGCGGCTGGTCGATGCCGCTGGAGTATGCCGGCGGAGGCGTCTTGAAGGAGCACGCGGCGGTGCGTGACTCCGTCGGGATCTTCGACGTCAGCCACCTCGGCAAGGCCAGGGTCACCGGTCCGGGCGCAGCGGCGTTCGTCAACTCCTGCCTGGCTAACGACCTGGGCAAGATCGAGCCGGGCAAGGCGCAGTACACGCTGTGCTGTGACGACGCCACCGGCGGCGTGGTCGACGACCTGATCGCCTACCTCTACGGCGACGACGACGTGTTCCTGATCCCCAACGCAGCCAACACGGCCGAGGTGGTCCGTCGGCTCGCCGCAGCCGCGCCCGCCGGTGTCGACGTGGTCGACCAGCACCGTGACCTCGCCATCCTCGCGGTGCAGGGTCCCCACAGCGACGAGGTGCTCGCAGCGGCCGGCCTGCCGGTCGGCCACGGGTTCATGTCGTTCGTCGAGGCCGACGTCGACGGCGCCACGGCCGTCGTCTGCCGCACCGGCTACACCGGCGAGCGGGGCTACGAACTGGTGCTGCCCGCGACCGTCGCCGGCGCGGTGTGGGACCGGATGATGGCGGCCGGGGAGGAGCACGCCATCCGTGCCTGCGGCCTGGGTGCGCGTGACACCCTGCGCACCGAGATGGGGTACTCGCTGCACGGGCAGGACGTCTCGATGGACATCTCACCGGTGCAGGGCCGCCTCGGTTGGGCCATCGGCTGGAAGAAGGAGCGGTTCTGGGGGGACGCGGTGCTCCGCAAGGAGAAGGAAGCCGGCGCGTCCCGGCTGCTGCGTGGCCTGCGGGCGGTCGGCCGCGGTATCCCGCGCGCTCGGATGGAGGTGCGCCACAGCGACGGCCACGTCGCCGGCTTCGTCACCTCGGGCACGTTCTCCCCGACCCTGCGGCGGGGCATCGCTCTCGCGCTGCTCGACATGTCCGTCGCGTTGGGCGACCAGGTCACGATCGACGTACGCGGGCGGTCCGAGACCTTCGAGGTCGTCAAGCCGCCGTTCGTGCAGCCCGGGACCAAGGACTCCTGATGCCGTTGCTAGGCCGGGGGAGAGGCCCGGCCGTGGGCAGCCGTGAACGTGACCGGCTCGCCGAACGCGGCGCGGCGCGCGTTGCGGCGTAGCGCGGCCAGCACCGGCCGTCCCAGCACCACCACCGCGAGCGCCGTGAGGCCTCCGCGGGGGAGGTCCCATCCCAGCGAGGTGGTGGCCCAGAACACGGCGTAGCGCCGCAGGTTGTCCAGCACCGGGTCGCCCGCCACGAACGCGACCTCGGGGCCGTAGCTGACGAACGGCCAGAACCACATGTTCATCACCACTCCGTAGCCCAGCCCCGCGACGGCGGCGTACGCGGCGAGCACGCCGATCTCCGCGCGGCCGCGCCAGCCCGGCAGGCAGCCGGCGAGGAACCCGACCCAGCCGGCCGCGAACATCTGGAACGGCATCCACGGACCGACGGCACCGATCGCGAGCGCACCGACGAAGATGTGCAGCGCCCCCAGCACGAACCCGAAGCCCCGCCCGAAGACCCGCCCACCGAGCACGACGACGATCCAGCTCGGCTCGAGTCCCGCGGCGAACGGCGACACCACCCGCAGCGCCGCCCCGACCGCGGTGAGCATCCCGAGCAGCGCGACCGACTTCGCGTCCATGCCCCCGGAGGTGAGCTCGGCGAGTACGACGGCAGCGAGCAGCGGCAGCAGCAGCACGAACAGCCACGGCGCGTCGGTCGCGTGCGAACCGCCCACCGCACTGCCGGGGTCCACGAACAGCGGCCAGCTGAAGGCGGCGATCCCGACCAGCGAAATCACCGCGAGCGCCAGGCTGGACCGTCGCCGCATCGGGATCAGGTCGAACCGGGTCGCCGTACTCATGTAGCCGTCCTCATGTAGCCGTCCTCACGACGCCGGCTCCAGCGCGGTCGCCACCTCGCCGACGGTGAGCCAGCGCTGCGGCGCCAGCACCTTGGCCACCTGCGGAGCGAACGCCGGTGACGCGACGATCACGTCGGCGGTCGGGCCGTCGGCGACGAGCTCGCCGTCACCGAGCACGACCACCCGGTCGGCCACCTCGGCGACCAGCTCGACGTCGTGGGTGGCCAGCACCACACCGTGGCCCTCGGCCCGCAACGACCGCAGCATCTGGACGAGCCGGCGCTTCGCGCCGTAGTCGAGGCCACGGGTCGGCTCGTCGAGCAGCACCAGAGCGGGGCGGGTGATGAGCACGATCGCCAGCGCCAGCGTCAGCCGCTGCCCTTCGGACAGGTCGCGGGGGTGCCGGTCGTCGGGTACGCCCGGTGCCAGCCGCTCGAACAACGCACGGCAGGTGCCGGGTTCCGCCTCGGCGTCGCGGTCGGCGGTGACGCATTCCGCCGCGACGGTCTCGGCGTACAGCAGGTCACCGGGCTCCTGCGGGACCAGGCCCGCGTGGTGGATCAGCTCGCGCGGCTTGACGGTGTGCGGGGCGAGGCCGCCGACGCGGACGGTGCCCGACGTCGGGCGGACCAGCGACACCAGCGAGCCCAGCAATGTGGACTTGCCGGCGCCGTTGCGGCCCATCAGTGCGGTGACCTCACCGGCCCGTAGGTCGAGGTCGATCCCACGCAGCGCATGGGTGCCACCGCGGTAGGTCACCACCAGGTCACGCAGCTCTCCGAGGGTCTCCCACCGTGGCGCGTTGCGGGTCGGTTCGGACCGCTCAGCACCCCCGGAACGCGCCACGGTGGAGAGCCGGGTGCGGAGGTCGGTGGCCCGGCGGCGTGCATCACGCACCGACAGCGGCAGCGGGGACCACCCGGCCAGCCGGCCAAGCTCGACCACCGGCGGCACGATCGGCACCTGCGCCATCACCTCGGCGGGATCACCGTCCACCGGGGGGCGGCCGTCGCCCGGCAGATAGATCACCCGGTCGGCGTACTGCACCACCCGCTCGAGCCGGTGCTCGGCCAGCACCACGGTGAGCCCGAGGTCGTGCACGAGCCGGGTCAGCGACGCGAGCACCTCCTCGGCGGCCTGCGGGTCAAGCGCGCTGGTCGGCTCGTCGAGCACCAGGACCGCGGGGTGCGTGGTCAGCACCGAGCCGATCGCGACGCGCTGCTGCTGCCCGCCCGACAGCGTCGACAGCGGGCGGTTGCGCAGGTCGGCGACGCCGAGCAGGTCCAGCGTCTCCTCGACCCGCTTGCGCATGACGTCGTGCGGCAGCCCCAGCGACTCCATGCCGTAGGCGAGCTCGTCCTCGACGGTGTCGGTGACGAAGCCGGCCATCGGGTCCTGGCTCACCACGCCGACGACGTCGGCCAGGTCGCGCGGCCGGTGGGTGCGGGTGTCGCGTCCGTCGACGGTGACCCGGCCACGGAGCTCTCCGCCGGTGAAGTGCGGCACGAGGCCGTTGATGGCGCGCAGGAACGTCGACTTGCCGGAGCCGGTGTGGCCGATGACCAGGCACAGCTCGCCCTCGGGCACGGTGAGACTGACATCGGCGAGCACCGGCCGGACCGCGCCGGAGTAGGTGATCGTCACCTGGTCGAGCTCGATCATGCGGCGACCTCCACGGGTTCGTGCGTCGGCACGGTGGCGGTGCCCGAGTACGCCGGGGTGGGCGGCGCCACCAACGCGGGGGCGGCGGCGACCAGCACACCCAGCATCGCGCCCCACGGCACCTGCGGCACGGCAAGCGGACCGGCCGGCACCAGCGCACCCGGTGCGATCGCCGCCGTCACCAGCAGGGCGACGAAGGCGCCGAGCCCGCTCGCAGCCACCAGCCACTCCGGCAACGCCCACGGATCGGGCCGATACCGGGTACGCCGGGTGCGGCGGCCGCCGAGCACGAGGCCGGCGGCGGCCAGGGAGAGCCCGGCCAGCAGGACAGGCAGGCCGAGCAGCGCGGAGGCGCTGGCGTCGAGCAGGCCGTAGACACCGACGCAGACCCCGAGCAGACCACCGAAAGTCAGCAGCGCGGTGACCCGTTGGGACACTCTCGACGCGTCGGTCGCCCGCCCGTAACCGCGGGAGTCCATCGCGGCAGCCAGCTCGACCGAACGCTCCAGTGCGCCTTCGAACACCGGCAGGGCGGTGCGGGTGAACATCCGCCAGCCCCGGGTGGAGTGGCCGCGCAGCCGGTGTGCCGCCCGCACCCGCTGGGCGTCGGTGACCAGCTGTGGGGCGAACGTCAGCGCGACCACCGTGGCCACGCCGACCTCGTAGAGAGCGGCCGGCACGCAGCGCAGCAGCCGGCGGGCACTGGCCAGCGCATTGGCGGCGCCGACACAGCACAAGATCGTGGCCAGCTGCAGACCGTCGTAGAAGGCGCGCAGCACCGCCTCCGCGGTGACCAGGCCGCCGAGCTTGAGCCCGGC
This sequence comes from Nocardioidaceae bacterium, assembly GCA_035690425.1. Taxonomy (GTDB): domain Bacteria; phylum Actinomycetota; class Actinomycetes; order Propionibacteriales; family Nocardioidaceae; genus DASSKO01. Next base: position 19,779 of record DASSKO010000039.1, read on the forward strand.
GAGCACGTCCGGCAGCGGGATTTCGGGAAGCGTGAACAGCACCGTCACACCCTGCGAGCCCTCCGACAGCACGGACTGCAGGACGACCCGGACCGCGATCACCACCAGCGCAAGCTTGAGGAACGCCTGGTAGGCCCGGGCCCACGGGGCGTCGCTACGGCGGGCGGCGACCACGAGACCGGTGACCGCGATGATCAGCAGCAGCACCACGGGGTTGCGGGTGCGGCTTGCGGCCGCCGCGAGCCCGAGCGACCACAGCCACCAGGCGGCCGGATGCAGGCTCCGGGCGTAGCTGAGGCGGTGGACGGCTCGCATCGACTCACCTCCCTCGCTCTTCGTCGTACCCGGGCTCAGGCCCGGCGCCGGGCCAGACGGGCCCCGGCCGCGGCGAGCGCGAGCACCAGCACGCCCGCGCCGACCAGGCCCCAGGACACACCACCGTCCTCGGCGGTTGCCTGCTCTGCGGCAGGCTCGCTGTCGTCGGTGGCGGGTACGGCGAACTCGACGGTCGGCTCGGACTCCGGCGCGGTGGCGTTCTCGATTGTGAGCGAGCACCCGCTGGCTGGGAAACCATTGATGCCGCAGTTGAGGCCGCCCTCCACCCGCACGTCGGCGACGGCGCTGAGCACCTGCTGCCCGTTCGCGTCGTCGGGAACGACCGCGCACAGCGCCTCCGGCGTCGGCGGCTCCTCGCCCTGCGGTGCGTCGCCGGCCGTGCCGTAGTCGATCACGACGCCGACCCGCTTCTCTGCGTCGGCGGCCTCCACGTCAGCGCAGATCTCCGCGAAACTCAGGTCGGTCCGCGGAGGACGCGGCGTCGTGCCGACCGTGGTGGCGTAACGCCAGCCCTCCACGTCACCGTCGTCGGGGGTGAGCTCGCCGGCGCCCTTCTGGGCGAACTGCCACTCGCCGTCGACGAGCTGGTAGTAGCCCCAGTAGGTGTAGCCGGGCTCGGCATGGGCGGGGCCGGCGGCGACGCCGAGGGAGAGCGTGGCTGCGGCGCAGCAGACGGATACGGCAGCGAGTCGGCGGAGCAGGCGCATCAGGTGTTCCCTTGTCTGAGCGGAGCCTGCGGGAGACGCCGGACCGCTCACCGCCCGGGTCGACCGCGCGGCTCGCCGACCGGCTCCTGTCCGCAGACCTCGACGGATATGTGGAGCCGCTGACCACGTCGGGCGTTCCGGCTCGCCGGGCCCGCTGTCGACGGTGGCGTCGATGGTGGGCGCGGCCTACGGTTGCGGGTCAGCGCCGGACTTGGACCGGCTTCCCCCAGCGTGGTGTCGCTGCTGCTCAGACAGTCCCACGGCGACGTCGCCCACGTCAAAAAGGGGTGGGTCGACGACCGGGCGGGATAGGCTCGGCGGATGGCTTGGACGTGGCGGTTTGAGACGGCGGACGGCGCCCCGGTGAGCGTGCCCGACCTCGACGGGGAGGAGTTCAGCGCGCAGGGCGACGCCGAGAGCTGGCTGGGGGAGGTGTGGCGCGACCTCGCCGCCGCCGGCGTCGACGCGGTCACGCTGCTCGAGGGCGACCGAGAGGTCTACGGCCCGATGAGCCTGCACGCCCCCTGATCGCCGTACCCGGCCCGCCCGTTTCGCTGGGTACCTGGCCAAATAGGGAGTTCCCCAGCGAGATTTGCGGTGGGAACTCCCGATTTGGCTGGGTACCGTGCGAAATCGTCAGAAGTCGCGCTGCTCGGGCGACTTGGTCCGCGCGGGGTCGCGCTCGACGACGGGGCCGAGGATGTCGTCGATCTGCTTGAGCGCCGCCGGCTCGAGCACCACGCCGGCGGCCTTGACGTTCTCGGTGACCTGCTCGGGCCGGGAGGCACCGATGATCGCCGCGGAGACGTTGTCGTTCCGCAGCACCCACGCCACGGCCAGCTGCGCCAGACTGAGGTCCGCGTCCGCGGCGACCGCTGCCAGCTGCTGCACCCGCTCGAGCACGTCGTCGCGCAGGAAGCGCTTGACGAAGTCGGCACCACCCTTCTCGTCGGTGGCACGGGATCCGGCCGGCGGCGCCTCGCCCGGCTTGTACTTGCCGGTCAGCACTCCCTGCGCGATCGGCGACCACACCACCTGACCGATGCCGAGCTCCTCGGAGGTGGGCACGACCTCGCCCTCGATGACCCGCCAGAGCATGTTGTACTGCGGCTGGTTGGAGACGAAGGGGATGTTGAGCTCGCGGGCGAGCCGGTGCCCCTCGCGGATCTCCTCGGCGCGCCACTCCGACACACCGATGTAGAGCGCCTTGCCCTGGCGGACGACATCGGCGAAGGCCTCCATCGTCTCCTCCAGTGGCGTCTCGTGGTCGAAGCGGTGCGCCTGGTAGACGTCGACGTAGTCGGTGCCGAGCCGCCGCAGCGAGCCATTGATCGACTCGTGGATGTGCTTGCGGGAGAGGCCGTGGTCGTTGTGGGCGCCGGGGCCAGTGGGCCAGTAGACCTTGGTGAAGAGCTCCAGGCCCTCACGGCGTTCACCGGCCAGCGCCTTACCGAGGACAGACTCGGCCCTGGTGTTGGCGTACACGTCGGCGGTGTCGAAGGTCGTGATGCCCTCGTCGAGGGCACGGCGCACGCAGGCGACCGCCTGCTCCTCCTCGACCTGGGAGCCGTGGGTGAGCCAGTTGCCGTAGGCGATCTCGGTGATCTTCAGACCGCTCGATCCGAGGTTGCGAGTTCTCATGGGTCGAGCCTATGGCCGACGGGTACGACGCCAAAGGCGGCGCCGGGCGCCTCCGCGTCAGCGGTAGTAGGTGGGGAGGGAGTTGCCCGGCTTGTAGCGCGGCTTGGGAAGCCGCAGCCAGCGCATCTGCGAGCTGCGCATCACGGCATACAGGGGGGTGCCCTTGGTCTCGGTGTCGGGGAACCGGACCGCGAGCTCGTGCTTGACCCGGCGCTGCAGCAGGAAGATGTCGAGCACGGTCAGCGCGATGATCGCCAGCCACAACCCACCGGTGACGGCAGAGACGAACTGCGAGCTCAGTCCCAGGCTCTGCAGGACCGGAAGCAGCACGATCAGTACCAGCGCCGGAAGCAGGTACTCGGCGACGTTTCGGCGGGTGTCGACGTAGTCCCGGGCGAACTGGCGCACCGGGCCGCGGTCGCGCGCCGGCAGGTCGCGTTGGTTGCCGCCGCCGGACATCGCCTCCCGCGTCTTCAGCCGGTCGGCCTTGGCTCGCTCGCGCTGCCGCTTGGCGGCCTCGCGGCGGTCCATCGGCGGCTTCATCCGCTGTTTGCGGTGTGCCTCGGACTCGCTGCGCTTCGGTGTGGGCCGACCCTTTCCGCCGGGCCGCGGTGCGGGTTCGTCACCGGCTTCGGTGGAGGGCTTCGTCGTACGACGTCCAAACACAGGTGCTGCCTCACTGGTTGCGCGCAGAGATCATCGCGGGAAGATCATCGGAGAGGGCCAGCCTACTCGGCTCTCGCCTCCCAACCTGCGTGGACGTAGGCTAGGCGACGAGCACGTGAGCGCGCGTGACGGCCGACAGTCAGACGCACAGAGGGGTCATCGCTTAGGGCTATGGGCATCATGAAACGAATGAGCATGGTCTTCCAGACCAAGGCCAACAAGGCTCTGGACCGGGCCGAGGACCCCCGAGAGACGCTCGACTACAGCTACCAGAAGCAGATGGAGCTGCTGCAGAAGGTGCGCCGCGGAGTGGCCGACGTCGCCACCAGCCGCAAGCGCCTGGAGCTGCAGATGAACCAGCTGCAGCAGCAGTCCGACAAGTTGCACGGCCAGGCGCAGAAGGCGCTGGAGATGAACCGGGAGGACCTCGCCCGCGAGGCGCTGACCCGGCGCTCCGGGCTGCACGAGCAGCTGACGTCGTTGCAGCAGCAGCACGCGGGCCTGCAGGCGGAGGAGGAGAAGCTCACCACGGCGTCGCAGCGGTTGCAGGCCAAGGTCGAGGCCTTCCGCACCCGCAAGGAGTCGATGAAGGCGACCTATACCGCGGCCGAGGCGCAGACCAAGATCGGCGAGGCCTTCTCCGGCATCTCCGAGGAGATGGGCGACGTGGGCATGGCGATGCAGCGCGCCGAGGACAAGACGGCGCAGATGCAGGCCCGTGCCGGTGCCATGGACGAGCTGCTGGCCTCGGGTGCGCTCGATGATGTGACCTCCAGCGGCCCGCAGGACGACATCGCCCGCGAGCTCGACCAGATGTCGTCCGGCTCCGAGGTCGAGGGCGAGCTGGCAGCGATGAGGGCGCAGCTGTCCGGCGGTTCGGAGCCCAAGGAGATCTCCGGCGAGCAGTCGGCCTCCGAGGCGCCGGCTGAACCGCGGCAGCAGCGGCCGCAGGGGGAGCAGGCGTGATCATCCGGATCATGGGCGAGGGGCAGTGGACCCTCGACGACGCCGTGCTGGAGCGTCTCAACGTGCTCGATGCGAACGTCGAGGCGGCGGTCGAGGCCGGCGACGACGCCACCTTCTCCGTTGCGCTCGGTGAGCTGCTCGAGGCTGTCCGTGCCGAGGGTGCGCCGGTCGCCGACGAGGAGCTGGTCGACTCCGACCTGATCCTGCCGCCTGCTGACGCGTCGGTCGACGAGGTGCAGCACCTGCTCGAGGACGACGGCCTCATCCCGGGCTGATTCTCGGTTGGCACGGGGTGGCCCCGTGACGGACCTATTGGCATGGGGCCACCCCGTGCCAATAGGCGACGGGAACAAATCCGTCCACTGGTGCGTACTAGTGGATACGGCCGGCGAGGCCGCGGCGGCGAGGGAGACGATCAGCCAGGTGGCCAGCAGATTCATCAAGGACCGCGGGCTCAGCGCGCGCATGACCGGCGTGATGGCACTGATGGCCGTGCTCTACCTCGGGTTCATGGCGTTGCTGATCAGCCGCGGCGTGTCCTCGGTGGTGGTCATCGTGGTCGCCGGCGGGTTCGCGGTCGGGCAGTGGTACTTCTCCGACAAGGTCGCGCTGGCCGCCATGCGGGCTCGGGAAGTCAGCCCGCAGCAGGCGCCGGAGCTGCACGGCATGATCGACCGGCTGGTCGCGATGGCCGACATGCCCAAGCCGCGGGTGTACGTCGCCGACATGGACATGCCCAACGCCTTCGCCACCGGACGCTCTCCCCAGCACTCCGCGGTCTGTGTCACCACCGGCATCCTGCGGCGGATCGACGCCGAGGAGCTGGAGGGCGTGCTGGCCCACGAGCTCTCCCATGTCGCACACCGGGACGTCGCGGTGATGACGATCGCGTCCTTCCTCGGCGTGCTCGCCGGTCTGATCACCCGGTGGGGACTGGTCTTCGGTGGCGACCGCAACAACAACGGCGGCGGCGTCCCGTTCCTGGTGATCTGGTTGGTGAGCATCGCGGTCGCTGCGATCAGCTTCGTGCTCACCCGGGTGCTGAGCCGCTATCGCGAGCTGTGCGCGGACCGCTCGGGCGCCTACCTGACCGGCAAGCCGTCGGAGCTGGCGAGCGCGTTGACCAAGATCTCCGGTGAGATGGCGCGGATCCCCACCCGTGACCTGCGTAGCCACGACTCGATGAACGCGTTCTTCATCGCCCCGGCCCTGAAGGGCGCCAGCCTCAACAGCTTGCTCGCGACTCACCCGCCCCTGGAGCAGCGGCTGGACCAGCTGGCCAAGATCTCCGCCGAGCTCGGCCGGCCGATGTGATGACCCGGACCACGTGTGGCCAGGACTATCTGATGGCCAGGACTATCTGATGGCCAGGACTGTTTGATGGGCCTTCTCGACGCGATCATGGGCCGGCGTAAGCAGGTCCGGCCCAACCTCGACGCGCTGTTCGCGGTGCCGACGGCTGCGCTGACGCTGCGCACGGCCGCCGGGTTCGAGCCGACGGGCGTGGGCTCGGTGTGCTATCGCGCCACCGAGGGCGCCGCATTCGCCGACGTCCAAGGCGATGTGCAGCGACTTCTTGACGCCGACGGCGGGCCGAAGGTGGAGAAGTCCGTCGACGACTTCGGCTTCACCTGGCTGGTGTGCCGCCACGACGCCGCCGACGTCAGCGGCCTCGTGACCGAGCTGCACGCGGTGAACCGCGCGCTGGAGGACTCCGGCTTCGGCCAGCAGCTGCTCTGCTCGCTGGTCGGTTTCGAGCACGAGGACGGACGCCGCCTCGGGCTGGTCTACTTGTACAAGCGCGGCACGTTCTATCCGTTCGCGCCGGCTGCTGGCCCTGGCCCGTCCCAGCAGCGCGACAACGCGCTCGAGCTGCAGATCCGCGGCACGCTCGCGGGCGACCTGCAGGTCGAGTCCGACCTCTCCCGGTGGCTGGCGATCTGGGGCGCACCGGGGCTGTGACCGGGCAGACCTGAGTACGGCGGGGAGGCCGCCAGTAGGCTCCGACGTCATGGACGGCCGGTACGAAACGTGGGTCGAGCGCCAGATCCGGGAGGCGCAGGAGCGCGGGGAGTTCGACAACCTGCCCGGGTCGGGCAAGCCGCTGGACTTCCTCGACAAGCCGCATGACGACGACTGGTGGGTCCAGCGGCTGATCGAGCGCGAACAGCTCGACATGACCGCGGCGCTGCCGCCACAGCTCGCGCTGCGCAGGGAGGCGCAGGACCTGCCCCAACGGCTTCTGCAGGAGCGGACCGAGCAGGCGGTGCGCGACCTGGTCGAGGACTTCAACGCCCGGGTGCGCGAGCTGTGGAGGCGGCCGATGGAGGGCCCTCTGGTCGCCGTCCGTCCGCTCGACGTGGACCGGCTGGTCGAGCACTGGCACGCACACCGGCCGGCGCCGCCGCCCGCGTCCGCTGCGCACGTGGACTCGGGGCGTCGGGGTGCCCGGGCACGGCTGACCGAGGTGCTGGAACGGCTGGGCCTGCTGTCTCGACGCAGGTGACTCCGCCCGCTCGAGGGGCGGGCCGGGCCCCTGAGGGCGCGTTTACAGGAAGTGGCCCGACGGCAGGTAGGGCATCGGCGGCCTCATCGTGCGCAGGGCGAGGTAACCGCGGTTGTGCACCTCGAGCCCGGCGGCGAGGGCCACGTCGACGGCCCACTCCTGCGCAGCGGTCACATGCCACAGCTCGACCGGTCCGTCACCGGCCGCTGCCAGCGACTCCCACAGCAGCCGCGTGGCCGTACGCCGGTTGGTCGCAGCGAGCAGGTGCGCGCCGCCGTCGCCGCGGATGTAGCAGTAGCCGCTCCCCGTGGTGTGGTCGGACACCACCAGCCGCATCTCTGCGGCCATCACCTCGTGGTCTGCTCCGTGCGCGGCTCCCCGGGTCTGCCGGTCGACGGAGTTGCACAGGTCGATGTCGGCGACGCTGCCGTCGCGCACCCGGTCCTGGAACGGCAGCGCGGACCGGTCGACGCTGCCCCGCAGCACCATCGTCGGGTGCAGCGTGAACCCGGCGAGCCGGTAGCGACGGGCGGCGCGGGCATCGTGGGAGGAGCAGATGACGCCGCGCAGGCACCCCTGGCTGTAGCCCAGCGCGGCCTGAAGCAACGCGGCGCCGACGCCGGCGCCCTGCGCCCGTGGCAGCACGGCGTAGGCGGAGAGTCCCCACAGGCCCTCCCGGCGCAGTGAGGTGGCGACGCCTACCAGACCGTTGTCCTCGGCGACCCAGCAGCCGCCACCATCGTGCTCGAGCAGGTGCCGCATCCGCCGTACCCACTGCGCGGACCCAGCGGACGAGCGACGCTGCGGTGGGGGCCAGTCGTTGGGCCGGGTGCGCAGGTGCAGGTCCCAGAACACCTCGGCGGTGAGACGTTCCGCGACGTCGACGTCGCCTGCCCGCATCGGACGCACCAGCACCCGCTCACTGTAGTGGTGGGGGGG
>DASSKO010000040.1:0-22867 GCA_035690425.1 Nocardioidaceae bacterium
TCAGTCGTCGATGCCGATGGAGAAGGCGGCCTCGAGGTCGTGCTGGGAGTAGGCCTGGAACGCGATGTGGGTCTCGGTGCCGAGTACGCCGGGCACCTTGTTGATACCACCGGGCACGACGGCGGCGATCTCGTCGTGCCGGCGTACCCGGACCAGCGCGATCAGGTCGATCTCGCCGGTGACGGAGTAGACCTCGCTGACGCCGTCGATCGCGGCGATGTGCTCGGCGACCTCCGGGATCTGGGAAACCTCGGCGTTGATGAACACGATCGCGGTGATCACGGCGTCCTCCTGGGCGAGCGGCGAGTACGTCACCGAGCCTATCGAGAGCGGTGAGCGGGTCAGCGAGTCGGCTGGTGGTGCACCGGGAGGTTGCGCTGCTCGTCGAACGGCACCAGCGACTGGTGCGCGCTCCCCATCGCGTCGAACACGTGCCGGTGAGCCTCCGCGCCCGCCACCGGGCAGGTCCAGGCACCGTCCACATGCACCAGTCGCACGCCCGGTGACTCCAGCCAGCGGAGGATCGTCTCGGTCTCCTCGGCGGTGGCCGCGGGGGTGGGGCCGGGGCCGGGCGTGACGGTCTCGGCGGAGGCCCGCAGGTCGGCCACCCAGCGACCGGCATGCGCCCCGGGCGGGATCGAGCCAGCTGCCGCGAGCCGCCCGTGCCTGACCACGTGCACCTCCCACACCCCGGCGTCGTTGCGACGCGCCGCGGCAATCTCCGGACAGCCGGTGAGGGCGGACAACCGCTGGGTGCGCGCGGCGGCGCGGACGAACGCGCTGAGCCGCTCGCGGTGCACGGCGGCGTCTTCGAAACGCTCGGTCGCCGACAGCGCGGACATCCGTCGGGTGAGGACCGAGACCACCTCGGAGGGATCGGCCACCAGCGCGGCGTGGAGCGCCGCGACCTGCGCGGCGTAGGCGGGCTCGGACACTGCGCCGTCGCACGGCGACAGACACTTCGCCATCTCGGCCAGCACGCACGCCGAGCGTGACGGCAGCCGGGGCAGCCGCCCGGTGCACTGGCGCACCGGGAACGTCTCGTGCAGCGCGGCGACGGCTTGCTCGGCCTTTCGCCTGGACCGGAAGGGGCCGAGGTAGGCCGCCTCGTCATCGAGCAACTGCCGCACGATCGACAACCGTGGCCACGGCTCGACGGTCAGCTTGACCCACTGGGCACGCTCGGGGTGTCGCGAGCGCCGGTTGTAGCGCGGCTTGTGCTGTTTGATCAGGCGCAGCTCGCGGACCGCCGCCTCCAGCGTGGTCGCGCACTCGACACCGGTCACCGACTCGGCGAGGCCGACCATCTCACCCATCCGCGACCGGGTCTCGCTCGCGGTGAAGTAGCTGCGCACACGGGTGCGCAGATCCTTGGAGGTGCCGACATAGAGCACGCGCTGCCGGGCATCACGGAAGAGGTAGACCCCCGGCGCGTGCGGGAGCTGCTCGGCGAGGTGTCGCTTCTTGCGCTGCGCCGGGGTCACCCGCGCGGAGAAGGTGTGGAGCTCCTCGATGGTCTGCACCCCGAGCGGCCCGAGCCGCTCGAACAGCGCGTGCAGCACGTGCACGGTGGCCCGGGCGTCGTCGAGGGCGCGGTGCGTCGGGGTCGTGGGGGAGCCGAGGACGCGGGCGAGGGTGCCGAGCTTGCAGTTGGGCGTCTCGTCGCGGGTCAGCACCCGGCGCGCCAGCCGGGCCGTGTCGACCACCTCGAAAGGCGGCCACGCCAGCTGCTGCTCAGCGGCGAAGTGCGTGAGGAAGCCCACGTCGAACGGCGCATTGTGTGCGACCAGCACACAGCCACGGGCGAACTCCAGGAAGGCCGGGAGCGTCTGCCGGATGGTGGGCGCGGTGGCGACCATGGAGTCGGTGATCCCGGTGAGCACCGCGATGAAGGCCGGGATGCCGGCCTGCGGGTTGACCAACGTCTGGAACTCGCCCTCCACCTCACCGCCGCGCACCTTCACCGCACCGATCTCGGTGATGCCGGCACCTCCGGCTGCGGACCCGCCCGTGGTCTCGAGGTCGACCACGCAGAACGGCAGGTCGCGCAGCGGACGCCCGAGCTCGTCGAAGGTGGCCTGCCCCGGCAGCGGGGTGGCGCGGCGGCCACGGCCGGAGGGGAGGAGCAAGCTCATGTCTGCCGACCGTAGACGGCGGCACCGACCAAATCGCTGCACCGAGCCGCAGGGCGTGTCATCGACGAGGGCGGCCGTCCTGGCAGCCCACCGTCAGTGTCCACCGCGCCGATAGGGTCGAGGGATCCGCCGGCATGACCGAGGGGGCGAGAGGAGCACAGATGGCGACCGTGGCGCACACGTCTCCAGGGTCGCTGCCCGACCCGGTCCGACACCGCGTCGTCGCCCTTGCTGCTGACGCGCTGGGACGTCTCGCCGCCGACCACGTGCCCGCGCCGCTGCGTCGGGTCGCCTCCTTCGCGCCGGCTCGCCGCGCCCGGCTGGCGGCGACCCAGATCGCCACCGTGCTGGGGACCGACGACGACTTCCGTGAGCGGGTGGCGACCCAGGTGCGTATCGCCGTACCCGAGCTGTGCCGGGCGCTCGACGACGGCGCACCTCCCGCCGCTGCGGACCCGGTCGAGGTCGCGGCAGTGGCCTACCTGATCCGTCCGCCTGGTTGGGCCGACTTGGTCGAGCGAGCCGGAGACGTGCCCGAGCGGCCGGCGCACTCTCGGTCCGACGAGGCTGTCGAACGGCTGCAACGTCAGCTCAGCGATGCTCGCGGCGACGCGCGCGCCGCGCGCGACAAGGCCCGCGAGCAGCTGGCCGCGGCCAAGGCTGAGAACGCCGAGCTGCGGCGCAAGCTTGCGACCACCCGGCAGCGCACGCGCGACGCCGAGGCTGCCCGCGCCGCGGCCGCGCAGGACCGCGAGACCCAGGTGAGCGCCCTGGGCGCGCTCGAGGCCGAGGCTCGCCGGCTGCGCAACCGCATCAGCGAGCTGGAAGCGACCAGCTCCGCCTCGAAGCGGGCAGCGCGCGACGAGCGAGAGCTGGCCACGATCCGTGCGCGGTTGCTGCTCGACACGCTGCTGGAGTCCGCGCAGGGCCTGCGCCGGGAGCTCGCGTTGCCGCCGGTCTCAGGTGCACCAGCTGACGCGGTGGAGTCGGTGTCGCCAGGCGCTGCGGGTACGACGGGGAACGCGCGGGCGCGGGGGGTCGACGACCCGGCGCTGCTGGAGGAGCTGTTGGCGCTGCCGCGGGTGCACGTGATCGTGGACGGCTACAACGTGACCAAGACCGCGTGGGAGGCGGCGGCGCTGGAGACGCAGCGCACCCGGCTGATGAATGGCCTGGCTCCGGTCGTGGCGCGCACCCGGGTGGAGATGACCGTGGTGTTCGACGGCGCAGATCTGGTGAACCCGCCGCCGGTCGCGGGCCCGCGCGGGGTCCGGATCTTGTTCAGTCCGCCAGGGGTGATCGCCGACCAGACCATCGGCGAGCTGGTCGCTGCAGAGCCGCAGGGGCGGCCCGTGGTGGTGGTGTCCAGCGACCGCGAGGTCGCGGAGGCCGCCGTCCGGTCAGGTGCCCGAGCAGTGGCCTCGATCGCGATGGTGCGCCTGCTGACGCGCTGAGTCCCTGTGCCGGGCACCGACTGTCGGTGCGGCCCCATACCGTCTGGTCCGTCGGCGAACCGGCCGGCTGCGACACCGACCACGAGGAGGCAAGTCATGCCGCACGACGACTCGATCCGGATCGACTGCGACGCCTGTGCCGTGCGGGGCACCGGCTGCTCCGACTGCGTGATCAGCGTGCTCCTCGGACCTCCACCGGAGGTCCGTGTCGACTCCGACGAGGCTCGGGCGCTGGAGACGTTGGCGGCCTCGGGGCTGGTGCCCCCGCTTCGGATGGTGACGGCCGTGGACGGGCCGGACACCGCGTCGGCCTGAGGACCACCTGGCCGGGGCGGCAGGCATCGTGCCCGCCGCTCAGTGCCGTGGAGCCTTCGTCCCGCGTAGCCACAGCGTCACGATGGCCCCCACCAGGGCGGCCGCGACGACTGCCATCTCCAGCGGCGTCGGCACCAGGCCGGCCGCGAGCAGCCCGACCACGAGCAGCACCCCGAACGTCGACACCAGAACGATGTCGATGAGCGTCTTCTTCATCGCAAATCCTCCCCACGCCATTGGACCCACCCCATTGGCACCCCGCCGACGAGGTTACTCGTGCTTGTCCAGACCTGTTCCGTAGAATTTCCCGGTGAGGCCTGGACACAGCAACGGTGCCGCGGTGACCGCCGTGGTGCTGGTCGGCCTGGTCGCGGCCGCGCTGGCGCTGCAGGCTGGCGAGGAGGTGGCCCCGCCCCAGGCGTCGCCGTCGCAGGGGTCAACCCAGGGGTCAACTCAGGGGTCAACTCAGGGACCGACTCAAGGACCGACTCAGGCGCCGCCGTCCGACGCGGCTCCGTCCGACGCGGCTCAGTCCCGCGTGCGCCTCCCCGGTTCGCTCCCGCCGGGAAGCACATCCGGAAGCACCTCCAGCGGCACCGCAGCGGCACCCGCACCACAGGCACTCGCACCAGACCGCCGACTCCGGCGAGCCGCTGCAGCCGGTGACGCCCTCGACGCCCTCGAGCGGGCAGTCGCCGCCGGTGACAGGGCGGCCTTCACCGACGTCTACGGCGGCAGTAGGGCAGGCCGCCTCTACGACACCCTGACGGCACTGCCGCTGTCGGGGTGGGACCTGCAGTTGGTCGCGACGGAGTCCCGACGGGAATCGACGTGGGTGGGCGACGTCGAGGCGCGGTGGTCGCTGGCCGGCTTCGACGAGCGGCAGGTCGATGTCGAGGTCGACGTCACGTTCGAGCAGGTCCGGCACGGTGCCGCGACCATTATCACCTCGATCGCGCCGGAGGAGTCCACACGCACCCCGGAGTGGCTGCTCGGCGACACGACCGTGCGCCAAGTCCGCGACGCCCTCGTCATCTCCACCCGGCCGGCGCTGACCGACCACGTGCTGGCGCAGACCCGCCGAGCCATCCGCGACGTCCGTCAGGTCCTCCCCGACTTCAGTGACTCCGTCGTGGTCGTCGTACCCGAGGACGCCGCGCAGCTCGAACAGGTGCTCGGCGGTCGCCGGAAGAGCTATGCGGAGATCGCGGCGGTGACGACCACCATCGACGGCACCATCGACGACAGTGCGCCGGTCCGCGTCGCGCTGAACCCCGCCGTCTACCGTGACCTCGAGCCGCTCGGGGGGCAGGTCGTGCTCAGCCACGAGATCACCCACGCCGTGACCGACGCGGCGATCAGCCACGCACCGCTGTGGCTGGTGGAGGGCTTCGCCGACTACGTGGCGCTGTTGGGCAAGCCGGTGCCCGTCGACGTCGCGGCCGCGCAGATCCTGCAGCAGGTGCGCCGCAGCGGCCCACCAACGGCGTTGCCGAGCTCGGCCGACTTCTACTCCAGTGCGGGTGGTCTCGGCGCGAGCTACCAGGCTGCCTGGCTGGCTTGTCGCCTGATCGCGTCACGGTACGGCGAGGACTCGCTCATCGAGCTGTATCAACGGGCGCTGGAGGACGACGACATCGACGCGGTGATGAGCGACACGCTCGGCACTGACGTCGAGCGGTTCACGCGGCAGTGGCAGACCTACCTCGATCAGCTCGCATGAGCTCCAGACCAGAGGACAGGTCGTCCCCGGAGACTTCCGGCTCGCCTGCGGTGTCGGGGCGGGCGCCGCGGATCAGGCCGGGCACCGTGGCGGCGGGCTGGCTGCTTGCACTGGGCGCGGCGCTCGGCGCGGCGATATGGCTGCTGGTGCCTTGGACCAGCCTTCCCACGGCGTCCGGGGCGGTGCTGCACGAGGCGTTCACCGACGCGCAGATCGCGCGCGCCGACGAGTTCGCCGCCGAGGTGCGCCCCCCGTCGTACCTCGCGCTTGGCCTCGGTCTGGTCGTCGTCTTGTGGTTGACCCTGACCAGCCGCGGCCTGAGCCTGCTACGGCGGACGCTGCGTGGTCCACGGTGGCTGCACGTGCCACAGCTGGTGGTGCTGGTGAGCCTGGCGAGCTGGCTGGTGACGCTGCCGGTAGAGATCTGGCGTGAGAGTGTGCTGCGCGAGTGGGGGTTGTCGACCCAGGCGTGGGTCCCCTGGCTGCTCGATGGCCTCACCGGGCTCGGCATCTCGACGCTGCTGACCAGCCTCGGCCTGATGGTGCTCTGGTGGCTGGGCCGCAGGCTGCCACGGTGGTGGTTCGTGCCCACCAGTCTGGGGGCGATCGTGCTCACGTTCGGGCTGAGCTTCGCCTATCCGGTCGTGATCGAGCCGGTCTTCAACGACTTCGAGCCGATGCGGCCCGGCGAGCTGCGCACGTCGCTGCTGGAGCTGGCCGAACGTGACGGTGTGCCGGTCGACGAGGTGCTGGTGGCCGACGCCTCGCGGCGCACCACCAGCCTGAACGCCTACGTCAGCGGGTTGGGAGCCACGCGTCGGATCGTGGTCTATGACAACCTGGTCGCCGAGGCGACACCCGAGCAGATCGAGGTGATCGTCGCGCATGAGCTCGGCCACGCCGACGCGCGCGACGTGCTCGTCGGGTCGACGCTGTCGGCGCTGGGAGCAGCTGCCGGGCTCACCTTGCTGTGGTGGGTGCTGCGCAGCCGTTGGGTACGGCGCCGAGGCGTGGCAGGGGCCGGTGACCCGATGGCCGCGGCCGTCGTACTCGGGTTGGCGGCGGCGACCTCGTTGGTGATCCTGCCCGTCACCAACGCGGTCAGCAGACAGGTGGAGGCCAGAGCCGACCGGCACGCGCTAGCGCTGTCGGGCGCGCCGGAGACGGTGGCCGAGATGCAGCAGCGGCTTGCTCTGACCAATCTCAACGACCTGACGCCGCCGGCCTGGAGCTACTGGCTGTTCGCCAGTCATCCGTCGGCGGTGCAGCGCATCGAGCTGGCGCACGAGTACCGGGAGACGCAGTGAGCCGCACGCTCGTGGTCACCAACGACTTCCCGACCCGGCAGGGTGGCATCGAGACCTTCGTGCTCTCCCTGTGCGAGCGGATGCCGGTCGACGAGGTCGTCGTGCATACGGCGTCCATGCCGGGGGACACCGGCTTCGACGCCCAGCTTGCGTTTCCGGTGGTGCGTGACCCGTCGTCGACCCTGCTGCCGACGCCGGCGGTGTCGCGACGCGTGCTGCGGACGTTGCGAAGGTATGGCTGTGACCGGGTGGTGTTCGGTGCTGCCGCTCCGCTGGGACTGCTGGCGCCGGCCTTGCGGGCCGCGGGCGCTCGGCAGATCGTGGGCCTGACCCACGGGCACGAGGTGTGGTGGGCGCGGGTGCCCGCTGCGCGTGCGGTGCTGCGGCGGGTCGGCGACTCGTGCGACGTGCTGACCTATGTCAGTCACTGGTGTGGCTCCCGCGTCGCCGCTGCCTTGTCCGACACGGCTGCGACGCGGATGCGGCGCCTGTCGCCGGGCGTCGACGTCGCCCGCTTCGCGCCGGGGTGCGGGGGGGCCGAGGTCCGGTCGGCGCTGGGCATTAGGCCGGCGACGCCGGTGGTGGTGTGTGCGGGGCGGATGGTGCCACGCAAAGGGCAGGACACGCTGGTGCGGGCCTGGCCGCGAGTGCTGGACTCGGTGCCCGATGCCCGACTGCTCCTGGTGGGGGAAGGCCGTTTTCGTGCTGAGGTTGAAAAGCTGGCACGGCCGCTGAGGGAGTCGGTGCTCTTCACGGGCGGAGTGCCGTGGCCGCAGATGGCCGCCTACATCGATGCCGGTGACGTGTTCGCGATGCCGTCGCGGGCGAGGAGGCTGGGCCTGGAGGTGGAGGCCCTCGGCATCGTCTTCCTGGAGGCCGCTGCGTGTGGTCTGCCGGTGGTGGTGGGCGACTCAGGGGGAGCGCCGGAGACTGTTCGGCACGGGGAGACCGGCTACGTGGTCGACCCTCACAGCCCGCGGGCGGTCGCCGCCCGGCTGATCGCGCTGCTCGCCGATCGGCCGGCCGCGAAGGACATGGGTGCGAACGGACGGCGCAGGGTCTCGGCCGAGTGGACGTGGGACACCAGCGCCGAGACGCTGGCCCGGCTGCTGTGCTGACCGCTACTCGACCAGGCGCACCGGGTCGCCCTCGATGCTGGCCTGCCACGAGGTCGTGTCCGTCGGCTGGTTCCCGGAACCGTAGCTGTACTGCAGCTTCGCCCAGCATGCGGTGGGGTCCTCGTCGTCACAGCCGTAGTCGTCGGGAATCGGCACCGCGATGGTCTGCCACTTTCCCTGGAAGGACGAGCTGTTGGCGGTGACCGAGCAAGTCGGCAGGTCGGTGCCGCTGACTCCGCCTTGCGGGCCGTACCCCTTGCAGCCGCTGAAGTCGAAACCGTCGGGCGCGACCACCTGGATCGTGCCGGTGTTGCTGGAGTCACCGACGTCGAAGAGTCGCACGTTGAGGACTTGGCCGCCGCTGCCGCTCGGCAGGCGAGCGAGGTGGAAGAGTGTGGTCGCGCTCGGCAGGTTCGCGTAGACCGCCATCTTGTTGTAGCCGGCGATCGCGATCGCGTCCTTGGCCGACGAGTCGCCACTCGACCACCCTCGTAGACCGAACCGGTTGTGACCAGAGGCTGCGTCCGCACCGACGCCGTTTGTCTTCACTTGGATGAGGTACGTGCCGGCGTCGGCGGCCGGGATCGTGCACAGCGGGCGCCAGCGCCGGAAGACGCTCGCCACGTAGGCGTCGTAGGTGGCCACGCTCCGGTTGAGCTTTTCGGCGAGCGCGCCGTTGAAGCCCGGAAACGTCTGCTGGCAGCCCGAGACCACCGGGTAGGAGAGTGGGTCCCAGGGATCGGAGGCGTCGGTCATCTCGCGCACGGTGAACTCGGTGGCGACTTGTCCGGTGCCACCGAAGCGGACATCGCCCGTGCAGTATGGACTGTCCGGCCCCGCCTTGTAACGCTGGGAGGGCTCGGTCCCCGGATCGGTGCTGGCGGCAGGGATCGCGGCCGCTCCGGTCAGATTCTGTGTGCACAGGTCACCGACGTTGATCAGTGCGGGATCGAAAGCCTCCAGCTGGAGGTTGCTGACTGCCCGGCTCAGCGTGACCGTGTAGAAGTAACCGTTGGGATCGTAGTCGTCGTTGGTGCTGCCGGTGCATCCGTCGTCGCCTCCGGAGCACACGCCGTTCTGGAACGCGTCTCCTGACTGTTTGGTCGCTCGGAGACTTCCGACGTTCGCCCAGAACTCACCGGTGTCCTCACACGCAGCGCTGCGGCTGGCCGACGTGGCCTCGGGGTCGTTGCCGAACTGGTTGCAGGGGCTTCCCATCGCCACCGGCCCGGCGTAGTCGGCGACAGCGGTCCGCGTGATCGTCGTCTGGTCCAGGCCGAGCAGGGGGCCGAAGATGTTGTCGACAGTGCGGGAGACGGTGACCCGCAGCCGGGTCGGCTGCCCGTCGATGGCCGGCGTCACGGTCGCGGTCTCGACGCCGTCCTGGAAGCCGTTCGCCGCGGCCAGTTGCTGGGCTGCGGCGAAGGCGTCCGGCTGATCGTCGGGCAGCTCCGGTACGCCGCCCAGTGCGGCGGCGTCGGCGGCGCGCTGGGCCTGTTGGCCGGTGACGTACCACTGCCCGACGTCGACGGTGAACGCGGCCATGCCCACGAGCACGACCATCAGCAGCGCGACGAACACGGCGACATAGCCGTCCTCCTCGTCGCGCCGGGGCCGGAGCGATGCCATCATTTGCAGCCCTGTGAGGTCGGGATCGGCTCGAAGCTCATCACCGTGTGGCTGGAGAGACCGAGCGAGTCGAAGAACAGACCGGTGATCGCGTCGTGCTCCATGGCCAGGTAGACGCCGACGCTGTCGTGTCCGGTGTCGTCGGTGCAGGCGTTGTGGTCGATCGCCTCCCAGGAGCCGGCCGACGGGTCGAACGTCTGCGTTGCCTCGTTCCAGCTGAACTTCACGCAGGTCGTGCAGTCGTCGAAGCTGCCGGTGCCCGCAGGGAAGCCGTCAGGGCTGGCTTCGTAGACCCACAGCGCTTCGACGTCGTCCATGTTGAGCGCGGACCCCTCGCGCGCGACCTGGGCGGCGGCGTCGGTGGCAAAGCTGGTGTTGCGGGGCTCCGCCGAGGCGATCCGTGCGCCGGCCCGCACCGACGAGGTGACGGCCAGCCAGTCCTTGAAGATGAAGCCGAACTCGATGATGCCGAAGACCAGCACCACCAGCAGTGGCGTGACCAACGCAGCTTCGACCGCGACGGCACCGCGCTCACCGCGATGGTGGCGGCGGCGGTGCAGGGGTCGAAGCA
The DNA here is from genome assembly GCA_035690425.1 of Nocardioidaceae bacterium. Lineage (GTDB taxonomy): Bacteria > Actinomycetota > Actinomycetes > Propionibacteriales > Nocardioidaceae > DASSKO01. The sequence continues at coordinate 10,253 of DASSKO010000040.1, forward strand.
GGAACATGCGCGGGGCTCCTGGACGTGGCGGGGGTGGAATGGCCTCAACTGAGCGGGACGGTGCGGGTGCCCGAGCACCCACACCGCCCCGCAGCCGATGAGCGGTCAGTTGTCGATGCCGTCTGGGGTGGCGATCTCGTTGCCGATGTTGGTGAACAGGCCGCTGAGGTTGCCCCCGAGGGTGAAGACCACGCCGATGATGGCGGCGGCGATCAGGGCGACGAGCAGGCCGTACTCGACCGCGGTGGCGCCGGCCTCGGACTTGCGCTTGGCGTTGATGCCGGCGAGGACGATGCCGACGTAACGGAGGCTACTGAGCATGGGACCCTCCATGGATCTCGTTCGTGGTGCTGGGCCTACTGCCCAACACTGACAATTGTCGGCGCGTGCCCGCGGCTGCACCATTGGCCGAGCAGTCGTATCCGGCCCGCCGTCTGGACCCGGGATGGCTGAGATGGACTAGTCAGGTCAGGGCGGAGCTGCCCGCGCTGATCAGGCCGGCCTGCACGGCCCGCATGATGGCCTGCGCCCGGTTGGCAGCACCGAGCTTCTCGTAGATCTTTGAGATGTGCGCCTTGGCCGTCGACTCGGAGATGAAGAGCTGGCGGGCGATGGGCGTCACCCCGAGGCCGTCGGCGAGCAGCAGGAGGATTTCGCGTTCCCGCGCGGACAGCTGGGGGCCGGCGGGTGTCATCCGACGCTGCATCGCACCTGCGAGGTCCTTGGCGGTGAAGGACCGCGGTGAGGCTGCGGCATGGCGCGCCGCGGCGACGACGTCCGGGCTGGGCGCGTCCTTGGACACGAACGCCGACGCCCCGGACTCCAGGGCCGCGAAGAGGGTGTCGTCGCCCGCGTGCATGGTCAGCACGACGATGCCGACCTGCTCGTCTCGCGCCCGTAGCCGGGTGGCAAGCTCCAGGCCGGTGCCGTCGGGCAGCCGGACGTCGGTGACGACGACCTGCGGCTGCACCTGGTCGATGAGCGTGGTCGCCTGCTTGACCGAGCCGGCTTCGCCGACGACCTCGAAGTCGGCGCTGCGATCGAAGGCCCGGCACAGGCCCTCGCGGATCAGCTGGTGGTCATCGACGAGCAGCACAGTGGTCGACATGGTCGGCTCCTTCTGGTTGGGGCGACATCGCGGGGATCGAGACGTCGACGACCGTGCCGCCGCCTGCCCGCTCGTGCACGTGGAGGGTGGCGCCGATCCGCTCGGCGCGCTCTTGCATGACACACAGCCCGTAGTGGCCCGGGGTGACGGCGGCGGCCCCCACGCCGTCGTCCTCGATCGACAGCCGCGGTGTCGGGCTCTCGGTGTCCAGGCGCACCCACAGGTTCTGTGCGGTGGAGTGTTTGCGCGCGTTGATGATCGCCTCCTGGGCGATCCGGAGCAGCTCTGACTCGGTGCTGAGCCGGAGCCGGCCCGGACGCTCCTGCAGCGCGACATGGACACGCATGTCGGTTCGCGGTCCGACGGCACGGGCGTAGTCGGCCAGTGCCGGGCCCAGGCCCGCGTGCGGGTCGACACCTTGGCGCAGGTCGAAGATCGAGAGTCGCAGCTCGGCGACCACGCGGCTGATCTCGGCGCGCAGCATGGCGGCTGACCGCGCCAGCTCATCGCCGTTCTCGCTTGCGGCGAGGTCGTCGACGAGGTAGCCCAGCGAGGCGATCTCCTGCCCGACGCCGTCGTGGATCTCCCGGGCGAGGCGGTGCCGCTCCTCCGACGTGGCGACCGCTCGCACCTCGTCGAACAGCATCGCGGTCTCGAGCCGGAGGGTCAGCTCCTCGAGGGCCGGCTCCAGCGCTTGTAGGCGCTGCTTCGTCGGTGCTGATGCGCACTCGGCGACGATCGCGCCGACGACGCGGCCGCCGACACGCGCCGGCACCGCCGTACGACTGGTCGGTGTCTGCTGCTCGTAGAAGATCTGGTGCTGCGTCGACTCCAGCCTGATGCAGTCGCGCAGCAGCGGATCCGACGGCGACTGCGGGATGATCGGGTCGGTGCCCGCCGACGTTGCCACGAGGCCGTCTGCGGAGAAGGCCCACAGCGTCACGTGCTCGGCGCCCATGATCTGCCGGACCTCCTCGGCAAGGGTGGCCGCGATCGTCTGGGTGTCCAACCCGCCCTGCAGTCTCCGAGCCAGCCCGCGAAGCTGGCTCAGCAGCCGATGCGCTGACTGGTAGGGAGCCTTGGCCTGCTCCATCCGCTCGGATGCCCGCATCCATGCGGCGAGCTGCCCGACGCCGAAGCCGGTGATCAGCCATGGCAGCACCATGTCGACGTGCGTCCCGTCGAGCTCCACACCACGTCCGGTAGCCTGCGCGGCCGCGATCGCACTCACCTCGGCCGCGACCGCGAGGAACGGACCGACCGAGCCCTGCCGCAGCCCGGCGACGACGGGTGGCACGGCGAGGTAGGCCAGCAAGGGCCCCACCGGCGCGATGGCTGCGAAGACCAGGATCAGGCTCGCGAGGGCACCTTCGACGACGGGCACGAGCGCGCTGAGGCGTGGCTTCAGGCCCGCCGCGCTCATGAGCACGGCCAGCACACACAGGGCTGCGAGCACCAAGGCGCCGCCGGGTAGGTGACTGCTGCTCGCTGCGAGGCCGGCAGCCATCGCCAGGACGAAGACTCTGGTAGCGGCGGTGACGCGCCAGGTCTGCCGGCTGTGCGGCAGCAGGCTTGCCGAGGAGACCGCCGTCATGTCCGGCTGAACGCTTCCATGGACGAGATCACCGCCGGCCCCAGCACGACGAGGAACAGGGTCGGGAGGATGAACAGCATCAGCGGGAACAGGATCTTCACCGGCACCTGCTGGGCCTTCTCCTCGGCGCGTTGCCGGCGCTTGAGCCGCATCTCGCCGCTCTGCACCCGCAGCACCTTGCCGATCGGCACGCCGAACGCCTCCGCCTGCACCATCGCGGTGACGAAGCCCCTGAGCTCCGGAATCGACGACCGCTCGCCGAGGGCCCGCATGGCGTCCATGCGCGCCACGCCGATCTGCATCTCCTGCAGGACGCGGGAGAACTCCTGCGCCAGCGGGCCGTCGGTGCTCTGTGCCACTCGGCCGACGGCCGCGTCGAACGCCAGCCCTGCCTCGACGGATATCGTCAGCAGGTCGAGCGCGTCGGGCAGCGCGGTGCGGATCAGCTTCTCGCGCTTGGAACCCGCGTTGTAGAGCAGGACGTTGGGCAGCACGAAGCCGAACAGGGTCAGGGCCCCGGTCGCCACCACGACGGTCGTCAGCGAGGCAGCGTTGAGCACCAGGAACCCGAACGCGACCCCACCCAGCACACCGGCGGCTAGCACCTTCGTGCCGATGACCCGGTCGACCTCCCATCCTCTGGGGTTGCCCGCGATGTCGAGGCGGCGCCTGATCCGCGCGGCGGAGTCGGCACCGGTGAGCCGTCGGCCGATGCCCACCAGGCGCTGCCCCATCGGCGCCAGCACGCGCTCGTTGAACGGGCGCTCCAGCTCCTCCCGCATCGACTCGGGGGCTGCGTTGAGGGCACGGATGGCGGCGAGCGACCGGCCGACCCCACGCTGCTCGGTGGTGGCCACCCCGATGATGGACAGCGCGAGCACGAGCGCGACGAAGACAGTGGTGATGCCGATGATCAGCAGCAGATGGGCACCCATGGCTCAGACCTCCACCTTGACCAGCTTCGACATCGCCCAACCGCCCAGGCCGAGGAGCACGAGCGCCGCGGCGGACAGCACCCAGCCGAGGGTCGTGGTGTACATCGGGCGCAGGTAGTCCGGACGGACCAGTGCCAGATAGAGCACCATGCCCACCGGCATCGACCCGAGGATCCAGGCCGAGAGGCGGCCCTCTGCGGACAGCGTCTTCACCTGCCGGCGCAGATACTCCCGCTCGCGTAGCGTCCCGGCGACCGTGTTGAGCAGCTCGGCGAGGTTTCCGCCGACCTCCCGCTGGATGCGCATCGCAATCACCGCCCAGTGGAAGTCCTGGCTGTCCATCCGGTCCGCGATGGCGTCGAGCGCGTCCTCCATGTCGACGCCGAGACGCTGCTCCACCAGGGCGCGGCGCATCTCGCCCGCCATCGGTTCGCTGCCCTCGCGCACGACCGTGTCGACGGCCTGCGGCAGGGACAGTCCCGCCGACAGGCCCCCGGAGATCAGCTGCAGCGTTTCGGGCAGTTGGCCGTTGAAGGCAGCCAGGCGGCGGCTGCGCTTGAGTCCGAGGTAGAACCACGGGCCGACCGCTCCCAGGAGCAGGAACAGGACCATCAGCGGGCTGCCGCCGAGCAGGAGACCGACGAGCCCGGCGCCGACGGCCACCCCGACGTGGAGCAGCAGCCACTCGGCGGCGTTCAAGGCCATGCCGGCGGCCGTCAGCCGTGCCGACAGCGTTGACTCGAACCCCCGCTTGACCACGACGTCGGCGACTGCGATCGCCGCCTGGCGCATGCCGGGGAAGGACAGGGCAGACACAGCGGGCGCGGTGGCGGCGGCGGCGCCGCCCTGTGCGTGCCGCGCGTAGTGCTGCATCTGCCGTTGCGCGAGGCTCTGCTGCGGACGCCGCCGACCCGGCAACAGCATCGCGAGGATGGCGCCGGCTCCGGCCGTGAGCGCACCCGCGCCGAGCCACAGTCCGCGCTCGCCGACCAGCGGCGCCGGCGCCGTCACGGCCTGCGGCATCGGGACGGTGGCAGCCTGTGGGGTGGCGTCGGAGGGCGGCTGCGTGGCCGCCAGGCTGATGAACGCCGAGTCGGCGTACGTATGACCGCCAGCCGATACGGTGACGGCCACGTCGGCGTCCCCGTCGACCGTGTCCGGTGTCTTGAACCGCACCTGAAACTGCTGCGCCAGCGCATCGGCCTCTGCGGTGAACACCCGCGCCAACGACTCCGGGTTGTCGGCGGCGATGATGCTGCCGCCCGCGGCGCCGGAGATCTCGGCCAGCTTGGCCCGATCGGCCGCCGACTGCTGGAGCGCGACGACGTCGACCTTGACCTCTGCCTGCTGGGAGGCGGCGATCGGAGCCGACAGCGCGGTGCCGGAGATGTCGGCGCCGTCGGACAGCACCAGCACACTGCGTGCACCGCCCCGGCCGGCGACGGACACCGCCTCGGTGATCCCGTCGTACAGGCGCGTTCCTCGTGACAGCCCGAGCCCGTCGATCTCGGTCTCGACGGCCGAGTGGTCGGTGGTGGGTTCAGATACCGTCACAACCTCCCCGGCGAAGGTGACCAGACCGACGCGTAGATCGGCCGGTGCGCTGTCGAGGAAGGCCGAAGTAGCCTGTTTCGCGGCCGCGAAGCGAGTGCCGCGCATGCTCATGCTGGTGTCGAGCGCGAGAACAGTCGTGCGCGAGACGGCGCCGGCATCGGCCATTTCCGCCGTAGCCTCGACCGGTTGGCCGTCGACGGTGACGCTGAGGCTGCCCAGGTCGGGGGAGGAGCCCGCAGGCAGGTCGGCCACCGACACCAGCATCGTGACGGACCCGTCGGGCGCGGGCTCGACGAAGTCGATCTCTGCTCCCCCAGCCGCCGACGCGGCACCGGGAGCAGAGAGCAGCCAGATCATCGCGGCCGGCAGCAGCAGCCGTCGTAGCCTCATCGGCGGACAAGCCCGTCCGAGGCGAAGATCAAGGGATCGACCGTGACACCATGGTCGGCCAGCTTGGTCAGGAACCGCGGACGCAGACCGGTGGGGCGAAGACACCCGATCGATCGTCCGGACTCGTCGTAGCCGGCCGAGTAGTCGTACACGAAGAGGTCCTGCAGCGTGATGATGTCACCCTCCATGCCCACGACCTCGGTGACATAGGTGATCCGGCGGGTGCCGTCCTTGAGGCGGGTCTGCTGGATTACCAGATCGATGGCACTGGACATCTGCTCGCGGATGGCCCGGATCGGCAGGTCCATCCCGGCCATCATCACCATGGTCTCCACCCGCGACAGCGCATCGCGGGGGGTGTTGGCGTGCGCAGTGGAGATCGAGCCGTCGTGGCCGGTGTTCATCGCCTGGAGCATGTCGAGGGCCGCCGCGTCACGGATCTCACCGACGACGATGCGGTCCGGGCGCATCCGCAGCGAGTTGCGCACGAGGTCGCGGATGTTCACCGCGCCCTTGCCCTCGATGTTGGCGGGCCGCGACTCCAGTCGGACCAGATGGTCCTGGTGCAGACGCAGTTCGGCGGCGTCCTCGATCGTGACGATGCGCTCGTCACTGGGAATCCAGGAGGAGAGCACGTTGAGGGTGGTGGTCTTGCCCGCGCCGGTGCCGCCGGACACGAGGATGTTGAGCCGGCCGCGCACGCACTGCTCGAGCAGGGCGGCCACCGCGGGCGTGAACGTGCCGAAGGAGATCAGGTCTGCGGACATGAACGGCTCGGCGGCGAACTTGCGAATGGTGAGCACGGAGCCGTCGAGCGCCAGCGGCGGCACGACGGCGTTGACCCGGCTGCCGTCGGGGAGCCGGGCGTCGACCATCGGGCTCGACTCGTCCACCCGGCGGCCGACCCGGGCCACGATCTTGTCGATCGTGCGACGCAGGTGTGCCTCGTTGCCGAACGCCGCGTCGACCCGGGCGAGCTTGCCTCCGCGCTCGATCCAGATGTCGTGCGCGTTGTTGACCATGACCTCGGTGACGTCCGGATCGCGCAGGAACGGTTCGAGCGGGCCGTAGCCGAGGATGTCGTCCGCGATCTCCTGAGCCAGCCGGGTGCGCTCGGCCATAGGCACCGGCCGGTCGTCCTGGGCGAACGCGTTCTGCAGGCACACCCGCACCTGCTGCTCGAGGTCGCTCGGGCTCATGTTGGCGTCGTAAAGCTTCGGCCCCAACGACTCGACCAGCTCCGCGTGCACCTTGCGCTTGAGGTCGCTGAACGGGTCGCTGCTCTGCCGGGTGGAACGGCGGGCGGTGCTGTTGGTCTGCGCGGTGTCCACCTGCTGGGTGTCGCCCCCGCGCTCGCGCTGGGCCCTGGCCAGCCGGTCGGTCAGGCTCATCAGCCACGCACCTTCCGCCACAGCGAGCCACGGCGAGGCTCCGCGCCACCGGCTGCCACACCGGCTGCCACGCCGGCTGCCGGTCCTGCTCCGTCGGTGGTGACCAGTTGCCTCGCCAGCTGACGGATGGCCAGGCTCACCGGGTGCTTGGGGACCGCGCGCACGATCGGCTCGCCCTTGTTGACCGAGGCGGGTACGTCGCGGCTTGAGGGGATGGCAGCGGTGATGTCGAGCTTCAGTGTCTTCTCGACCTCGTCGACGCTCAGGCCCACCTTCGAGTCGGCGCGGTTGAGCACGAGCCGCCAGCGTGCGCGGGGGACGTTGAGCAGGTCGAGGGTGTCGGATGCGAGCTTCAGGCTCTTCAGCGCCGGGATGTCCAAGGTGCCGATGAGGACCACGAGATCGCTGTGGTCGAATGCCTGCAGGGCAAAGTCGTCGAAGCTGCCGGAGGTGTCGATTACCACGATGTCGAACATCGTGACGAGCACGTCGATCGCTCGGCCGACCGTCTCGACGGAGACGACCTCCATCGCCTGTGGCTGCAGAGGTGCCGCCAACACGGACAGGCCGGGGGAGTGCTCGGTGAGCACTGGCTGGAGGGACGCGACATCGAGGTGCTGCTGTCCCGCGCTGAGGTCGGCAAGGGTGTGGTTGGGGAACATCTGCAACATGATCGCCACGTCACCGCACGCGACGTCGAGGTCGACGACGCAGACGCGCTGCTGAGTCTCGTCGACCAGGGCGGTGGCGAGGTTGGTCGTCAGCGTGGACTTGCCGACGCCGCCCTTGTTGCCGAAGACCGTGAGCACCCGGCCGCGTCGTGACTGTGCCTCATCACCGGACGATTCCGCGACGGCCTGCCACAGCGCGTAGGCCCGGTGCACGCCCTCGCGGAGGCGACTGAGGTCACGATCCTCCACGACGTCGCGGATGCCGGCGCGCAGAGCCTGGGTCAAGATGGTCGTGTCGACGCGCTTGCGAACGAGGATCACGCTCAGGTTCGGACGGACGAGGCGCATCTGTTCGGCGTACTCGGCCGCGAGGTCGCTGTCGACCGACGGTCCGAGAACGACCACGTACTCCGACGGCCGGGCCTCGATATGGCGGCGCAGCAGGTCGATGGACATCAACACGTCGGCCTGCTCACCGACGACTGGGCGAAGGATCTCGACGACAGACTGGTCGTTCTCGACGACGGTGGTCATTGGTTGCCCTCCGTGAAGACATTTTCTGCGGTGACGGCTGGGCCGCTGACGAGCTTCGACCGATCGGTGCGCAGGCCGAAGGACAGCTCACCGTTGCGTGCCATGAAGATGACCTTCTCCGCCTCCCGCTGGCTCACCGCGATGGTGAGGATGGCCCGGGGGATCTCCTCGACGGTCTGCTCGCCGTCGGCGTTGGTGGTCGTCGTGGGCTGCACCGTTGAGGTGCCCACGCCGATGACCTGGACCTTGGGCAGCAGCATCCGGGTGATCGGAGGCAGCGGCGTGGTCTCGCCGTTCTCGTCCATCAGCGCCGGTTCGCCGCTGGCGAAAATCGCCACCTGCGAGCCGGGCTGGACGAAGCCCGCGACCCGAGCGGGGTCGGTGAGATCGACGCTGATCGCGATCTTGTCCTTCGGGATCGCGAGGCTGTCCTGGGAGCCGGCCTCGACGAACTTCTGCGAGATGATCTGCTCGCCGGGGAAGATGGTCCCGACCGCGACGAGGTCGGTGATGCCGTCGGTGGAGGACAGCGCCCCGGGCACCATGTCTGCCTTCGCGACGTCGATCGTGCGGACCTTCCCCGCCGACTGGGCGGCTTGCATCGTCTCGCCGGCGTCGATGACCTCGGAGGCGGCGAGCACCGCGACCCGTTCCTGTCCCTCGACGGCGCGGGCGTTGATGCCCTGGACGTACACCAGGATCATCGCCGCGCCGGCTGCCGCGATCACGACCGCGGCGATCAGCAAAGCGGTACGACGGCCCATGCTCACGGCTCCCTTGTGCCAAGACGCTTTGGCGTGTATTACGTGCAGGTCGTCACCTCGGCCGTGAGTCGGGATCACCCGATTGGTGCCTCCCGGATACCCCAGCGAGGTGACTTACCGTGTCTAATCGGTGCACACGGAGTGGTCAGAGAGAAAGATAAGCGGAGAGTAAGGCAAAATCTGGGCGATTGGACGGCGAACTGCCCGCTTGGGCCACCCGCGCACCCGGACGGAAGTCTGGGCATAGCACGTTGGGACTATGCGCGGTCAGGTGTAGAGGCCTTCGATCTCGTCGGCGAACTCACGCGCGACGGCGCTGCGCCGGACCTTCATCGTCGGCGTGAGCTGCCCGGCCTCCTCGGACCAGTCCTCGGCCAGGATGGCCACCTTGCGCACGGCCTCGGCCCGCGAGACACCGTGGTTCGCGCGGTCGACGGCGGACTGCACCTCCGCGACCAGGTCAGGGTCGTCGCGCAGGTCGGCGGCCGTGCGGCCGTCCTTGCCGTGCCGGTCGGCCCAGGCCGCCAGCGGCTCCGGGTCGAGCGTCACGAGCGCTCCCACGAACGGCTTTGCCTCGCCCACGACGATGCACTGGCTCACCAGCGGATGAGTGCGGATGGCATCCTCCAGCGGCGCCGGCGCGACGCTCTTGCCGCCGGCGGTGACGACGATCTCCTTCTTGCGACCGGTGATCCGCAGGAAGCCGTCGTCGTCGAGCCGGCCCAGGTCGCCGGTGCGGAACCAGCCGTCGCTGGTCAGCGCCTCGGCCGTGGCCCGCTCGTTGCGCCAGTAGCCGCGAAACACCTGCCCACCGGTGACCAGCACCTCGCCGTCGTCGGCCACGCGCACCGCTGCTCCCTGCAGCGGCCGGCCCACCGACCCGATCCGGTGGGCGCCCGGCAGGTTCACCGTCACTGCGGCCGTGGTCTCGGTCAGGCCATAGCCCTCCAGCACCTGCACGCCGACGCCACGCAGAAAGTGGGACAGCCGCTGATCCAGTGGTGCTCCGCCGGACACGGCGTACTCGATCCGGCCGCCGAGAGCCCCGCGCAGCGGGGCGTAGACGCACCGGTCGAACAACCGGTGCCGCAACCGCAGCGGCAACCCGACCTTGCCAGCGTCGAGAGCCTCGCTGTAGGCGACCGCTGTGGCCGTCGCGGCGTCGAAGACCTTGGCCTTCCCTCTCCCCGCCCCCCGTGCCTGCTGTGCCGCGGAGTCGAAGATCCTCTCCCACACGCGGGGGACACTGAGCAGGAAGGTCGGCTGGAAGGCGGCGAGGTCGTCGAGTAGGTGTGACACGCCGGCTGAGTGGCCGAGCCGCACTCGCGACCTGACGCAGCCGACCTGAACCACCCGTGCGAACACGTGCGCCAACGGCAGGAAGAGCAGCGTCGACGCGTCTTGGTCCGCGTCGAAGAGCTCGCCGAGCTCGTCGACCGCGACACCCAGCTCGTGCAGGAAGTTGCCGTGCGTCAGCGCGCATCCCTTCGGGCGGCCCGTCGTGCCCGAGGTGTAGACCACCGTCGCCAGCGAGTCAGGCGCCACGGTCGCCCGGCGCTCCTCGAGCTCCGCGTCAGATACGCCGGCGCCGAGCGTCGTCAAGGTCGCGACCGCACCGTCGTCGAGCTGCCACACATGCTCCGGTGCGCCGGACGCGGTGACCCGCTCCCGGTGCGCGGCCGTCTCCGCTACCGCGGCGACTGGCGCGGAGTCCGTGATGATCCAGGCGATCTGGTCAGCCGACGACGTCTCGAACACGGGCACCGTCACCGCCCCGGCCCACCAGATCGCGTAGTCCACCAACGTCCACTCATATCGGGTCTTCGAGATGAGCAGCACCCGGTCGCCGGCCCGCACGCCCGCGGCGAGGAGTCCCTTCGCCACCTGGGTGACCTCGACGCGGAACTGCTCGGCGGTGACGTCGACCCAGTGCTCACCGACGCGTCGGCTGAACAGCGTGGTCTGTGGCACCTCGACCGCCGCGGAGATGACGTCGTCGGTGAGGCTGCCGCCGGTCGGGACGGTGACACGCAGCGGGCTCGCGTACTCGCGCAACGAACAGACCTCCGTGCCGGACAGACGACATACCGTCGGGACCTTACCTTCACGGTGGACGGATAGGCTCTGCCGCAGCAGCGTCGAAGGGCAGACCGGCAAGGGAGCGGCACATGGCTGAACGCACCTCGTCCTGCATCCACATCGCCGCCGACGCGGCGAGGGTGATGGCAGTGATCGCCGACTTCGCGTCCTATCCGGACTGGGCAACCGGGGTCAAAGCCGCACAGGTGCTTGCCCAGGGAGCTGGCGGCCGTGCCGACCGCGTGCGGTTCGACCTCAACGCGCCTCCGATCAAGGACACCTACACGCTCGACTACACCTGGCGCGATGACATCGAGGTCCGCTGGAGCCTGGTCGAGGCCAGCGTCCTCGAGGCGATGGACGGCGCCTACGTCCTGCGCGATGACGGCCACGGCACCGATGTGACATACCAGCTCGCGGTCGACGTGGCCATCCCGATGATCGGGCTGCTCAAGCGCAAGGCCGAGAAGGTCGTCATCGACGCCGCGCTCAAGGGGCTGAAGCAACGCGTGGAGTCCGCGGAGCTGAGCGGCAGGTAACCCGGCCACCGCAGGACAACCGTGACAACGACGAGGAAGGCGGCATCTGCATGGCAGTGAGCATCGGCGTCGACATCGGCGGCACCAAGATCGCGGCGGGGGCGGTGGACGAACTCGGCACGATCCAAGAGCTGGTACGCCGAGACACCCCGGCGACCGACAGCGATGCCATCGAGGCCGCCGTCGCCGACGCCGTACGCGAGCTGGCCGGACGCCATCCGGTCACCGCCGTCGGGGTCGGTGCTGCCGGGTTCGTCGACGACAAGCGCGCGACGGTGCTGTTCGCCCCGAACCTGGCCTGGCGCAAGGAGCCGATGCGCTCCGAGCTCGAGGCGTTGCTCGGCCTGAGCGTCGTCGTGGAGAACGACGCCAATGCTGCCGCGTGGGGCGAGTTCACCTTCGGCGCCGGTGCGGACGCCGACGACCTGATGCTGGTCACCGTCGGCACCGGCGTCGGTGGTGGGCTGGTGCTCGACGGTGAGCTCTATCGCGGGGCCTTCGGAGTCGCGGCCGAGATCGGTCACCTGCGGGTCGTCCCTGACGGCCGGTTGTGTGGGTGTGGCAACCGTGGCTGCTGGGAGCAGTATGCCTCGGGCAGGGCCTTGTTGAAGGAGGTGCGTGAGATTGCGGAGCAGGGGTCGCCGCAGGCGGCCGCACTACTGGACCTGGCCGGCGGCCGTCCCGACGAGATCACCGGCCAGATGGTGACCAAGGCTGCGCGCGACGACGACGAGCTCGCCGTCGAGCTGCTGTCCGAGCTCGGTCGGTGGCTGGGGGAGGGCATCGCGTCGTTGGCCGCCGTGCTCGACCCGTCGGTCGTGGTGCTCGGCGGCGGGGTGTCCGAGGCGGGCGAGCTGCTGCTGGGGCCGGCCCGGGAGGCGTTCCGCCGCAACCTGACCGGCCGCCGGTTCCGGCCGGAGCTGGAGATCCGGCTGGCGACCCTCGGCAACGACGCCGGGCTGATCGGTGCCGCTGACCTCGCCCGTCGCTGATGCGTCGGTTCAGGTAGCCGACGCGGACTCCTCTGATCGTTCGGTGTCGTCCTGTGCGCGGCCG
>DASSKO010000041.1:0-9745 GCA_035690425.1 Nocardioidaceae bacterium
CGTAGAACGCTGCGAGCTCTGAGAGCTTCTGCACCGTGACCGCGCGGTCACCTCGCTCGTAGGAGCCGACGACGACGGCCTTCCAGCGGCCACGGGACTTCTGTTCGACGCCGTGCAGGGACAGGCCCTGCTGCTGGCGAATGGCCCGCAGCTTCGTGCCGAGCGTGTTCGCGTATTCCTGGCCCATTGGATCTCCGCCCCGTTCCGGTGCTTGCGTGCTCGCCGTCACGCTCTCGCTAGTCGATTACAGACGGTAGCAGGGGGCCGAAGCCGGTGCGCGTGAGTTGGCCAATGTCAGCCGTACGGTCGGCATCGCCTACACTTCTGGATGGTTCTGACTGACCCGACTGGCACTGACATCCTTTAACGAGCCGTCCCGTGAGGCGGAGAAGGAGGTCCGGCAGACATGCCGCCTACCCGACGCACCGTGCTCGACCCCGACGACATCGGCCGGGCACTGGTCCGCATCTCCCATGAGATCCTCGAGCGCAACAAGGGCGCCGACGACCTCGTTCTCCTCGGCATCCCGTCCCGTGGCGTACCGCTCGCGCACCGCATCGCGGCCCGGATCGCGGCCAGCGAGCGGACCGACGTACCCGTAGGTGCCCTCGACGTGACGATGTACCGCGACGACCTGGCGATGCGTCCGGCGCGCGCGCTCGGCCACACCGACATCCCGGACGCCGGCATCGACGACAAGGTCGTGGTGCTGGTCGACGACGTGCTCTACAGCGGCCGGACGATCCGCGCCGCGCTCGACGCGCTCGGCGACGTCGGCCGCCCCCGACTGGTGCGGTTGGCCACGCTGGTCGACCGCGGCCACCGCGAGCTGCCGATCCGCGCGGACTTCGTCGGCAAGAACCTGCCCACCGCCCAGGCGGAGCAGGTGCGTGTGCTGCTCGACGAGTACGACGGCCGCGACGAGGTCGTCATCGCGGCAGCGGGCGTCGACGCGGGGCACTCGGCGCGGGCCGCCCGATGATGCGGCACCTGCTCAGCGCCGGCGACCTCAGCCGGGAGGAGGCGGTCGCGGTGCTCGACGCGGCCGCCGAGATGCGCTCGCTGACCGACCGCACGATCAAGAAGGCGCCGGTGCTGCGTGGCCGCACCGTGGTGAACCTGTTCTTCGAGGACTCCACCCGCACCCGGATCTCGTTCGAGGCGGCCGCCAAGCGACTCAGTGCCGACGTCATCAACTTCGCCGCGAAGGGCTCGAGCCTGAGCAAGGGCGAGAGCCTCAAGGACACGGCGCTGACCCTGGAGGCGATGGGTGCCGACGCCGTGGTCGTCCGGCACTCGGCCTCCGGAGCGCCGCACCGCCTCGCCACCAGCGGCTGGGTCGACTCGCGGGTCGTCAACGCCGGTGACGGCACGCACGAGCACCCGACGCAGGCGCTGCTCGACGCGTTCACCATGCGCCGGCACCTCGGCGACCTCGACGGGCGCCGGGTCACCATCGTCGGCGACGTGCTGCACAGCCGGGTCGCCCGCTCCAACGCGCTGCTGCTGTCGACCCTCGGTGCCGAGGTCACGCTGGTGGCGCCCCCCACTCTGCTGCCGGTCGGCGTCGAGACATGGCCGGTGGCGACCTCCTTCGACCTCGACCCGGCGCTGGCCAAGACCGACGCGGTGATGGTGCTGAGAGTCCAGGCCGAACGCATGAGCTCCAGTGGCGGGGGCTTCTTCCCGACCGTGCGGGAGTACTCCCGGCGCTACGGTCTGGACGCCCGCCGGATGGCGCTGCTGCCCGGGCACGCGCTGGTGATGCACCCGGGCCCGATGGTGCGCGGCATGGAGATCACCGCCGACGTGGCCGACTCCGCCCGCTCCGTGATCGTCGAGCAGGTGACCAACGGGGTGGCGGTGCGGATGGCGGTGCTGTACATGCTCCTCAGCGGCGGCGGCACGCGCAGCGATCTGGACACCGGCCGGGACCCCGATCAGCGGCAGCATCAAGAACCGGGGCGGGAGGCGACGGCGTGACCAGCTATCTGATTACCGGGGCCCTCCTCGCCGGGGCGCCCGCCGACCTTCTGCTGCGCGACGGGGTGGTGGCCGACATCGGTTCCGGGCTCAGCGCCGCCGGAGCCGAGGTCGTCGACGCCCACGGCCTGATCGCGCTGCCGGGGCTGGTGGACCTGCACACCCACCTGCGAGAGCCCGGGCGCGAGGACGCCGAGACCGTGCGCACCGGCACCCAGGCCGCGGCCCGCGGCGGCTTCACGGCAGTGCATGCGATGGCCAACACCGACCCGGTCGCCGACACCGCGGGCGTGGTCGAGCAGGTGTGGCGGCTGGGCGCCGAGGCCGGCTACTGCGACGTCCGCCCCGTGGGCGCGGTGACCGTGGGGCTGGCGGGAGAGCGGCTGGCCGAGCTCGGCGCGATGGCCGACTGCGCGGCCGGAGTCCGGGTGTTCTCCGACGACGGCAGGTGTGTCTCTGACGCCGTGCTGATGCGCCGGGCCCTGGAGTACGTCAAGGCGTTCGACGGAGTCGTGGCCCAGCACGCACAGGAGCCGCGGCTCACCGAGGGCGCGCAGATGAACGAGGGCGAGCTGTCCGGCGTACTCGGCCTGCGCGGCTGGCCGGCCGTCGCCGAGGAGGCTGTCATCGCCCGCGACTGCCTGCTGGCGGCACACGTCGGCTCGCGGCTGCACGTCTGCCACGTGTCGACGGCCGGCTCGGTCGAGCTCGTGCGCTGGGCCAAGGGCAAGGGCTGGAACGTCACCGCCGAGGTCACCCCGCACCATCTGCTGCTCACCGACGAGCTGGCGACCAGCTACGACCCCGTCTACAAGGTCAACCCGCCACTACGCGGCCGCGACGACGTCGAGGCGCTGCGCCAGGGGCTGGCCGACGGCACGATCGACTGCGTCGCCACGGACCACGCTCCGCACCCCAGCGAGGACAAGGACTGCGAGTGGGCTGCCGCCGCCTTCGGAATGCTCGGTCTGGAGACGGCGGTGTCGGTGGTGCAGGCGACGATGGTCGAGACCGGTCTGCTCGACTGGGCGGGCGTCGCCGACCGGATGTCCTACCGGCCGGCGCGAATCGGCCGGGTCGCCGACCACGGCCGCCCCGTCGAGGTCGGTGCTCCGGCCCACCTGACGCTGGTCGACCCGTCCGCCCGGCGCGCCGTCGACCCCGCCGACTCGGCGTCGCTGTCGCGCAACACGCCCTACGCCGGGCTGCAGCTGCCCGGGCGCGTTGTCGCCACCTTCTGTCGCGGCCGCGCCACGGTGCTCGACGGGACGTTGCAGTGAGTGTCCGGCCTCGGTTCCGGGGCGAGTCAGCGAGAGGGGAGTCGATGGTGCGGCAGGTGCACGGTGGGTAGGGCGTTGCTGGTGCTGGAGGACGGCCGCAGCTTCCGCGGAGAGTCCTACGGCGCCGAGGGGGAGACCTTCGGCGAGGCGGTGTTCTCGACCGGGATGACCGGCTACCAGGAGACGCTGACCGATCCCTCCTACCACCGGCAGGTGGTGGTGATGACCGCGCCGCACATCGGCAACACTGGCGTCAACGACGAGGATCTGGAGTCGCGGCGGGTCTGGGTCTCCGGCTACGTCGTACGCGACCCGGCGCGTCGGCCGTCGAGCTGGCGCTCGGCGCGAAGCCTCGACGAGGAGCTGTGCGCGCAGGGGGTGGTGGGCATCAGCGGCGTCGACACCCGGGCGCTGACCCGGCACCTGCGCGAGCGCGGGGCCATGCGGGTCGGCATCTCCAGCACCGAGACCGACCCCGACCGGTTGCTCGCGCGGGTGCGTGACGCAGCCCCGATGGCGGGCGCCGACCTGGCCGGCGAGGTCAGCACCACCGAGCCCTACGTCGTGCCCGCCCAGGGCGAGCGGCGCTTTCGGGTCGCGGTCCTCGACCTCGGCATCAAGTCGATGACGCCCGAGCAACTGTCGCGGCGCGGCATCGAGGTGCACGTGCTGCCGGCGACCGCGACCATCGACGACGTGCTGACGCTGCGAGGACAGGGCACCCCCGACGGGGTGTTCTTCTCCAACGGTCCCGGCGACCCGGCCACCGCCGGCGCCGTCGACGTGCTGCGCGCGGTCCTGGAGCGGGATCTGCCGTACTTCGGCATCTGCTTCGGCAACCAGCTGTTCGGGCGGGCCCTCGGCTTCGACACTTTCAAGCTCAAGTACGGGCACCGCGGCATCAACCAGCCGGTGCTGGACCGCACCACCGGCAAGGTCGAGGTGACCGCGCACAACCACGGCTTCGCCGTCGACGCTCCGCTCGACGGCGGCACCGACACGCCGTACGGACGAGCCGAGGTCAGCCATGTCTGCCTCAACGACGACGTGGTGGAGGGGCTGCGGCTCGTCGACGACAGCGGCCGGCTGAAGTCGTTCTCCGTGCAGTACCACCCGGAGGCGGCGGCCGGTCCGCACGACGCGGGCTACCTCTTCGATCGCTTCGCCCAACTGATGACACCGCTGCCGGAAAGGTCCTGATGCCACGCCGCGACGACATCTCCTCGGTCCTGGTGATCGGCTCCGGCCCGATCGTGATCGGCCAGGCCTGCGAGTTCGACTACTCCGGCACCCAGGCCTGCCGGGTGCTGCGGGCGGAGGGACTGCGGGTGATCCTGATCAACTCCAACCCCGCCACGATCATGACCGACCCGGAGTTCGCCGACGCCACCTACGTCGAGCCGATCACGCCGGAGTTCGTCGAGCGGGTGATCGAGAAGGAGCGCCCCGACGCGCTGCTGGCGACGCTGGGCGGGCAGACGGCCCTCAACGCCGCCGTCGCGCTCGACGAGTCCGGCGTGCTCGCCAAGTACGGCGTGGAGCTGATCGGTGCCTCCGTGCAGGCGATCCAGACCGGTGAGAACCGCGAGAGCTTCAAGCGCGTCGTCGGGAGCGTCGGCGGCGAGGTCGCCCGGTCACGGATCTGCCACTCGATGGCCGACTGCATGGACGCCGTCGGCGACCTCGGCTACCCGGTCGTGGTGCGACCGTCGTTCACGATGGGCGGCGTCGGGTCGGGGATGGCCCACGACGAGCAGGACCTGCAGCGGATCGCCGGAGCCGGTCTGTCCGCGAGTCCCACCACCGAGGTGCTCCTGGAGGAGTCGATCCTCGGCTGGAAGGAGTACGAGCTGGAGGTGATGCGCGACCGTGCCGACAACGTCGTGATCGTGTGCTCGATCGAGAACCTCGACCCGATGGGGGTGCACACCGGCGACTCGATCACGGTCGCGCCGGCGATGACGCTGACCGACCGCGAGTACCAGACCATGCGCGACCTCGCGATCGGCGTGATCCGGGCGGTCGGGGTCGAGACCGGCGGATGCAACATCCAGTTCGCGGTCGACCCCGTCGACGGACGGCGGATCGTGATCGAGATGAACCCGCGCGTCTCCCGCTCTTCGGCGCTGGCCTCGAAGGCGACCGGCTTCCCGATCGCGAAGATCGCGGCCAAGGTCGCGGTCGGGTACACCTTGGACGAGATCCCCAACGACGTGACCGCCGAGACCCCTGCCAGTTTCGAGCCGACCCTCGACTACGTCGTGGTCAAGGTGCCGCGGTTCGCGTTCGAGAAGTTCCCCGGCGCCGACCCGACGCTGACCACCCACATGAAGAGCGTCGGCGAGGCGATGGCGATCGGCCGCAACTTCACCGAGGCGCTGCAGAAGGCGTTGCGCTCGCTCGAGCGCCCCGAGGCGGTCTTCTCCTGGGCGGAGGAGACTGGCGACAAGGCCGAGCTGCTGCAGCGGATGCGGGTCCCCCACGACGGGCGCCTGCGGCTGGTGATGGACGCGATCCGTGCCGGCGCCGATGCGGACGAGCTCTTCGAGGCCACCCGGATCGACCCGTGGTTCCTGGACCAGCTGTTCCTGCTCGACGAGGTCGCCGACGACGTACGCGCCGCCCGTCAGCTGGGCCCGGAGCTGCTGTGGCGGGCCAAGCGGCACGGTTTCTCCGACGACCAGCTCGCGGGGCTGCGCGGGATGCGGGCGGACGTGGTCCGTGGCGTCCGGTGGGCGCTGGGGGTCCGGCCGGTCTACAAGACCGTCGACACGTGTGCGGCCGAGTTCGCCGCCCGCACCCCCTACCACTACTCCAGCTACGACGAGGAGACAGAGGTCGAGCCCCGCAACCGGTCGGCAGTGATCATCCTCGGCAGCGGGCCGAACCGGATCGGTCAGGGCATCGAGTTCGACTACTCCTGCGTGCACGCGGCGATGGCGCTGTCCGCGGCGGGCTTCGAGACCGTCATGGTCAACTGCAACCCGGAGACCGTCTCGACCGACTACGACACCTCCGACCGGCTCTACTTCGAGCCGCTGACGCTCGAGGACGTGCTCGAGGTCGTGCACGCCGAGCAGGCTGCGGGACCCGTGGCCGGGGTGATCGTCCAGCTCGGCGGGCAGACCCCGCTAGGGCTCGCGGCCGGGCTCGCCGACGCCGGTGTCCCGATCGTCGGCACGTCGCCGGAGGCCATCGACCTGGCCGAGGAGCGGGGTGCGTTCGGGCGGGTGCTCGCCGAGGCCGGCCTGCCCGCGCCCAAGCACGGCATGGCCCGGTCCTTCACCGAGGCCAAGGCGATCGCCGACGAGATCGGCTACCCCGTGCTGGTCCGTCCCTCCTACGTGCTGGGCGGGCGCGGCATGGAGATCGTGTACGACGAGCCGGCGCTGGAGGGATACCTGCACAAGTACAGCGCGGGCCGCGTCGACTCCGCGCACCCGGTGCTGATCGACCGGTTCCTCGACGACGCAGTGGAGATCGACGTGGACGCGCTGTACGACGGGGAGCAGCTCTTCCTCGGTGGGGTGATGGAGCACATCGAGGAGGCCGGCATCCACTCCGGCGACTCCTCCTGCGCGCTGCCGCCGATCACCCTGGGCCGGGACGAGATCGAGCGCATCCGCCGCTCGACCGAGGCGATCGCCGAGGGCGTCGGCGTCCGTGGCCTGCTCAACGTCCAGTACGCCCTGGGCTCCGACGTGCTGTACGTGCTCGAGGCCAACCCACGCGCGTCTCGCACGGTGCCGTTCGTGTCCAAGGCCACCGCGACCCCGCTGGCGAAGGCCGCGGCCCGGGTGATGCTCGGCGCCACGGTCGCCGAGCTGCGTGCCGAGGGCCTGCTTCCCCGCCACGGCGACGGCGGCGACCTCCCGACGACGGCGCCGATCGCGGTCAAGGAGGCGGTGATGCCGTTCAACCGCTTCCGCACCCTCGACGGACACACGGTCGACACCGTGCTCGGCCCCGAGATGCGCTCGACCGGTGAGGTGATGGGCTTCGCCTCCGACTTCGGCACCGCGTTCGCGAAGGCGCAGGCCGGCACGTACGGCGGCATGCCGACGGCCGGGCGGGTGTTCGTCTCGGTCGCCAACCGGGACAAGCGCACGATGATCTTCCCGGTCAAACGCCTCGCTGACCTCGGCTTCGAGGTGCTGGCCACCGCCGGCACCGCCGCAGTGCTCGAGCGCAACGGCGTCAGCGCCACGGTCGTGCGCAAGCACTCCGAGGGCATCGGTGCGGACGGCGAGCCGACGATCGTGGGCCGGATCCTGTCCGGAGAGGTTGGGTTGGTGGTCAACACGCCGCACGGTGCAGGCTCCGGCAGCGCCCGCGTCGACGGCTACGAGATCCGCACCGCCGCGGTGCTGCGAGACATCCCCTGCATCACCACGGTGCAGGGCCTGGCGGCCGCGGTCCAGGGGATCGAGGCGTTACGCGGCGGGAGTCTCGCCGTGCGTTCGCTGCAGAGCTGGGCGGGTGGGGGCGAGTGACCCGGCGATGAGGGTCTACCGACGGCTCTTCGATGCCGTGCTGACGCGCACCGACGCCGAGACGGCCCACCGGCTGGGTCTCGGTGCGATGCGCGCGGCCGCGCGGGTGCCCGGCCTCGCAGCGGCCGGTCGGCGCCGGACCTGTCCGCCCGATGCCGCACTGGAGGTCGAGGCGCTCGGGCTGCGTTTCCCGAGCCCGTTGGGGATCGCGGCCGGTTTCGACAAGAACGCGAAGGGCGTCGACGCGCTGGTGGGGCTCGGTTTCGGGTTCGTGGAGGTCGGCACCGTCACTGCGCAGCCGCAGCCAGGCAGTCCGCGCCCCCGGTTGTTCCGGCTGCCGGCCGACCGCGCGGTCGTCAACCGGATGGGCTTCAACAACGACGGCGCCGAGGCGGTGGCCCAACGGCTGGCCCAACGGCTGGCCCAGCGGCGTACCCCCGGTCAGCCGGTCGTGGTGGGCGTCAACATCGGCAGGACCAAGGTCGTGCCGACGGCTGCCGCGGTCTCCGACTACGAGGCGAGCACCCGGCTGCTGGCGCCGCACGCCGACTACCTCGTGGTCAACGTCAGCTCGCCCAACACGCCGGCGCTGCGGGACCTGCAGGCGGTGGAGCCGCTGCGTGCACTGCTGACCGCTGTGCGTGCCCAGGCCGACGCGGTCACCGAGGACCGGGTGCCACTGCTGGTGAAAATCGCCCCCGACCTCAGCGACACGGACGTGCTCGCGGTCGCCGACCTGGCGGTCGAGCTCGGTGTGGACGGCATCGTCGCGGTCAACACGACCATCGGCCGGGAAGGGTTGCGCTCGGACCCTGCACACGTTGCGGCCGTCGGCCCCGGCGGCCTCTCGGGGCAGCCGCTGCGGCAGCGGTCGTTGCAGGTGCTGCGGCTGCTGCGGGAACGAGCCGGTGACCGGCTCACGCTGATCTCGGTCGGAGGCGTCTGGACGGCCGAGGACGTGCACGAACGGCTGCGGACCGGCGCCGACCTGGTCCAGGCCTACACCGCCTTCGTCTACGAGGGTCCGTCCTGGCCGGCTCGGACCAACCGCGAGCTGGCGGCGCTGCGGACCGGGAGTCCCCGGTGACCACGCCCGGCCCGGCGCCGATGCCGCACGCAAGGCCGGGGCCGACGGGGCCGGTGCAGGTCACCGGCGAGGTGCTGTCGGTCAAGCGCGCCGGTGACTTCTTCCACCTCACCCTGGTCGCCGGCGACATCCCCGAACGCAGCCGACCAGGCAGCTTCGTCGGGCTCGCCGTCGGAGATCCGGCGTCGTCGGTGCTGCTCCGCCGGCCGTTCTGGGTGCACCGGGTACGACCGAGCGGCGCGTACGGCGGCACCGTCGAGATTCTGCTGCGGGTGCGGGGCGGCGGCACCCGGGTGCTGTCGGAGCTGCGGCGGCACGACGAGGTCGACGTCGTCGGACCGCTCGGGCGGCCATTCGCGCTGCCCAAGGAACCGGTGTCGTGCGTGCTGGTTGGCGGCGGACACGGCTGCGCGCCACTGTTCTTCCTCGCCGAGCGGCTGCGCGAGCGGGGCTGCGGCGTGCACATGGTCCTCGGCGCCGAGGCCGAACGCCGGCTGTTCGGTGCGCTGGAGGCGCGGCGTACGGCGAAGTCGGTCACGGTCACCACCACGGACGGCTCGGTGGGCATCACCGGCTCGGTGACCGACCCGCTGGGCGACCTGCTGGAGCGCACCGGCAGCGCAGTGGTCTACGCCTGCGGCCCCACCGCCATGCTGGCCGCGGTCGCGAGTATCGCGAGCGAGCGCGCGGTGTGGAGCCAGTGTGCGGTGGAGCAGCCGATGGCCTGCGGCACCGGGCTCTGCATGACGTGCGCGATCCCGGCGGTGGGAGACGACGGCGTTCTCCGGATGCCGCGCGCGTGCGTGGAG
Source organism: Nocardioidaceae bacterium (assembly GCA_035690425.1). GTDB lineage: Bacteria > Actinomycetota > Actinomycetes > Propionibacteriales > Nocardioidaceae > DASSKO01. The sequence continues at coordinate 9,653 of DASSKO010000041.1, forward strand.
GGTCCCGTGCTGCGCGGCGACCAGGTGCAGTGGGAGTCACTGTGACCGGGCCCGCACCCGCAGCGGCGGCCGCTTCGCGGCCCGACCTGACCA
>DASSKO010000042.1:0-6091 GCA_035690425.1 Nocardioidaceae bacterium
CCGCCCGCAGCCGCAACGTCGGAATGCCGAGGATGAAGGCGAGCACGACGGTGAAGAAAAGTCCGGCGACGATGGCCAGCCAGAACGGCAGACCCCAGGTGGCGATGAACGACGCCATCGTGTAGCCGCCGATGGCCATGAAGCCGGCCTGCCCGAAGTTCAGCAGCCCGGTGTAGCCGAAGTTGACGTTCAGGCCGATGGCCGCCAGCGCGTAGACGACCGCGGTGGGGCCGAGAGCTGTCTGCAGCGACTGGCTGACCAGGTTTGCCCAGTGCATCTGGCTCTCCTCGCCTTATCCGACTCGCTCGGCGCGGCCGAGCAGACCTTGGGGACGGAACAGCAGTACGACGATCAGCACCAGGAGGGCGCCGACGAACTTCAGCTCCGCGGGGATGAACAGCGTGGACACCTCGATGAAGATGCCGATGATGAACGAGCCGAGGATCGCTCCCCAGACGCTGCCCAGCCCGCCCAGCACGACCGCGGCGAACACGAGCAGCAGGATCTTGAACCCGATCTGGTAGTCGAAGCCCTGCGTCATGCCGAGCAGCACGCCGGACAACCCGGCCAGCCCCGCGCCCACGGACCAGACCACCGAGATCACCCGGTCCACGTTGATGCCGGACGAGGCGGCCAGGGCCGGGTTGTCGGCCACCGCGCGGGTGGCCTTGCCGATCCGGGTCTTCTGGACCGCCAGCGAGATCAGGACCAGCACCACCGCGGAGAAGCACATCACCCCGATGTCCTTGGGGGTGAGCAGCACCGGGCCGATGTGCCAGGGCTGGGGACTGGTCCACTGCGAGTAGTTGTGGTTGGCCGCGCCGGCGACGTACTGGAAGACGTTCCGCAGGAAGATCGACAGGCCGATGCTGACGATCATCGCCGCGATCAGGCCGACGCCCTTCTTGCGCAGCGGCTTCCAGAGGATCTTGTCCTGGAGCCAGCCGAACAACGTCGAGGCCACGATCGCGACCGCGACCGCAGTCACCATCGTGATGTTCACGCCGCCGACGGTGATGTCCCCGGGCAGGCTGTCGATGCCGAACGCGACGATCGCCCCGAAGGTGACCAGCTCGCCGTGCGCGAAGTTCGTCAGCCCCGTCGTACCGAAGATCATCGACAGGCCCAGGGAGGCCATCGCCAGCAGGAACGAGAACACCAGCCCTCCGGCGGCCAGCTGCAGCGCCTGGACGGCCACGCTCGTCTCGGGCGTGAGGTCCGGGCCGATCGGGAACGTGACGTAGATGTCTGAGGACAGCTGGATCTGCTTCTTCAGCGTCACCTCCTTGGGGTCGCGAAGCGCAGCGCCCTTGGGCAGCGTGTCGGTGTGGATGTGGATGACGAACGTCTCACCCACCACGTCCGCCGCGCTGCCGGGAAGCGGGACATCGAAGATGCCGGTCTTGTCACTCTTGCCCGTGCCGACCGTCTTTCCGGACGTGTCGGACACGCTGATCACCACACCGGACACCGGCGTCGCCGGCGTGTGGCGGGTGTCCGTCAGGCACCCGATCACATGGATGGTGTCGTCGTTGCGCGGCGGCGGCTTCACGCAGGTCGCGGTTGCCGCCGAGGCCGCTCCGGCTCCCAACGGGATCAGCAGGAGGACGGCCACCGCGGCCAGCAGCGCGGCGAGGTGTCTGCGTCGGGCGTGCATGGCGCTCCTGTCACGGCGGCTGGGCATGACGGGGAACTATATCGGCATTGTGACCCACGTCACGTCATTTGGCTGGACCCCCGGCACACAGTAGAGGCAACCGGGCGCCCGTGGGGGCTTCATCGGGCAACAATGCGGCAACGGTTCACCGGAAGGCGATGACCGCGGCGGTCAGCAGCGGCGCGATCACCAGTCCCGGCAGCAGGTCGCCGACCGGCACCTGCCGGATGCGCAGCAGCCGCAGCGCCACGCCGACCAGCATCAGCCCGCCGGCCGTGGTCAGCGCGGCCAGCTGCGGCTCGGGCAGCACATTGCCGAGGGCGGCCCCGAGCGCGGTCAGCGACCCCTGGACGGCCAGGATCGCGATCACGCTGGCGGCGACGCCCCAGCCGAGAGAGGCCGCGAAGGCGATCGAGGCGAAGCCGTCGAGCGCCGCCTTGAGAAACAGCTGCTGCGGCCCGTTCCCGATGCCGTCGTTGAGGGAGCCGAGCACGGTCAGCGGCCCCACGCAGAAGACCAGCGAGCTGGAGACGAACCCCTCGACGAATCGCTGCCGCTCGGCGGACGGGTCTCCGGCGGTACGACGGTGCAGCCGCTCCTGCAGCCACCGGCCGAAGTTCTCCAGCCCGTCCTCGATGCCGAGCACCGAGCCGACGATGCCGCCGATCAGCAGCGAGCCGAGCACGATCAGCATCGGGGCGTTCGGGCCGACCGCGGCCGCCCACTGCTTGTCGGTGATCCGGGCCGCGGACAGCGCGGCGATCAGCAGGGTGACCAGGCCGAGCCCGTCGGTGACCACGTCCCGGGTGCGCTGCCGCAGCCGGTGGCCGACCAGCACGCCGATCGAGGTGCCGATCAGCACCGTGCACATGTTCACCACGGTGCCGATCCCTGTGAACACCACAGGCCTCCTCTACCGATTCGCCCGATGTAGGCGTAATCTCTCACCTTGTCTGGGACGTCTTGTCCGGGACGTCGGGGAGGGGGCTTCCGCTCGGGAAGGTTGACCCCGGCGACGGACACCGTCTGACTTCCGGAAGTGAAAGAGGGTACCCGGTGTCGCGCTGTCCCGTGATCGTCCGCGAGGCCACGCTGGACGACGTCCCTGCGTTGCTGGAGCTCTGGAGCGACCTGGCGCGTCGATCGCACTGCGAGCGGCGGTCCGAGCACGGGGCGGAGAGCGACGGCGTCGCCGCGGTGGCCCGGATCGCGGCCGATCCCGAGCAGCGGCTGGTGGTGGCGATCCTCGAGGGCAGGGTGGTCGGCGCGGCGCACCTGATGCGAGCACCCATCTCCCCGCTCACCTCCGATGTCGCGGTCTACGTCTCCAACCTGCAGGTGCTCGACCGGTTCCGCCGCCGTGGCGCAGGCAGGGCCCTGGTGGAGGCGGCGCTGCGCTGGGCGGAGGAGAAGGACACCACCCACGTGCTCGCCGCCGCCTCGGCGTTCTCCCGGGACGCGAACCGGTTCATGGCCCGGCTGGGACTCAGCCAGCTTGCGGTGGTCCGCGGAGCCACGGTCACCGCGCTGCGCGCCAAGCTGCCGGTCGAGCCGCCGGCGGCGGCCCGGCTGGGCGTGCGGGACACGCACAGCGTCGGCCACATCCTCGCCCAGCGACGCTCGGAGCGCCGCGCCCAGCGCCGGGCCCGCACCGGGGTCGAGTAGCCCGGGCGAGCAGCCCTGAGCGCGCACGGCACCGGGGGTGCCTCACGTTAGAGTCGGCCTCGTGCCCGAAGCTGCCTCCGCCCCGCCCGGCGACCGCCCCCGTCTGCTGCTGCTGGACGGCCACTCCCTGGCCTACCGCGCCTTCTTCGCGCTGCCGGTGGAGAACTTCTCGACCACGACCGGGCAGCCGACCAACGCGGTGTACGGGTTCACCTCGATGCTCATCAACGTGCTCCGCGACGAGCAGCCGACCCACGTCGGGGTCGCGTTCGACGTCTCCCGGCAGACGTTCCGCAGCGAGGAGTACGCCGACTACAAGGCGAACCGCTCCGCCTCGCCCACCGAGTTCAAGGGGCAGGTCTCCCTGGTCAAGGAGGTGCTCGCGGCGCTGCACATCGCGACCATCGAGAGGGACGGCTACGAGGCCGACGACGTGATCGCGACGCTGACCACCCAGGCGGTGGCCCAGGGCTTCGAGGTGCTGGTCTGCACCGGCGACCGCGACGCGCTGCAGCTGGTCGGTGAGCAGTGCACGATCCTCTACCCCCGCAAGGGTGTTTCCGACCTGGCCCGGATGACGCCGGAGGCGGTCGAGGAGAAGTACGGCGTGCCGCCCGGCCGTTACCCCGAGCTGGCCGCGCTGGTGGGGGAGACCTCGGACAACCTGCCGGGCGTGCCCGGGGTGGGACCGAAGACCGCCGCGAAGTGGATCACCACCTACGACGGTCTGGACAACGTGATCGCGCACGCCGACGAGATCAAGGGCAAGGCGGGCGACTCGCTGCGCGAGCACCTCGGCGACGTGATCCGCAACCGCCGGCTGAACGCCCTGGTGTGCGACCTGGAGCTGGCCGCGACGCCCACCGACCTGGTGGTCCGGCCCTGGGACCGGCACGAGGTGCACAAGCTCTTCGACAGTCTGGAGTTCCGGGTGCTGCGCGACCGGCTGTTCGCCACGCTGGAGTCGGAGGAGGAGATCGAGGAGGGCGGCTTCGAGCTCGACGGGGTCCGGCTGGCGCCGGGGGAGGTGCCGGGCTGGCTGGCGCAGCACGCGCCTGCGGGCCGCCGGGTCGGCGTGCAGGTGCACGGCAGCTGGCGGGCCGGCACCGGGGACGTGTTCACGCTCGCCGTCGCCTGCGACGACGGGTCCGCGGCCTGGGTGGACGTCGAGCAAGTCACCCCGGAGGACGACCGAGCGATCGCGGGCTGGCTTGGCGATCCGTCGTACCCCAAGGTCCTGCACGACGCGAAGGGGCCGATGCTGGCGCTCGCGGCACGCGGCTGGCGGGTGGCCGGCCTGGAGCGGGACACGGCGCTCTCGGCGTACCTCGCCCGGCCGGACCAACGGTCCTACGACCTGGCCGACCTGACCCTGCGCTACCTCAAGCGCGAGCTGCGGCAGGAGGAGGCCGACTCCGAGCAGCTGACCTTCGACGGCTTCGGCGACGAGTCGGCCGGGGACACCTCGATGCTGCAGGCCCGGGCCGTGCTGGACCTGGCCGCTGCTCTGGACCAGGAGCTGGAGGACCGCGGCGGGACCCGGCTGCTCACCGACGTGGAGCTGCCGCTGGTGCGCGTGCTGGCCGCCATGGAGCGCACCGGCATCGCCGTCGACGCCGAGCAGTTGGAGTCGTTGGAGTCGGAGTTCGCCGGCGAGGTGAAGAAGGCCGCCGACGAGGCGTTCTCGGTGATCGGCAAGGAGATCAACCTCGGCTCGCCCAAGCAGCTGCAGGTGGTGCTCTTCGACGAGCTGAACATGCCCAAGACCAAGCGCACCAAGACCGGCTACACCACCGACGCCGACGCGTTGCAGCAACTGTTCGTCAAGACCGAGCACCCGTTCCTGCTGGCGCTGCTGAGGCACCGCGACGTGTCCCGGCTGCGGCAGACCGTGGAGGGGCTGCTGAAGACGATCTCGCCCGACGGCCGCATCCACACCACCTTCAACCAGCTGATCGCCGCCACCGGGCGGCTGTCGAGCACCGACCCGAACCTGCAGAACATCCCGATCCGCACCGAGGAGGGCCGCCGGATCCGGCAGGCGTTCGTGGTCGGGAACGACTTCGAGTCGCTGATGACCGCCGACTACAGCCAGATCGAGATGCGGATCATGGCGCACCTGTCCGAGGACGCGCTGCTCATCGAGGCGTTCAAGTCCGGGCGGGACTTCCACTCGGTCACCGCCGCCCGGGTGTTCGAGGTGGACGCCGCCGAGGTGACGCCGGCGATGCGCGCCAAGGTCAAGGCGATGAACTACGGCCTCGCCTACGGCCTGTCCGCCTACGGCCTGTCGCAGCAGCTCGGCGTGGACACCTCCGAGGCGCGCGGGCTGATGGACGAGTACTTCGAGACCTTCGGCGGGATCCGCGACTACCTCGCCGGCGTCGTGGACGAGGCCCGCCGGTGCGGGTTCACCGAGACCATCCTCGGCCGGCGGCGCTACCTGCCCGACCTGACCAGCGACAACCGGCAGCGCCGGGAGATGGCCGAGCGGATGGCGCTCAACGCGCCCATCCAGGGCTCGGCCGCCGACATCATCAAGGTGGCCATGCTCAACGTGGACCAGGCCATCCGCGACGCGGGGCTGCGCTCGCGGATGCTGCTCCAGGTGCACGACGAGCTCGTCTTCGAGGTCGCTCCCGGCGAGGCCGCCAACCTCGAGAAGCTGGTCCGCGCCCAGATGGGCTCGGCCGCCGAGCTGACCGTGCCTCTCGACGTCTCGGTCGGCACCGGAGCCAGCTGGCACGAAGCGGCTCACTGACCGACCGA
>DASSKO010000043.1:0-20227 GCA_035690425.1 Nocardioidaceae bacterium
GGAGGTGCCGGGTCAAGCCGAGCGCACGCTCTGCAGTGCGGGTTTAGGCACATGGCCACGGATGTTCGGCGCACGCCCCGGCTGGGCCCGGAGGACTCGAGTCACGAGCCGCGTGGACGGCCACGGACGCACCTACTAACCGTCCGGCCCCGGGCAATATTCACCGACCAAACAAGTTTCCTTGAGAACTGTCGACAATCGCCCGTCGACACACTATGGTCCCGGTCACACCCAGAGGACGGCGCAAGCCCATCGGAAGGAAGCGGCGTGGAGGCAGAGCAGCGCGACGAGGATCGCACCGCTGACGATGCAACGGTCCTGCTCCGCACGGTCGACCTCGTCAAGGACTACCCGCTCGGCGGTGGGTGGCTCGACCGTCTCCGCGGCCAGGAGCCGCCGAAGCTGCGTGCGCTCGGCGGGGTGTCGTTGACGGTGCGGACGGGCGAGACGCTTGGCGTCGTCGGCGAGACCGGCTCCGGCAAGAGCACCCTCGGGCGGCTGATCCTGCGACTGGAGAAGCCGACCAGCGGAGACGTCGAATTTGCCGGGGAAAGCATTCTCGAGGCATCGCACGCGCGGTCGCGCAGCCTGCGGCAACAGATCCAGATCATCCTCCAGGACCCCTACTCGACGCTGAATCCCTACCAGACGGTCGGCAGCTCCATCGCCGAGGTGCTCGCCGTCTACGAGCTGTGCCCCCGCGAGGAGCGGCGTGACGAGGCGGCCCGGTTGCTGTCCCTGGTCGGCCTGCCTGTCGACCTGATCGATGCGAAGCCTCGCCAGCTCAGCGGCGGCGGGCTACAGCGCGTGAGCGTGGCGCGTGCGCTGGCTGTGCGTCCGAAGTTGATCATCGCTGATGAACCGGTCTCCGCGCTCGACGTATCGGTACAGGCGCAGGTGCTGAACCTCTTCAGTTCGGTAGGCCAGGAGCTCGGACTGACCTATGTGTTCATCACGCATGACCTGGCGGTGGTGCGACGGATTAGCAACCGCGTCGCGGTGATGTACCTGGGGGAGGTCGTCGAGGAAGCGGCGACCTCGAAGATCTTCGGGGAGCCGCTTCACCCGTACACAGAAGCTCTGCTGAAGGCAGCGCCGGACATCCGCGCACACGCCGCCACGCGCACGGGCGCCGCCGCACGTGGTGAAATGCCGAATCCGATTTCGCCGCCGACGGGGTGCCCGTTTCACCCCCGGTGCCCGCACGCCATGGACGTGTGCCGTGTGGAGGCGCCTCGGCTGCGTCCCGTCGGTGAAGGCCGGGTCGTGTCCTGCCATCTGCATCCCGGATCGTCCGACTCGTCGGCTGCACATGGTGGCGTCGACCGGGCGGCCTCATGAGTGCCCGTGTCCGGACGACGCCAGCAGCTCGTACTGATCAGCGTGAACGTGAGTCCCACAAGACCACTGCCCATTCCGAAACAGCGACAGGAAGGCGCGACAGATGATTCGAGAGCAAATCGAAGGCCGGAAGAGCAGGCACCGTCTGCGGCGCTGCGCAGTTCTCGCGGTCGCCTCTGTCGTCGCCTTGTCGCTCACAGCGTGTGGCGCAACCAGCGGTGGGAGCGGTAACGGCAATGGTGAGACCACGGACACCCTGACGTTGGCGAACGCCGTCAAGATCGACAACATCGATCCGGGCGCGAGCCCGCCGGCCAACGAGACGATCTGGCTCGACCAGATGCTGTGGTCTCGCCTCGTGCTCCCCAGTGAGGACACGACCTCGATTCAGCCCGGTCTGGCCAAGAGCTGGGACATCTCCAAGGACAAGCTCACTTACACCTTCCACCTGCGGCCGGCCAAGTTTTCCGATGGATCACCTCTCACGGCGGAGGACGTCGCGTATTCGATCAACCGGAGCAAGAACAACCCGGAGGCCTGGGGCTTTCTGATCACGGCGGTCAAGTCGATCACTGCACCTGACAAAGACACGGTCGTGGTCAAGCTTTCGGAGCCCCACGCGCCGCTGCTGGCCGATCTCGCGATCTACGCCTTCGCCGTTGTTCCGGAGAAGCTCGTCAAGGCCGCGGGCAGCGACTCCACCGGCAAGAATCCCGGCAAGTACTTCACCACGGCACCGATCGTCACGAGCGGGCCGTACTACGTTTCGTCGTACAGCCCGGACTCGGAGGTCACGCTCAAGGCTAATAAGTACTTCTGGGGCAAGAAACCAGCGATCTCGACCTTCAATGTCAAGGTCATCCCCAACGACAACGACCGAGTTCTCGCGTTGCAGAGCGGCAACGTCGACGTCATCGAGAATCCGCCGGTCAGCCAGCGGGACAACATCGACAGCAACCCGAAGCTCGCAGTCGACTACTTCAACTCCACCAGGGTCGACTCGCTGTATCTGAACAACAAGAACAAGTACCTGTCCAACCTGAAGGTGCGGCAGGCGATCCGATACGCGCTCGACCTGAAGACGATGAACAAGCTCGCGTACAACGGGAAGGCGGCGATCGCGAGCTCGTTCATGCCTTACAAGATGCAGTACTGGAATGATTCCCTGGGGCCTTGGCCGCACGACGTCGCCAAGGCGAAGCAGCTACTTGCCGAGGCGGGATACCCGAACGGCTTCCCGCTGCAGCTGATCACAGTCAGTGGCGACACCATCAATACGGCGGAGGGCGTGGCCATCCAGTCCGCACTGAAGAAGATCGGCATCAAGGTGAACATCGCCTCTTACGAACTGCTGACCGCCTATGACAAAGAGGATCAGCCCGACTTCGAGATGGGTCTGCGGTACTGGACGAACGACATCATCGACCCCGACGAGGTCGTCGGGCTCGACGCCGACCCGACGTCACCCTCGAAGCTGGTCAGCTGGTCGATTCCGGGTCTGCACGACCTCGCGGTCCAGGCGCGCGAGGAGTTGGATCCGCAGAAGCGGGCCGAGCTGTACGACCAGATCCAGAAGAAGATGTACGACCAGTCGCCCTACATCCCGATGCTCTACCCGCCGTTCAGCTACGCGCGGGGCACCTGGGTGCATGGCTTCGAGGTCTCGCCGCTTGGCACCTACCGTGACTCGGTCCTGAACTCGGTGAAGGTCGATCAGCATTGAGCATGCGGTACGCGTTGTCGGAGGATCAGCCGCGAGCGGAGGTGTGAACCTTGTATCTGGCGAGAATGGCCGTTCGGCGGGTGGTGCAACTACTGCCCATTCTGTTCGGCATCACGCTGGTGTCATTCTTCCTGCTCCGGCTGATCCCCGGTGATCCGGTTCGTCAGATCCTGGGGAGCCACTACACGCCGGATCTCGCGGGGCCGGTGCGCAAGTCCCTGGGGTTGGATCTCCCCGTGTGGGAGCAGTACTGGGACTTCCTGCGCTCCGCGCTGACCGGAGGTCTGGGGCACTCCTACTTCTACAACCAGCCGGTGAGCGGGCTCATCGGCCAACGTATCGGGGCGACGCTGTCGCTGATCATCTTGTCTGCGTTGTTCACAGCGGCACTGTCGATACCGCTGGGAATGGTGTCCGGAATGCGGAGGGGAGGTGCGGTGGACCAGTCCACGCGAGTGTTCCTCCTGATCGGCTTCGCGGTGCCGAGCTTCCTGCTGGGGATTGTGCTGCTGTTGGTGTTCGCGGTGAAGGTCCCGGTCTTCCCCGTCAGCGGCTACGGCGACGGGCTGGTCGAGCACCTTTCACACCTCTTCTTGCCGGCGGTGACCCTGGCCATCCCCTTCTCGACGGTCCTCGTCCGCTCGCTCCGCTCGAGCGTGATCGACATTCTCGACTCTGACTTTGTCACGACCGCCCGGCTGAAGGGGATCTCGGGCTGGCAGGTGGCGATCCGCCATGTGCTGCGTAACGGCATCGTCGCCGTCATCACGGTTTTCGGCGTCAACCTCGCCTTTCTCGTCGGGGGGACGGTCATCGTGGAGAAGGTCTTCGCCATACCGGGTATTGGGACACTCCTGGTCGACTCGGTGTCGAATCGCGACTATCCCGTGGTCCAGGCGCTGACACTGCTGTTCGCGGTCTTCGTCGTAGCGGTGAACCTGCTTACTGATGTCGTTCACGTGGGCCTAGACCCGCGTCTGGCCGCGGACGCGAGGTAGTGGGATGACCGCATTTACCGAGGTACGCACGCCGCGCCGGGGCTTCGTGGTGCCTATCCCGAAGCCGCGGTGGATGCGGGGCCGAGCAACGTTGATCGTCGGGGTGTTGCTGGTCCTGGCAATGGTGGTTGCCTGCGTGGGCGCCCCGCTATGGACATCGAGTTCGCCCACGGCGATCGATCCCGCACACCGCCTACTGCCGGTGTTCAGCCCGGGCCACCTCCTCGGCACGGACGACTTCGGGCGCGACGTGCTCTCACGCATCCTTTACGGCGGACGGCTCGACCTCGCGATCGCGTTCGGTGCCACCGCGGTGACGCTCGTTGTCGGCACTGCGTTCGGCCTCTGCGCAGGCCACATACGCGGGAAGACCGGGGCGATCATGATGCGGATCGTAGACTTGTTCTTCGCCTTCCCGTTTGTGGTGCTCGTGATCGCGATCATCACGATCCTCGGCTCCAGCCTGCTGAACCTGTTCATCGCGCTGTGGGCGGTGAGCTGGGTGAACTACGCGAGGATCAGCCACGGACAGGCGCTGTCGTCGAACAACTACGGCTACGTCGTGGCTTCCAAGGCGTTGGGCTTCTCCCACCTTCGGATCATGCTCCGCCACCAGCTCCCCAGCGTGCTGCCGGGCGTCATCATCTTTGCGATGGTCGATGCCGTGGGCAACGTTCTGCTCGCTGCCGCCTTGGGATTTCTCGGCCTCGGCATCCCGCCTCCCAACCCGGAGTGGGGCTCGATGATCTCCGACGGACAGAACTTCATCTTCTCGGACTGGAGCTTGGCCATCATGCCCGGCATCGCGCTGGTGGTGTTGGGTTTGGGGCTCAGCCTTATCGGAGACGGCCTCTCGGATTTGCTGAGGCCGCAGTCATGACCCGCGCAAATCCGGGAAGCAGGAGCGTGAGTCAGTCGACAACGGCAGCGGCGGAACCGGCAGACGTAGCCACCGGCACCGGGGAGGGCAGGCGGCCGGTCACTGTGCGGGTCAGTGACCTGCGGGTGACGATCCCGACTGCCGCGAGCTTGGTCCGGCCCACAGACGGGGTCTCGATCGACGTCCGGAAGGGCGAAATCCTGGGCATCGTCGGCGAGAGCGGCAGCGGCAAGACGGTGACCTGCCGGGCGATGCTCGGCCTGCTGCCCACCGCGAAGACGACCGCGACGGGCTCGGTCAGCTACCCAGGGCGCGGCGTGGATGACGTACTCGGGCTGTCACCGAAGCAGCTCCGGAAACACTGGGGCTCCTTCGCGTCGATGATCCCGCAGAACCCCATGACGTCGCTGAACCCGGTGCACCGCATCGGTGACCAGATCCAGGAGGCGGTTGCCGCGCGCTCGCGGCTGCCCAAGCGTGAGCAGCGTGACAGGGTCGTGGAGCTGATGCGTCAGGTCGGGATCCCGGCCCCGGAGCGGCGCCTGCGAGCCTATCCGCACGAGTTCAGCGGGGGAATGCTGCAACGCACATTGATCGCTATCGCACTCGCGGGGGATCCGGAGTTCCTCGTGGCCGACGAACCCACGACGGCTCTCGATGTCATCATTCAGGACCAGATCCTCGCGACACTGCTCGAATTGCAGCGGTCGCGGGGGATGAGCCTGGTGCTGGTGAGCCACGACCTCGGTGTCATCGCCCAGACCTGCGATCGGGTCGGAGTGATGTACGCCGGCCAGCTCGTGGAGCTGGCAGAGACTCGTCAGCTGCTCGCGGCCCCGCAGCATCCTTATACGTCGGCGCTGCTGCAGTCGATGCCCAGTGCGGTCCCGCCAGATCAGGAGCTCGCCAGCATCACTGGGGCGCCGCCCAGGTTGGTCGGGATGAGCGAGGTTGGGTGCAGGTTCGCTCCGCGGTGCGAGTTCGCGGAGGAAGCCTGTTCACAATGGCCGACCGAACTGCTCGCCGTTGGTTCGAAGCAAGCACGCGAGGTGCGCTGTCGTCGTCACGCCGAGCTTGTCCTGACCGGCGAATCGAGCATGCAGTGAATCAGCCCTGTGCGCCTACGAGGTCCGGCCGACCGATCGGTCGGTCCGGCAGAGCCCGCACGTCTAACACAACCACATCGATAGTAAGTTGTCGCGTGTCGACAAACGCCAATCGGTTTACACGGCGACTCGGCAATGTCGGCGCAGAGAGGACCTCTTCATGACGAATGACAAGCTCAGGGTCGCGGTAGTCGGCGCCGGGCGGTGGGCGGTTCGTTCGCACATCCCGGGTTGGCAGCGGGATTCGCGCTGCGAGGTTGTCGCGCTTGCCGACACCGATTCCGACGCTCTCAAGGCCGCCGGCGAACAGTACGATGTCGCCCGGCTCGAGACGGACTATCGGGCACTCACCGACGACCCGGACATCGATGTCATCGACGTGGTTACCGGCAACCCCAGCCACTTTCCGGTCACGTGGGCCGCGCTGGAGAGCGGGAAGCACGTCCTGTGTGAGAAGCCCGTACACAATGATCACCGCAAGGTGCTCGAGGCGGCCGAGCTTGCCGAGAAGTCGGGGCTGAAGACGAAGCTGGGTTTCACCTTCCGCTATGCGCCCGCGACAATCTACGCCGCGGAGCTTCTGCGGCAAGGTTTCATTGGTGAGCCGTACATGCTCAACGCGTACGAGCAGAACAGCCAGTGGCTTGATCCGTCCACGCCGTTACGCCAGATGGCTGATGCGGAGACTCCGGGCGAGATTGCGGTGTCTTCGATCGAGGGGTACGGCGCGCCGGTCATCGACATCATGCACTGGTGGATGGACAGCCCGCTGGAGTCCGTGGTCGGGACCATGCGCAACTTCGTGCCCGAGCGTGTCGTCCGCGACACGGGAAAGATGACTCGGGTGAACATCGATGACGGTGATATGTGGATTGCGGAGTTCGGTGGGGGTCGGCTGGCTTCGGTGCAGTCTTCCTACGTCACCGTCGGCAACTTCCCCGGCATCGAGGTTCGCATCTACGGCTCAGAGGGGGCCATCATCGTCCGGCTCGTGGAGGAGTTCGGCATCTGCCAGACCATCAAGACGGCGACTAAGGACTCGGTCGAGTTCGTGGAGCGGGAGATTCCACAGCGGTTCTTCCCCGAGGGCGGACATTCGCGCGAGCCGTGGCCGTTCCTCTTCTACTCAAACCTGCTCAAAGACTTCGCTACCGAGATCTTGAGTGGCGGGGACGTCAACCAGGGCGACTTCAGGCAGGGCGCTCTCGTGCAGCAGACGATCAACGCGTTCGAGCGTGCGCACCGGACGCGGGCATGGGTGGACTTCCCGCTCCACGACTAACAGCCCACAGAGACATCGCCGACCGGCGGCTTGCCTGCCGAGGACCGACCAGATGTGACGAGGAGAGGATCCGTGGCAACTACACCGCCCGACCAGCGCCGAACCGTACTGCGGCACCGTTCGCTGCCCGAGTCGGTGCACGAGATCCTGCGGACACGGATCCTCAACAACGAGATTCCCGCCGGCGCACCTCTGCTCGAGGTGGCGCTCGCCGAGGAGTTTGGCGTCAGTCGCACCACGATTCGCGCGGCCGTGCGTGAACTCCAGGCCGAGCGCCTGGTCGAGATCACCCCGCGGCGAAGCACCACGGTCATCCGGATGTCGGAGGCCGATGCGCGGGAGGTGTGCTTCGCCCGCTACTCGCTCGAGGGCGTGTCCTTGCGCGAGTTGCGCCGGCCCGCACGGCGAGCGGTGGCCGACAGCATGGCCGAGATCGTGAGGGAGATGGAGATCTGCTCCGAAAAGGGCGACATGGCCGGCATGGTCGAGGCAGACACGGCCCTGCATCGGGTCGTGGTCGAAGCCGCCGGACACCCGCTCGTCATGGAGATGTGGTCCAGGCTCAATGGTCAGATGGGTGCGCTCATGCGTTCGTCGCTGGACCGCCAACGTATCGATCTCGATGAGACAGTGCGGCGTCACGCTGATCTCGTCGGCGCCTACCGAGACGAATCGCCCTCCCGCATCGACGCAGCGCTGCGCGACCACTACGTCAGCGCGGTGCACCCCGAGGAGGAGCCGATCAGTGGGTGAACCGTCACTACGGTGGGCGCTGCTCGGCACCGCCAACATCGCCGCCAAGGGATTCCTGCCCGCCGCCCGCGCGGCGGGGCACGATGCTGTGGTAGTCGGCAGTCGTGACCCCGCGCGGGCGCGAGCCTGGGCGGCGGACAACGGTGTCACCCGGTCGGGGAGTTACAGGGAGGCGCTCACGGCCGGTGACGTCGATGCCGTCTACGTCGCGGTGCCCAACGAGCAGCACATCGAGCTCGCCGCCCGCGCTGTCGAGGCCGAGAAGGTGGTGCTGTGCGAGAAGCCGGTTGCGCTCGACGCTGCCGGCGCCCGCGAGCTGGTCGATGCCGCCGGCCACGCCCTGCTCTGGGAGGCATTCGTCTTTCCCTTCCACCCGCAGACTGCCCTGCTGCAGGAGCTGATCGGGCCAGGTGGACCGATCGGCCGGCTGCGCGAGATCATTTCTGAGTTTCACTTTCGGGTCAGCAGTACCGCGAACATCCGGTGGGATCCCGGCCACGGCGGCGGCGCGCTATTGGACGTCGGCTGTTATCCCATCAGGCTGGCGCGCCTGCTGTTCGGCAGCGAGCCTAAAGCCGCGGTCGCAAGCGAGGTGCGGTCGAAGTCCGGAGTGGACGCCGAGTTCGCCGCCGTGCTCGAGTTCCCGGGTGATCGGCGGTTGCTGTTCTCCGCCGGCATGCAGCGCTCGCCGTCCACCTTCACCCGCCTAATCGGTGACGAAGGGGAACTGCGCGTCAGCAACCCGTTCCACCCCACGGCCGCAGACATCGTAGAGCTGTGGCAGGCGGGCCGAGCCGTTCGCAGCTGGCCCAACCAGGACACGACCGCCTTTCAGCATGCGGTGTCCCACATTGCACGCGCGGTCGCCGGCCTCGACACCCCACGGCACCTAGTCGCTGACGACTCGGTCGGCAACGCCGCGGCCCTGGACTTGGCCCGGGCGGCGGTGACGTGGTGAGCGAAACCATCCTCATCACCAGCTTCCTCGAGCCAGACCTGGTGGCTCGAATCCGCGAGGCTTGGTCCGGGGAGGTCCTCTACGATCCCGCACTGGTGCCCGCGCCGCGCTACGCGTGCGATCACGGCGGTGACCGTCCCGAGCTCGACGGTGCCGATCGGCAACGGTGGTGTTCGATGCTGCGTCGCGCGGAGATCTGCTTCGACTTCGACTGGTGGCAGCCGGGCGCCCTCCTTGAGCACTGCCCGAAGCTTCGCTGGGTCCAAGCGACCAGCGCCGGCATCGGCGGATTCGTGCAGCGTCACGGCCTCGACCGTGGCGGGGTGGTGTTCACCACAGCCGCCGGCACACACGCCATACCGCTGGCGGAGTTCGCAGTCACTGGCGCGCTGTTCGTGGTCAAGGGGCTTCCCGAACTGCTGGAGCGGAAACGTCGGCACCACTGGGAGCGCTACACCACGGAGTCGCTCGCTGGGCGCCGCGTCACGGTCATCGGTCTCGGCGCCATCGGCCGCACGGTTGCCAGGACCTTCGGCGCACTCGGGTGCAGCGTTACCGGCGTCGGCCGGTCCGGCGGCGGCCGACCCGAGCTGCCAGGGGTGTCGGTCACGGACACCGACTCCCTCGACGAGACGCTGACGGTCACCGACATCCTGGTGCTGGCGACGCCGCTGACTCCTGCCACGACCGGTCTGATCGATCGCCGCCGTCTCGGACTGCTGCCCGAGGGGGCCGTGGTGGTGAACATCGCCCGCGGCCCGGTGCTCGATCACGACGCCCTGGTGGAGGGACTCACCTCCGGCTTGGCCGGGCACGGACCGCTCGGCGGCGCCGCCTTGGACGTGACCGATCCTGAGCCGCTGCCGGCCGAGTCGCCACTGTGGGGGCTGCCGAGCGTGCTGATCTCACCGCATTCTGCCTCCACCGTCGCCGGCGAGAACGCCACGCTCACCGACCTGTTCCTCGACAACCTGCAGCGATGGCGCGACGGTCGGCGGCTGCGCAACCGGTACAAGCCCGAACTGGGCTACTGACGCTCGACGAGAGGAATGCACCCCGATGCACGATGCCATTACCGGTACCTGGTTCGTCTGCCCGACGCCCTTCTGCGCCGACGGGTCCTTGGATCCTGAGGGCATCACCACGCTCGTCGACGCCGCCGTCGACTGGGGCGTCGACGGGCTCACGGTGCTCGGCGTGATGGGCGAGGCCGGTGCCCTGACCGACGCCGAGCGCGACACCGCGCAGCGGACCTTCGTCTCCGCCGCTCGCGGCAGGGTGCCGGTCGCCGTCGGTTGCTCCGCGCCCTCGGCCGCGGTCGTCGCGGAACGGGTGCGGCGCGCAGTCGACGCCGGCGCCGCCGCGGCGATGGTCTCCGCCCCGCCGCTGCTGCGCGACACCGACCGGATCGCCGGGTTCTTCGCCGAGGTCGGCGCCGCCGCCGCTGTGCCCGTCATCGTCCAGGACGAGCCGGCAGCGACCGGAGTGGTGTTGCCGGTCTCGGCCCTCGCGGCTGCGGTGGACGCCGCCGGCAGCACGGTCGTCAAGCTCGAGGACCCGCCGACGCCGCCCAAGATCACCCGGCTGCTACGAGAACGCCCCGGCCTGACGGTTTTCGGCGGGCTCGGCGGCGTCAGCGCCTACTGGGAACTGCGGCGCGGCGGCGCGGGAACGATGACAGGTTTCGCCTTCCCTGAGATCCTCGCAGCGATCCGAATCCACATCGAGGACAACGACATCGCAGCCGGGGCCGCAGTGTTCGACCGCTACCTGCCCTACATCGCCTACGAGGGGCAGCCTGGCGCCGGACTCGCGGTGCGCAAAGAGGTGCTGCGGCGTCGCGGTGCGCTGCCCGGCGCTAGGGCGCGAACCGTGCCGACCCCGGACGCGACCGTGCTCGACGAACTGGACGACGTGCTGGCTCGCGTCGGGCTGGAGCCCAGCCGCTCCCCGCTCAGGGTGGCGGCATGACCGGCCGCCGTGCAGTGGTCGGAGGTGCCTCATCCGGCCTCGGCCGTGCGTGCGCCGAACGACTCGCGGCGGACGGGTGCGACCTGATGCTCTGGTCGCGCCGTGCTCCCGCCCTCGAGGAGGTCGCCACCGACTTGAAGAAGCGCTTCGGCGTCACCGTCTCGGTGCTCGCCTGCGACGCCGCCGATCCCGCGGCGGCGACGACCGTGGCCGAGGCAGCGGAGGAGCGACTCGGCGGGGTCGACATCTGCGTCCTCAACGCCGGCGGCCCGCCCCCTTGCGCGGCTGACCGCACCGAACCCGATGAATGGCGCAGGTCGCTGCAACTGCTCACGGTGACGCCGATCGAGCTCGCCACCCGAATGCTTCCCGGCATGCGCGCACGCGGGTTCGGTCGACTGATCGCAGTGCTGTCGTCCGGTGTGCGCGAGCCGCTGCCTGCGCTGAGTTACTCCAACAGCGGGCGCGCAGCGCTCACCGCCTGGCTCAAGACCGTCGCGGGCACGGTGGCGGCCGACGGCGTGACGGTCAACGGCGTGCTCCCCGGCCGAGTGGCCACTGCGCGTACCGCGTCGCTGGACCGCTCCCGCGCCGAGCACACCGGCCGCGACGAGGCGACGGTGCGGGCCGAGAGCGAGGCCACGATCCCAGCCGGCCGGTACGGCAGGCCGGAGGAGTTCGCCGCTGTCGTCGGGTTCCTCGCCTCTGAGGCCGCCTCGTACGTCACCGGCTCATTCCTGTCCTGCGATGGCGGCTTGGCCCGGAGCACATTGTGACCGAACTGCGCGCGGGATGGGCTGGGCTGTCCGACCGCTCCGCCGCGATCCCCGCCTCGGGCATCAGGGCGATCGCCGCGGCTGCGTGGGCACGTCCCGGCACCGTGCGGCTGGAACTAGGCGAGCCTCGGCACGACACTGCTGAGCACATCGTGGCCGCGGCAGACCGCGCCGCCCGGGACGGCCGTACCCACTACGGCCCGACGGCCGGGCTGCCGGAGTTCAGGGCCGCGGTGGCCGAGAAGCTCGTGCGGGACAACGGCTGGCCCGCCGAGGCAGCGGTACCAGACCGTGTCGTCACCGCGGCGGGCGGCGTGGGGGCGCTGTTCGCCGCGTACGCTGCGGTGCTCGACTCCGGCGACGAGATCCTCGTCCCCGATCCCGGCTGGCCAAACTTCCGCGGACTCGCGAGCGCCGTCGGCGCCCGAGCGGTCGGCTACCCGACCGATCCGGTCACCGGCGGCGCACCCCCGACCGACACGCTCGACTCACTGACCGGTCCAGCCACCCGAGCGATACTCATCAACAGCCCGTCGAACCCGACCTCGTCAATGTGGAGCCGCGCCGACCTCGCAGCTGTCGGCGACTGGGCTGCCGGGCGTGGGCTGTGGGTGATCTCTGATGAGTGCTACGACATGCTCGGGCTCGACGTAGCCCCGCTCTCGGCCGCTGTCGCCGCTCCCGCGGCGCGGACCATCACGGTCTTCTCGCTGTCGAAGACCTACGCGATGACCGGTTGGCGGCTCGGGTACGCCACCGGACCGACCGACGCCGTGGCGGCCATGACTCGGGTGCTGGAAGCGACCGCGTCGTGCCCGAGCACGGTGACGCAGTCGGCCGGTGTCGCGGCGTTGCTCGGCCCGCAGGATGCCGCGGAGCGGATGCGTCGGTCCTACGCCGAAACTCGGGACGTCGCCGTGGCTGAGGCGGAGCGCCTCGGCTTGGGACACATCAGGCCGGTCGGCGGCTTCTACCTCTGGCTCACCCTTCCCCCCACGGCCCCGAGCTCCGACCTCTTCGCCGTCGATCTGGTCGAGCGCCGCGGCGTCGCGGTCGCGCCCGGCAGTGCCTTCGGCCCCGCCGGACAGGACCGGCTGCGACTCTCGCTTGCCGCCCCGGCCGACGACGTTGTGACCGGGCTGCGGGCAATCGCGGCTGCACTGGAAGGAGAGGGTTCATGAGCGCCCATTCGTGGGGGTCGCTGGCGGACGACCGGGCGGCGATCCCTCTGTTGGAGCACGCTATGTCGGCAATCGGTAGCGAGGTCGAGTACGCCGACGTCCGCCTGATCGAGGCCGAGGAGTTGCGCGCCTACCACCAGCTCGGCGCCGATCCAGACGAGCGGCAGGAGCACAGCATCGGCGTTGGTGTGCGTGTGCTGCGCCACGGAGCGTGGGGCTTCGCCTCCGCACCCCTGGACGAGTCGTCCCGGATGGTCGACGTGGCCCGTGCTGCGCTCGCGGTAGCCACTACTGCCGCCGGGTCCGGCCCCCCGGTGCGGCTGGCCGAGCGGGAACCGGCCTCCGGCCGTTACGAGACGACCGTGCAGGTCGACCCGTTCGCCGTCCCGCCCGGCGAGCGGGATGCGCTACTCGCAGAGGTGTTGGCCGAGGCCGGCCGTCCCGCGCAGGTAGTGAGCGTGCAGTCCGGGATCAACGCCAAGCGGCAGCACCGGCACTTTGCCGCCACTGACGGGTCCCGCCAGCACCAGCACCTGATGGAGACCGGGGCCATGGCCGTGGCGGTGGCGGCTGGCAATGGCACCACCCAGCGGCGCAGTTACCCCAATTCCTTCCACGGCAATACCGGCGGCGCCGGCTGGGAGTTCGCGGCAGGGCTGGACATGCCGCGGCACGCCGCCCGGATCGGAGAGGAGGCAGTGCAACTGCTGACCGCCCCGGTCGCCGATGCGGGAGTGCACGACCTAGTGATCGGGCCGCAGCAGGTGTCGCTGCAGATCCATGAGTCGGCGGGCCACGCGCTGGAGCTGGACCGCATGCTTGGCGACGAGCGCAACTTCGCCGGGACCTCGTTCATCAGCGTTGACGACGTGGGATCGCTGCGCTACGGCTCGCCCGCGGTCTCGATCACCTCGGACCCGACCGTGCCGGGCACGCGCGGCAGCTTCGCCTTCGACGACGAGGGCACGTCGGCCCGGCGTGTACCGCTGGTCGACCAAGGAGTCGTCCGGAACACACTTTCGACCCGCGACACCGCGACACGCGCCGGACTGGCGGTTACCGGGGCCGCGCGCAGCGACGGCTGGGCCTATCTGCCGGTGTGCTTCTCCACCCACGTCTACCTTGAACCGGGCACGGGCACTCTCGACGAACTGCTCGACCGGCTCGGCGACGGCTACTACCTAGAAGACAACCGCAGCTGGTCGATCGACAACCGCCGCTGGAACTTCCAGTTCGGGACCGAGGTCGCCTATGAGGTCCGCAATGGCCGCCGAGGCCGTCTGCTGCGCGACTTCTCCTACGGCGGGATCACGCCGCAGTTTTGGAACAGCGTCGAAGCGGTCGCCGGCCCCGAGGAACTCCGGGTGTTCGGCTACCCGTGTGGCAAGGGGGAGCCGAAGCAATGGGGCTTCTTGAGCCACGCGGCCGCGCCGCTACTCGCCCGCGGGATCCGGACGGGGGTCGCATGATCACGCAAGGCGACACCGGCCGCACGGTGCCGCTGAACCCCGACGAGCTGCACGAGCGGCTGGCGGCTGCCGTGGCCACGCCGGACGCCGACGAGCTGGAGATCGCGGTGCTGGCGCGCGCCGGTGAGTACACGCGTTTCGCCGGTGACGTCGTGCACCAGCCGCAGGACATCACCGAGGTGCAGTACCTCGTCCGTGCTGTGGTCGACGGGAATGCCTTTCGCACCGCCACGACGACCGGCGAGGGCCTGACGCGGGCGGTACGCACCGCGGCGGCGGGAGCACGGGAGCGTGCCCGACTCGTCGGGTCGGCCGGGACAGCAGCACATCCTGCCCCGACCGGGCGGAACGCCCCCGCGGCGGAGGAGCTGCCGGACGAGGTCTTGTGGTTCGACGATGTCGCCGGCTTCGACCGCACTGCCCGGGTATCCGCCGCGCGCGACGCGATGCGGCAGGCCGCCGTGGTCGACGGCGAGGCGGCCGGCATGTTCGGTCGCGCCGTGGTGCAGCAGGCCGTAGCCGGGTCCGCCGGAGGACTGCGACTCACGGCCGCCACCGAGGCCTATGGCGCCCTGACGGTCACCGTCGCCGACGGCACCAGTCACTGGGTCGATCTGTCCCGATCGGCGGAACGTCTGCGACTCGCCGGCGCTGTGGACGATGCTGTGGCGCTCGCCGCCCGGTCCCGCGGCCGGACTCCCCTGGAGGCTGGCACCTACCCGGTCGTGCTGGGTCCGGAGGCAGTCGGTGAGTTCCTGCAGTTCCTGCCCGAGCTCGGGTTCTCTGGCGAGCTCGCTGCGGCGGGCATCGGTGTGGCCGCAACCCGGCCTGGCCAGCAGGTGGTGTCTGAGGCCGTCGAGGTGGCCGACGATGCCCGAGCCGATGTCGGGCTGCCGATCGGGTTTGACATCGAAGGCACCACGAAGCGGCGGGTGCCGTTGATTGAGCACGGTCGTGTCGGTCGCCCGGTCACCGACCGGGCCACGGCACAGGCGTTGGGCACCGTACCGACCGGACACGCGCACATCGCCCGCGAGCAGGTACCAGCCCCGGAGGCAGCGAACATCGTGATGGCCGCCGGCGACGCCGATGAGCAGGACCTCCTCGCCGGCGTCGAGGACGGCGTGTACATCCAACGGTTCTGGTACACGCGGCTCGTCGACCGCACGACTGGCACGATCACCGGCGTTACACGCGACGCCTGCTTCCGCATCGAGGGCGGCCGGCTGACGCGCCCGCTCGATGGCATGCGCTTCACCGAGTCGGTGCTGCGCGTCCTGTCCGGCGTTACCGGCATCGGCCGCGAACGGCGCGCCCAGCCGGTCATGAACGTTTGGAACGGGGCCACGACAGCCCCGGCCGTGCGCGCCGAAGCGTTCCGTCTCGGCGCCGCACCCGAGGGGAGAGGACGACTATGACCACCATGCGTTCGGGCCTGGTGACCAACAGCGGTCGACTCGTTGCCCAGCCGCTGCGCGGCGAGGTTTGGCCGCCCGGCGGCGACCGGCATGCCTATCGCGTCGACGCCGATGGCGAGTCCTTCGTGTTGCCTGGCATGGGGGGTGTCACGCTCGGCGTGCACCCCGGCGACCGCGCCACCGGTTACGCGTCGGACCACCTTGAGCCGGGCCTGTCGATTAGGCACCGCGAAGCGGGGCCGAATTGGGCGCTGCAGTTCCTCAGCTGCATCGGCAACCGAATCACGGTGCGCTCCGGGCCGGCGGCGGGCGCACGCGGCGTGGTCGTCGGCCAGCATGCGTTCGTGCTCGCCGACCTCACCGAGGCCGACTTGGCCGAGGTCGCCCCCGGTGACGTCATCGACGTGCTCGCCCACGGCCAGGGGTTGCGACTGGACGATCACCCCGATGTCGTGATCAAGAACGTCGACCCGCGGCTGCTCTCTTCACTCGGCGTACACACCCGCGACGACGGTCGGCTGGGAGTACCGGTGACTGCGACTGTGCCCGCGGCCGCGGTCGGGGCCGGAGCCGGGATGGTGTCGGAGTTCGCGAACACCGACCTCATGGGCGCCTACGAAGGACAGGCCGCGGACCTTTCGCTGGGACTTGAGGGGCTGCGCATCGGCGATGTCGTTGCACTAGAGGAGCAAGACCACCGATTCGGCCGCGGGTGGCGTCCGGGCTGGCTCACGGTCGGCGTCATCAGCACCGGGCACTGCCGGCTGTTCGGTCACGGGCCCGGACCCAGTTCCATCCTCAGCGGCCCAGCAGACGCCTTCGCGTTGGTCGATGAGCCGGAGGCCAACGTCCGTAGCGCATTCGCGGCCATCCCGCAGGAGGTACCGGCATGACCGTCATCCGTCCGGCCGTCGTTGCGACCAACCTCAGCGGCGTTGTTGAGACCCCGGAGCTGGACAGCAGCCCTTTCCGCATCGATGCAGATGGACATCCCTATGTCCCGACCGGGGACGGCGGCATCGTGCTGGGCGTCCGCCTCGGTGACTCGGTGTTCGCCACGGACGGCGACCACGTCGCACCCGGTGCCTGCCTAGTCCATCCCGACCAGGCAGCGCGGCACGCGTTGACCTCCTACTCGTGCCTGGGAAACACGGTCACCGTACGCAGCGGCGACGCGGCCGGGAGCCGCGGCGTCGTGCTGGGCAAGCGCGGGGAACTCGGGCGAGTAATCGCCTGCTTCTCGCGTGAGGTCCTGGCCCGGATGGCTCCCAGCGACGAGATCGTGGTTCGCGGTCACGGCCAGGGCGCCCGCCTCGAGGCGCCGATCCACGAGCGTGGCGTGATCATGCGCAACCTCGACCCTGCCGCGGTCGCGCTGCTGCCGGTGACAACCGACGACGACACACTGACCGCCTCGGTCCGGGCAGAGATCCCGTCGCGGGTCGTCGGCAACGGCGTCGGCCGACCCGTTGAACAGTGGGACCTCGACCTGCAGGTCGACCGTGACACCGCGCCGACCCTCGGACTCTCCGACCTCGCGCTTGGCGACCTGGTGGCCGTCACCGATCTGGACGTAAGGCACAACGCAGGCTACCGGCGCGGCTGGCGGACGATCGGCGTCGTGGTCCACGGCGCGAGCCCGCAACCCGGGCACGGCCCAGGGCTCATGCCATTGTTCTGCGGTCCAGCCGACGCGCTCGTGGCACGGGTTGACCGATCTCACCGTGGAATCAACGAAGACCGGCTGCTCAAGGGGACCGCCTAGTGCCACCCCAGTCAGCCCGCCAGCCGTACCTGCGCCGCGGGCTCGCCGCACCATGCTTCGCCGAGGACCCAACCGATCTGGTCGACCTCGCTGTCGCGGCCGAGGAGGCGGGCTTCGACGGATTCTTCCTCTGGGACCACATCTCGTTCGCCAACGACGGCCAAGGCCCCCCGATCGTCGATCCATGGGCCGTGATGTCCGTCATCGCGACCCGGACCAGTTCGATTGTCATCGGTCCGATGATCACCCCGGTGCCGCGCCGCCGCCCGTGGGTGCTGGCTCGACAAACGGCGACGCTCGATCTCCTCGCCGGCGGGCGGACGGTGCTCGGTGTCGGGATCGGCTCGCCGCCTCACGGTGATTTCGGCATCTTCGGCGACGAGACCGACGCTCCGGCCCGCGGCGCGATGCTCGATGAGGGATTGGAGGTCATCGCCGGCCTCTGGAGCGGCGAGACCTACTCCTTCGAGGGGGACCACTACCGCGTCGAGCCCGTCCGGTTCTTGCCGACCCCGGTCCAACGGCCCGGGATTCCGATCTGGGTCGGCGGCGTGCTGCCCGCGCGACGGCCGATGCTGCGGGCCACTCGGTGGCAGGGCGCCGTACCAATTCGCTTCGCGGACCGGGTGCTGGCACGCCCGTCGGCACAAGACATCGCCGACGTCGCTGACCTAGTTGACACGACGCGCCCCGGCCGGGATGGGTACGACCTCGCAGTCTGGGCCGAGGTCGCGCCGGATCCGCAGCAACTGACCACTGAGCTCCCCGAGTACGTGCAGGCGGGTGCCACTTGGTGGATCGAGACGGCTAAGCCGGAGCCGGGCTGGTTCGAAGGCCTGCAGCGGCGCATCGCTGTGGGCCCGGTCCGGCACACCGGATAACCACATCATCATCCGCAACGCGGCAGCCTCGATCCGAAAGGGCCCACCATGTCCGTCACCTACGACTTCTCCGACCGCGTCGCGGTCGTCACCGGCGCCGCCCGCGGCGTAGGCCGAGCGATCACGCACGCCTTCGTCTCCGCCGGTGCCCGCGTCATCGCCGCCGACCGCGATCCCGACGGGCTCGACGAGACCTGCACTGGCCTGGGAGACGCCGTCGCCGCCGTCGTGGGAGACGTCTCGACCAAGGACGGCGCACAGGCGATCGTCGCCACCGCCCCGGAGAAATTCGGACGGCTCGACTTCTGCATCAACAACGCCGCTGTCGCGCCACACGCCGCCTTGCTCGAGGAGCGGGTCGAGGTGTGGGACACGGTCTACGCGGTCAACTGCCGCGGAACCTTCCTCATGACACAAGCCGCGGCGAAAGTCCTGATCGACCAAGGGGGCGGCGGACGTATCGTCAACTTCTCCTCCGGCGTCAGCTCCCGCGGATCGGCGGGAGCCGCCGCCTACGCCAGCAGCCGCGCCGCGACCGAGAGCTTCACCCGGGTAGCCGCCATCGAGCTCGCGGTCCACGACATTCTGGTCAACTGCATCAGCCCCGGGCTGATCGACACCCAGCCGAAGCCGCTACCGCCATCGATGGCTCAGTCGCTCAGTCAGCGGATCCCGGCCCTGCCACTCGCCCGCGCCGGCCGGCCCGAGGAGGTCGCCGACGTGGTGCTCTGGCTGTGCTCCGAGGGAGCCGGCTACCTCACCGGCAGCATCGTGTCGGTCGACGGCGGCGGGGGCGTCGGCAGCCGGGCCGGCGCCGCCATCGTGGACGACGACATCCGCTACGACTGGGTTACCGGCCGCACTCGCAGCAATCTTCAATAGTTCGTCGACCGGACGAGAAGACGTGACCAACGGCGGTTGCGGGTTAAGAACCGTCGCGACGCCGCCGCCGCGGCGCACGTCGGCGTACAACCTCCCATGTTGGCGAGCTGTTTACCGGGCGCATCGCCCTCGGCGTGGTTTTCGTCACATGGGGTCACCAAAATGAGGCGATCGCCCATTCCTCACGCACGGCGAGAACGCTCTTCTCTAAGGCCGGCTGTGGGAGCGGTAGGCCGCCGGACGCCGATGACGAGCCCTGATCACCGTCAACCCATGGGGTCTTGCGCAAAATGCCCAGGTCAAGGAGCGTTGGTCGGCAGACCGGCATCGGTCCGCCGCGTGGTGCCCCGGGCGAGAGTCGAACTCGCGACCTTTCGCTTAGGAGGCGGCTGCTCTATCCAAAAATTGCGTTGAACCGAGGTAGCGGACTGTCGCCGTGCGTGACCGCGAAATGGCCGCTGACCTGCGGGTTTGTCGCAGATCAGGGGATGGGCGGGGTCCGGCTGTCGTCGGTCGTAGACCGCTGTTGGCGGGTGTCCGTGGTGAATGCGTGGGGAAGTTCGGCTGCCCGGGGCTCCGCGCCCTGGTCTCCGGGGTCAGTGGCGAGGGCGGCTTCGATGCGGCGCTTCGCGGCATCCTGCTGGCCCTCGACGCACTTGGCGTAGATGTGGAGCAGCACTGCCACGGTATGCCCGGCCCACTCGGCGACCTGCACCGGAGGGACCCCGGCGTTGAGCCAGGTGGACAAGCAGGCATGGCGCAGGTCGTAGGGCCGCCGCGCCAGCGGTGAGTCGAGCTGAGAAGGGCTGAACGCAACAGCGCGGGCACGGTGCCAGGCCCGGT
>DASSKO010000044.1:0-39308 GCA_035690425.1 Nocardioidaceae bacterium
CGCGATCCGGCTCAGCTCGTCGGCGCTTGCCCGACCCGAAAGCACGTCCTCGTTGGCGAGCTCCGCCTCGACCACCGCGCCGAGCAGGCGTGCCCGGTCCAGCGGCTGCGTTGCCTCCTCGAGAGCATGCAGCAGGGCGAGGCGGGCGGTGTCGACCCGGCCGCGGGAGAGATCCAGCAAGCCCAGCCCGGGCTGCGGGCTCCGTCCAGTCCGGTTCGCCTCCCGGTAGGCCCCCTCAGCGGCCTCGAACTCGCCACGCAACCGGCGCAGCTCACCGATCTCGTAGTAGGCCATGCCGACCGCAGGGTGGGCCGGTGGCGTGCCCAGCCGTTCACAGGCCCGCAGCGCCTCGTTCAGCGCCTCCTCCCACTGGCCGTGCACTCGCAGCACCTCGGCCCGATAGATCGAGCACTGCCCGCGATAGGGCACCAGCTCGGGTTGAGTGGCACACCAGCGCGTCATGGCCTCGGTCCACTCCTGGGATCGTCGTACGTCGAACGCGTCGCGGCAGGTCTCGATAACCGCGCAGAAGACGATGCCGGCCACGGTCGCACCGACCTCTCCTGCGGTGATCGCGACCATGGCCTCGTCGAGGAGGGCCAGCCCTCGCGACGTCTCGCCGCCCTGCACGAGAGCCTGCCCCTGCCCTAGCCGGGCGAGCGCCAGCAGGTCCGGGTCGGTGAAGCGGTGCGCCAGCTCGATCACCTGGCTGAACAGCGAGTACGCCGCTGCGAAGTCACCGCTCCCCATGGCCTGGAGACCCGAAGGCACCAGCAGGTAACCGTGCACCGCGGTCTGGTCCGTTACGTCCTCGAGCACGCGGTGGGCGCGTCCGATCCACGCGCCACCTCGGGCGGTCTCTCCGCGCAGGAACAGCCCGAGCCCCAGCCAGAAGGCGCAGCGAGCGGCGTGGGCGGCGTCCCCGCGGTGGAGGCATTCCTCGTGCGCGCGGGCCCAGAGGTCGTCGGCCTCGGCGTCGTGCCCGATCAGGTAGGTGGCGGTCGCCCAGCTCGAGAGGTCCCCGGGGGCCAGCGCCTGATCGCGGTCCGCCTCGGTCCACAGGGTGTAGGCCTCGCCCCAGGCCGAGCGGCCGAAGGCCCCTCGTGCCCGATCCACGGTCGCGTCGGTCGTCACGGCATCCTCCAGCGTTGCCCCGGGAGCCTCCCCGTGGGCTTCCTTCCACCGTCGCCGCGCACCGTTGGCCGGTCAAGGTCCACGTGCATGTGACCCGAACATTCTGAAGACGCTGGAGCATCCTCCGGCGTCCTCCCGGACGAAGTGGCTGACGTCGAGACGGGGTTGGTGGTTGGGACGACTGCGCGACTCGCCCGAGGCCCCTCCGCCGAAGGACTTCGACCCACTGACCGCCGGCACGAAGGACCTCGTCAGGTACGGGCTCCCCCAGCGACCCGACCACAGACCCAGCCACGACTGGCCGGGCTGTGGGAGCAGCAGGCGCGCCGATACCGCAACTTCGACCACTTGCAGGCACAGGTGCATGGGCCCGTGGTGAAGGAGCCGGGGGTCGCGCCCCAGGCACTGGGTCTGGAACCCACCGAACACTGCGGCTACACGAGGACGGTCCGGCTCAGCGACTTCGCCTTCAAGACCGTGCATGCCGGCTGACGGACGCCGCCCAGCAGTCGAAGCGGCTCATGCTGGGCGACGGCGAGCCCGTCGATGGTCGGGCCCAAGCGACGAAGAATGGAAAGGAGTGCCGCTCCCTTCCATTCTCAACGTATAGCGCACCTAGGGGCTTGTGGCAAGACCCCTGTCAGGCGGCAGAATCGCCGCCCGTAGCCAGACACCTACGGGCGGGGAGCTGTGAGATGCCGGTGTTGTTCTCGACGTACGACGCTGCTGCTCGATCGGAGCTGACGACGTGGACCCGGTGACCACCAGCGCATTTGCACTGACCGGCCATCTCGCGCCCAAGGCCGACCCGGCGCTGATTGCCGGCGACGAGCAGCACTTCGCTGCGATCGCGGAGAGCCTCGAGCAGTCGATTGCCGACCTGTCCGACCGTGTCGATGCCGCGCGCAAGGCGCCTGGCGGCATAGGTCAGGAGGCCATGGACCGCGACCTGGAGGTGCACCGGCTGACCGCTCGCCTGCGGGCCCTGCGTCGTTTCGGTCTGGACCTGTGCCTCGGGCACATGGTCGGCACGGACGACCCGGAGCCCGTGTACGTCGGACGACTGGGCCTCACCGATAGCGCGGGTCGCCGGCTGCTGCTCGACTGGCGGTCCCCCGCGGCTGAGCCGTTCTTCGGAGCGACCCACGCCAACCCGATGGGTCTGGCAAGTCGCCGCAGGTATCGCTGGTCCCGTGGCCGGATCAGCGACTACTGGGACGAGGTGTTCACCGCGGACGGGTTCGACGGACACGCCGCCCTCGACGACCAGTCCGCCTTCATCGCCAGCCTGGGAAGCAGCCGGTCGCCCCGGATGCGTGACGTGCTCGGCACCATCCAGGCCGACCAGGACGCGATCATCCGCGCGGGGTCCCGCGGCGCGCTCGTCGTCGACGGCGGTCCGGGCACGGGGAAAACCGTCGTCGCCCTGCACCGCTCCGCCTACCTGCTGTATGCCGACCCGCGCCTCGGTCATCACCGGGGTGGCGTGCTGTTCGTCGGTCCGCACCAGCCTTACCTGGCCTACGTCGCCGACGTCCTGCCTAGCCTCGGGGAGGAGGGCGTGCAGACCTGCACCCTGCGAGACCTCGTCCCCGAGGGAGCGGCTGCGGCGATCGAGACCGACCCCGCGGTGGCCCTGCTGAAGTCGTCCGCCGACATGGTGACAGCGATCGAGCCGGCCGTCAGGCTCTACGAGGAGCCACCCACCGAGGGGATGGTAGTCGAGACCCACTGGTCCGACATCTGGCTCAGTGCCGACGAATGGGCGGAGGCGTTCGAGTCGCCGGACCCCGGCACCCCGCACAACGAGGCCCGCGACGAGGTCTGGGACGAGCTGCTCACGATCCTGGTCGACAAGCACGGCGACGACGACGTCTCGCCCGACCTGCTCCGCAGGTCGCTCCGGCAGAACAGGGAACTGGTCACCACCTTCAACAAGGCATGGCCGCTGATCGAAGCGGCCGACCTCGTCACAGACCTGTGGTCGGTGCCGGCGTACCTGCGGATGTGCGCTCCGTGGCTCGGCCCCGACGACGTACGCCGGCTGCAACGCCGAGACGCCCAGGCGTGGACGGTGTCCGACCTGCCGCTCCTGGACGCAGCGCGGCAGCGGCTCGGTGACCCCGAGGCGTCCCGACTCAGGCGTCGACACCAGGCCGCCGTCGCCGCCGAGCGCGAGCAGATGGACCGGGTCGTCGATCACCTGATCGCGTCGGACGACTCCGACATGCAGGTGATGTCGATGCTCCGCGGCCAGGACCTGCAGACCAGCCTGGTCGACGAGACCGCGCTGCCCAGCACCGACCCGGACCTGCTCGCGGGCCCGTTCGCGCACATCGTCGTGGACGAGGCTCAGGAGCTGACCGACGCGGAGTGGCAGATGCTGCTGCGCCGCTGCCCGTCCCGAAGCCTCACCATCGTGGGGGACCGCGCCCAGGCCCGGCACGGGTTCACCCAGACGTGGCAGGAACGGCTCGAGCGCATCGGGCTCGACAACGTCCACCTGGCCTCCCTGAGCATCAACTACCGGACGCCGGAGGAGGTCATGACCAAAGCCGAACCGGTCATCCGAGACGTGCTCCCCGACGCCAACGTGCCGATCTCAGTCCGCAGCACCGGCGTCCCCGTCGTACACGGGTCCGTGTCGGACCTGAGCTCCATCCTCGAGACCTGGCTCGCCGAGCATGCCGACGGGATCGCCTGCGTCATCGGCACCACTGAGATCGAAGACGGCACGTTCCCAGCGACGCCCCGCGTCCGATCACTCACCCCGGCGCTGTCGAAGGGGCTCGAGTTCGACCTGGTCGTCCTCCTCGACCCGCAGGCGTTCGGCGACGGCATCGAAGCAGCCGTCGACCGCTACGTCGCGATGACTCGCGCGACCCAGCGACTCGTCATCCTCACCTGCACCTGAGCCGACCACCCGTTGTTCGCCATGTTGGTGCGCTTCTTGGCGCGCAATCGCGGCGAACTTGCGCACCTTCGCCAACGCTCGGATCGCGGCTGATGAATGTCGTGAATCAGATGACGGCCCTTTCGGTCGCACAATGCCGGGCGTGACTCACCCCACACCGGCGACCTGACCGATCGGTTGCTTCCTGACCGGTCGGTCAGGAAAATGAGTTGTATGAGTCGACCCCCGCGTGACGCGTTGCGGCGCGAGATCCTAGCCGTGGCCCAGCGTCTGTTCAGTACTCTGGGGTTTCGCGCGACGTCACTGCAGATGATCGCCGACGAGGTCGACTGCTCGAAGGCGGCGCTGCTGTACCACTTCACCACCAAGGCCGCGATCTTTGACGCCCTCGTCGAGGGCTTGGTGGACGATTTGCAGCGCATCCTGGACGCGCTGGCCGACCTGCCCACCCGACAGAGGCTGCCGCGACTGCTTGAGCTCTCGGTCGCTCTGGTGGTCAAGCACCGGGAGGCGCTGGCGATGCTGCGCGGTCTCGGCGACCTCGGTGAGATGAGCCCGCCGGCCGCCCGCGGCCAGGAGCTGGCCGACCGGGTCCGCGACGTCCTCGCCGCCCCGGGCGCCTCGGTGCAGCAGCGGGCCACTGCCCACATCTTCGAGCATGGTCTCCTCGGAGCCTGCCTGGGGCTGCCGGACGTCGACGATGACGAGCTCGCTGACGCTCTCCTCGGGGTCGGCGCACGCATCTTCGACATCGACCCGCAGCGCCTCACCCGCGTGACCCTCTGATTCCGCGCCGCGGAGGCGGCACCGACCACTCACCCGGAGTCCTCATGGCCAACCTGCTCTACCGGATTGGGCGCACGAGCTTCGCTCGCCGCGGCACCGTGCTTGCGACGTGGCTGTTGCTGCTCACTGCCATCACCGGTGCCGTGCTCGCCGTGGGCACCGCCCCCACGTCGAGCATCACGATTCCCGGCACCGAGTCCCAGCGTGCCCTGGACGCGCTCGAGCAAGAGTTCCCGCAGGCGGCCGGAGCATCCGGCACCATCGTCATCCGCGCACCGCAGGGGCAGTCCGTGCTCGACCCGTCGAACCGCTCAGCCGTGCTGGCCACGGTCCAGGCGGCCAACGAGCTGCCCGGCGTGGTGGGAGCAACCAGCCCCTACGACACCCGGGCGATCAGCCGCAACGGCCGCTACGCGCTCGTCTCGGTGCAATTCGCCACCACCGCCGACCGGCTCACCGAGCACCAGCGCACCGCCTACGAGAGCCTCGGCACGCAGGCCCCCGCTGGCTGGACGATCGCCGCGGGCGGTGAGCCGCTGACGACCGTGCCGGAGGTCGGCTCCACCGAAGGGGTCGGCGTCGCGGTGGCACTGGTGGTGCTGGTGCTGACCTTCGGTTCCCTGGTCGCCGCAGGGATGACGATGGTCAACGCGCTCCTCGGCGTCGGCGCCGGCATGGCCGGCATCGCCCTACTCGGGCACGTGCTCGACATGTCCAGCACCGCCCCGGTGCTCGCCCTGATGCTGGGGCTGGCCGTCGGCATCGACTACTCGCTGTTCATCACCTCCCGCTACCGGCACAACGTCGCGATCGGCCTGCCCCAGGCCGAGGCTGCCGGCCGGGCTGTCGGCACCGCTGGCTCGGCAGTGGTCTTCGCCGGCCTGACGGTGATCATCGCGCTGGCTGGCCTGTCGGTGGTCGGTATCCCGTTCCTCACCGTGATGGGCCTGGCTGCGGCCGGGACCGTGGCGATCGCAGTCCTGGTCGCGATCACGTTGCTGCCCGCGCTGCTCGCCTTTGCCGGGGACAAGGTGCTGTCCCGCCGCCAGCGGCAGGCCGACGGCGCCGCCGGGCATCGCGTCGACCTCGAGGACGCGGCGGTGAACCGCGGCTTTGCCTGGGGCAGGCTGATGATGCGCGCCCGGGTGCCGGTCCTCTTGACCGGCGTCGCGACCCTGGGAGTGCTCGCGCTTCCGGCTGCCGGGATGCAGCTGGCCCTCCCTGACGACGGCACCGCCCCGGCCGGTACCAGCAAACGGCAGGCCTACGACCTGATCACCGAGGGGTTCGGGGAAGGGCACAACGGTCGCCTGGTCATGGTGGTGCACGGCACGCGCACCGACGCGGTGCAGCGGGCCGTGCAGCAGGCGACTGCGGTCGCCGGACGGACCGACGGCGTGGTCGCGGTCGCTCCGCCACAGCCCAGCCCCGACCGGCACACCAGCCTGGTCGCCGTCGTACCCGAGTCCGGGCCCAGCGACCCTGCCACCGTCGACCTGGTTGGTCAGCTGCGGGAAAATCTGGCATCGACTGCCACCGCCACCGGCACCGAGATCACCCTCACCGGCGCGACCGCAGTGGGCGTCGACGTCTCCGACAAGCTCGCGGCCGCGCTGCCCCTCTACCTCTCGATCGTCGTCGGGCTCAGCTTCATCCTGCTCACCTTGGTATTCCGGTCGCTGTTGGTGCCACTGAAGGCCACCGGCGGGTTCCTGCTCACCGTGGGCGCCACCTTCGGCGCCACGGTCGCCGTCTTCCAGTGGGGATGGCTGGCGAACCTGGTCGGCGTCGACACCGCCGGCCCGCTGGTCAGCTTCCTGCCGATCCTGCTCATCGGCATCCTGTTCGGGCTGGCGATGGACTACGAGGTCTTCCTCGTCTCCCGCATGCGCGAGGACTTCGTGCACGGGGAAACCGCACCCGAGGCCGTCGAGTCCGGGGTCGGACACGGCTCACGGGTGGTGGTCGCGGCCGCGCTGATCATGGTCGCGGTGTTCGCAGGGTTCATCCTGGTCGACGACCCGATCGTGAAGTCGATGGGGTTCGCCCTGGCGTTCGGTGTCCTCGTCGACGCGTTCGTGGTCCGGCTTTCGCTGGTGCCCGCCGTGATGTCTCTTCTTGGCGAGCGGGCGTGGTGGCTGCCGCGCTGGCTGGACAACGCGCTACCGAACGTGGATATCGAAGGCGAGAGCCTGCGGACCAAAGAGCCGCGGTCGACCGCCGACGTCCTCGACGAACCCCAGCCGGTCCGCTGACCAACCGCAACCACCAGGTCGACGCGGCGACGGGCCCCCTGATCACCACCGTCGCCGCCCGCTCGGTCAGCAACGCCAACGGCAACAGATGCTTGGTGGCCGCCATCCTTCGCGTGCTGCATAGGCCATGTCCTGAGAGTCCCTGTGGTGACCGCGGCCGACCACCTCGCCGGACCATGCGCCGTCCGGAATGGATCCGCCCGTGCACACGTTGCGGCGTACATGACGACGATCGGGCTCATCGGCAGTGGAAACATCGGCAGCACCGTCGCCAAGCTAGCGGTCGATGCGGGCCACGACGTGGTCCTCAGCAACAGTCGTGGACCTGAGACCCTCGCCGACCTCGTGGACCGGCTCGGAGCGCAAGCACGAGCGGCCACTGCGGCCGAGGCCGCTGCGGCCGGCGACATCGTCGTGGTGGCAGTCCCGCTGAAGGCCTACCGTGAGGTGCCGGTGGATCCGCTGCGCGGAAAAGTCGTGATCGACACCAACAATTACTACCCGGAGCGCGATGGGCACATCGCGGAGCTCGACGACGAATCGACGACAACCAGTGAGCTGCTGCAGGAGCATCTCTCCGAATCCCGCGTCGTGAAGGGATTCAACAACATCTACGTCAGCCACCTCGGCAGTTTGCAGCGCCCCGCGGGTCACCCCGAGCGTTCCGTGCTCGCGATCGCTGGCGACGACGAGGCGGCCAAGCGGTCGGCGGCCGAGTTCCTCGACTCGATTGGCTACGACGCCTACGACGTCGGCCCGCTCTCCGAAGGGTGGCGCTACCAACGCGACACCGCGGCATATGTACAGCCCTACATGGTGCCTGGCTCCGAGTACCCCACGAGGCCTGCGCGTCAGGTCACACCCGAGATGCTGAAGGAGAAGCTGGACGCAGCCGTGCGATACCGGGACATGTGAAGCGAGTGGGGCGCGCTCCTCGGAGGTCAACGACGCCTACAAGCGCGTCCTGGCCTCCACGTCCGCCACCGATTTCGGCACCGCCACTCTCGGCTACCCCTCGCAGGTGACTGTCGCTCAAAATGCCCTTCCTCCGGCGAACTCGCGGTCGTCTAGGGTCGGCCCCGGCTGGACCAGGCCGGATTGCGACCATTGCCCGCGATGACCTCGTCCAGGGCGGACGCCCCGAGGGGGACAGGCACGGACGGACCGAACGCGTCTCCACGCGCGTCCTCCGAACCAGGTCCGGACATCATCGCGACGAACTCTCGAGCAGGCGCAAGCGCCGCGTCGTCGACAACGAGGTGTTGGCCACTGGCGCGGGCAACGTCCCAACCGTGCACCACCAACTCGTTGGCCGCGGTGACGCCGACCGCGGACGCGGGCGCCTGAAAGCCCGCGATCCACGCCGTGCCCTCCCACGCCGAGGGGTCGGACCAGGTGTCGGCCAGCTGGCCGAGCCAGTCCGTTGTCTCTTCCCGCCAAGCGCCGGGCAGGAGCGAGGCGTCACCCTCCGGCGGTGGCTTCGACCCACCGGCGGGCTGCTCCTTGCGTCCGGCCAGCGTAAATGCCTCGGCGAGCTCCCGGACGTGCTGCAGCAGATCGCCCAGGCTGTACCGCGCGCACGGGGTCGGGTCGTAGAGCTGGTCGTCGCGGACACCATTCATCAGTCGAGCCAGCTCGGCAGCGGCAGATCCAAGATCGTGCATCCGGGGCTCCCTCCCATCTGGTCACGAGTACTGACTCGCCGCTGCGCCCGGACTCATCGGTCGTGCTCACTGTCCGCGGCAATACTCGCGGTGGAAGGGCGCACTCAGCCCGTCTCAGGCGAGCGTCGCGGTGTCGATGACGAAGCGGTAGCGCACGTCGGAGGCGAGTACACGCTCGTAAGCCTCGTTTACCTGGTCGGCTGGGATGACGTCGACCTCGGCGCCGATGTGGTGCTGGGCGCAGAAGTCGAGCATCTCCTGGGTTAGGGCGATCCCACCGATCATCGATCCGGCGTATGTGCGACGGCCACCGATGAGGGAGAACACGTTCAGGCTCAGCGGTTCGGCCGGGGCGCCGACGTTGACCAGGGTTCCGTCGACAGCGAGGAGTCCGAGGTAGGCGTCGACGTCGATGTTGGCGCTGACCGTGTTGATGATGAGATCGAACTGGCTGGCGAGCTGCTCGAACGTGTCAGGGTCCGAGGTCGCGTAGTAGTGGTCGGCGCCGAGTCGCAGACCGTCCTCCTGCTTCTTCAGCGACTGGGACAGCACGGTCACCTCGGCACCTAGGGCGTGGGCGATCTTGACAGCCATGTGGCCCAGGCCGCCAAGCCCGACGATGGCGATCTTCTTGCCGGGTTCGGCACCCCACTTACGCAGGGGCGCATAGGTGGTGATGCCGGCACACAGCAGCGGTGCAGCTTCGGCTGGGTCGATGCCGTCGGGAACGGAGAGGACGTAGTCGGCGTCCACGACGACGTGGGTGGAGTACCCGCCCTGGGTGGTGGTGCCGTCGCGGTCGGTGCCGGCGTAGGTGGGGACCATGCCGTTGACGCAGTACTGCTCGTCACCGTTGCGGCAGTTGGTGCACTCGCCGCACGAGTTCACCATGCAGCCGACTCCGACGCGGTCACCGACTTGGTGTCGGGTGACGTCGGACCCGACAACGGTGACGATGCCGACGATCTCGTGGCCCGGTACGACCGGGAACGGCTGCGGGCCCCAGTCGCCGTTGACGGTGTGGATGTCGGAGTGGCAGATGCCGGCGTACTGGATCTCGATGAGGACGTCGTTGGTTCCGACATCTCGACGTTCGATGGTGGTCGGAGCCAGCGGCTGGTCGGCAGCAGCGGCGGCGTAGGCGTTCACGCGCATGTGTGGGATGCTCCTTCGGCTTGCGGATTCGGTTCTTCGGTCGTTCGGTCTGGGCGGAGGATCTGTGGTCAGCACTCTGCCGGCGCCACGGTGAGGCGGTTCGGGGCGGCCACGGCATCGATGTAGACGTCACCGGTGAACCAGTCGACCGGCCCCTTGATGGTGTCCGCCGAGCTGCGTGTGATCTGCACGGGCTCTTCCTTCCTTGGATGCCTTGTACTGCGCTGTCGTGGCGCGCACGGTCTGCGGACCGGCTCGGGTCCGCCACCGGGCGCCGTTGGCTACTGCTTCTTGGCCCGCTTGAGCGCGTCGGCCAGTGCGCGCGCTTCGCTAGCCAACAGGTCTGCACGCTCGGTATCGCCCGCGTCGACCGCGTGCCAGTAGTCGATCTTGAGCCGGACGTATCGCTGGCGCAGAGCGATGTGCTCGGCCTCGAGTGCCAGTCGCCGTTCCTGCGCCGCGAGCAGCCCGATCTGCTCGCCAGCGGCAGCAGGACCGAGCTGTCCGTTCGCCACGTACTGCCGCATGTCACCCACGGACATGCCCGTGGCAGCGAGGCACGCGATCCACATCAACTGATCGAGGTCGGCCTCGTCGTACACGCGGTGCTTGCTGCTCGCACCGCGGCTGATCGGCGCGATCACCCCGATCGTCTCGTAGTAGCGGAGCGTGCTGGCCGGCAGCCCGGTCAGCGTGGCCGCTTCCCTGATCGAGTAGGTGTGTTCGGACGTCGGTGCACTCACCTCTACGACGGTATGAACTTCAAGTACTTGAAGTCAAAGGTCGCGTGCGTCTGGCGCGCGGGCGTGCGGTTGTTCAGGTCCGGTGGAGTGGCGGCGAGCGGCCGGACGCCGTCGTGCAGCGGGTCTGGTCAACGCGAGAGGAAGGCGCTCAGCCCGGCGCTGACCTGTCGGGGGGTGGTGTCGACGCCCTCGTGGCCGAGTCCGTCGAGGTCGCGACCATTGTCCCCGGCGGCCACCATCGCGGTCGCTCGGTCGACCCAGTCGCGCGGTACCGCCTGGGGCCCGGGCGGCTCGTAGAGGGCTATCCGCCGAAAGGGCGCCCCGGCGGCTGCCGCGCCTAGCACGCAAACCGCACCGATGCTATGCCCGAACACGTCGACCGGGCCGCCGTGGCGTTCGGCGAGGTCGCTGGCCACGGCGGCCACGTCGTCGAACTCGCGGTCCAGGCTGTAAGACGTGTGGTCACCGCTACCCCCTCGGCCGCAGCGGTCCATCGCCGACACCTCGTAGTAAGGCGTCAACAACGGCCACAGCGGCTGCCAGCGTGCTGCCGTGGTCATGCCTCCGTGCACCAGAAGAACTGGTGAACCGCCGCCGGCTACCACGACCGAGATGGGTGTGCCGTCCGAACTCGCAACAGTGCGTCGTTCCCCCAGCATCAGGAGTCCCCCTTCGTGGCTACACCCCATAGTGCGCCCCACCCTCTCGCAACCGGGATCTCGGACTCCCGCATTCACGGAACCCGCGGTCCGTGTTCCGGCACGCTCGAGTGCGGGGTATGACGCGTCTTCGCGGTCAGTGCCGGCGAGATTGGTGGCGAACCAGCGTCGAAGCCGTTGAGCCGCCGACGAGCGGCTCGCCCGAAGTGGCCTGGATCGGACTAGAGTGCAGTTCCCGGCCCGTTGACGAGGTGTGGCATGAACGTGCCCGACGATCCGATCGCCGCATTCCACCGCCTGCATTCCTCGGGGTGCTTCCTGATGCCAAACCCATGGGACGTGGGTAGCGCGCGGGCCCTGGAACAGATGGGCTTCAAGGCGTTGGCCACGACGAGTGCCGGACTGGCATGGTCGCTGGGTCGCGCGGACAACCAGGTCACACTGGAGCAGGTGCTCGAGCACCTACGCGTCGTCGTGGACGCCGTAGCGGTGCCGGTGAACGCTGACTTCGAGGGCGGTTTCGCAGTGGATCCGCCGCAGGTCGCAGCAAACGTAAGACGTGCTGCGGACACGGGGATCGCCGGGCTCTCGATCGAGGACTCATCGGGCGACGAGGCTGATCCGCTCTTCGAGTTCGAGCTAGCCGTCGAACGGGTCCGCGCCGCGCGACGAGCGATCGACGAAAGCGGCACGGGGATCGTGCTCACCGGGCGATCCGAGGGATTCGTGGTCGGTCGCCCCGACATCGACGAGACGATCCGCAGGCTGCGCGCGTACGCCGAGGCGGGCGCCGACTGCCTCTACGCTCCACGGATCGACAGGCTCGAGGACGTCGCCGCGGTCGTCGCCGCGGTGTCCCCCAAACCGGTGAACCTGCTGATCAACGCTCCGTTCACGACCGTTGCTGAGGCAGCACGGTTGGGGGTACGGCGGATCAGCGTGGGCGGCACTCTCGCGCGCACCGCGTGGGGCGGATTCCTGCAGGCCGCGCGGGAGATTGCTGACGAGGGGACGTTCTCCCGGTTCGAGCCGTTGCCGAACGTTGACGCACTCTTCCACCGGTGACGAATCAAGGGCGGAGCCAACCGAGAGCACCTCTCACGGGACCCAGGTACGGAAACGGACGGCGCCGACGGACCAGCCGACGTTCGCCTTCACCTACATCGACGTCTTCGCCTTCTACCGCGCCGGCGTCCTCGACGCTGCACTCGACGGCACGGTGGCGACCACGGCCTTCACGGTCGACCCTCAACAGACAACCAACCGGCAACTCGCTCGAGCGACCAAGGGTCCGTCCGCTTGAGACCCGGAGGTCACGCGTAGACAGGCGGTAGACATCTGCACGACCATCGGGTGTGTGTCCGAAACAAGGGGAGTGACATGCGCACCACTCGGATCACGGCGGATCTCCACGTGGCTGACATCGAGTCGGCGAAGAGCTTCTACACCGAATACCTCGGGCTGGGCACCGAGGAATTCAACATGGGGTGGGTCGCGCGCTACACGTCGCCAGACACGGGGGCGAACGTGCAGCTCGTGACCCGAGACGCGACCGCGCCCACGAACCCTGTCGTCTCCGTGCATGTCGACGACGTTGACGCCGCATACCAGCAGGCACTGCAGCACGGCTACGAGATCGTCCACCCATTGACCACCGAGCCGTGGGGAGTCCGCCGATTCTACGTTCGGGCGCCCGACGGCAACGTGCTGAATATCGTGCAGCATCGGGATTGAACCAACGTTCGGGGAGTTCGGGTCCCGGTGGCCCCCCACCTCGGACCGAGGAGCCCGGCATGCGGTGCTTCACGCGTCGAGGACCACGTCTTCCTGCGGCGTTGAGCAGCACAGCAGGATCTTGTTCTGCGCGATCTCGCGCGGACGGATGCCGCCTTGGTGATGCATATCGACCGTGCCGGAGAGCATCATGGTCTTGCAGGTGCCGCAGATGCCTTCGCCGCAGGATGATGGCATGGTGAGCCCCGCGCGGGCGGCCGCCATGAGCAGCGTGCTGTCGGGGCCGCACTCGATTGTGCGGCCGGCGCGTTGGAACTCGATCGCAAAGCCGTCGTGGCGGTCGGGCGGCTGCTCGGTCGTCGATGACCGCGCACCAGGAACGGCCTCCTCGGCGAAGCTGAATGCCTCCTCGTGGCAACGGCTGGGGTGGGCACCTGCGTGGGCGAGGATTGTTCGCACTGTGGCCATGTACGCCGGGGGGCCACAGGTGAAGGCTTCGCGTTCGGCGAGATCCGGCGCGACAGCCTGCAGCATCGGCAGCGTCATGCGCCCACGCAGTCCCGTCCACCGCTCGCTCGGGGCGTCGTGCTCGCAGATCGCCACAGTTCGGATGCCCGGGCACCCGACGGCCATCCGCTGCAGCTCGTCGCGGAAGATGATGTCGTCCGGTGTGCGTGCGTTGTGCACGAAGACCACGTTCGAGGTGCCGCCCCGGTCCCGCATGGTGCGCACCATGGACATCAGCGGGGTGATGCCGCTGCCGGCGGATAGGAACAGGTACTTCTCGGCCGGGTATCGGGTGGTGCTGAATTCGCCCAGCGGTCCGCTGACCGCGATCTGCCGGCCGGGCTCGACGTGGTCGTGCAGCCAGGAGGAGACGGGGCCGCCTGGGACGCGTTTCACGGTAATGGTCAGAGCCTCTGGCTGTAGGCAGGACGATGCGATCGTGTAGCAGCGGTCGATCTGCCGGCCGTCGATTCTTGCGTGCACGGTGAGGTGCTGACCGGGCTCGAATACGAAGCGTCGCGGACGGATCGGGCGCAGCACGAGGCTCTTGACGTCATGGGTGATCTGCAGGACCTCGCTGCACACGAGCGTCTCGTCGAACTCTTCGCACCATTGGTCCTGATCGGACGATCCAGCCGTCGCCCTGATGGCCGGGGCGCGGACGAGCATCTCGGTCATCTCGTGAGGTGCTCCCTCACTCGATTGACGTACCAGGTCACGAATGCATCCACCTGGCCCTCCGATGGCGCGTACGGGCCGGGCTCGTAGGCCGGACTGGTCACCCCCGCGTATGCACGGGCGCAGATCTGGCTGTCCTGGGTGTTCGTCTGACGCCAGACGTGGGTCAGGCTGTCGATGTCGTAGTCACGGCCCTCCACCGCGTCCTCGTGCACCAGCCAGGTGGTGCGCAAAAGCGTGCGGTCCGATGCGATGGGCAGCAATGCGAACGTCACGGCGTGGTCGGCGAGGAAGTGGAACCATGCGTTGGGCTGCGTGTGCAGGCTCGCGCGGCCCAACCGTGGGCTGTCCAGGTCTCCGAGCAGCCTGCGGCAGGCGGACCTGCCGTCGATCGTGTAGGACTCCCCGGCACCGTCGAGCGCTTCTCGCTGCACGCGGAATCCCGAGTCGCGCGCGTCCAGCTCCTCGATGGTCG
Source organism: Nocardioidaceae bacterium (assembly GCA_035690425.1). GTDB lineage: Bacteria > Actinomycetota > Actinomycetes > Propionibacteriales > Nocardioidaceae > DASSKO01. Next base: position 14,705 of record DASSKO010000044.1, read on the forward strand.
CGTACGGTATGCCCCGATCCCGGCAAAGCCGTTGCAAGTCGGCGTCCGCCTGCAGGTAGCGCTCGTGCGCCGGGCGCAGCCGGGCAGGAAGCTGGTCCTCCTCGTAGCCGTAGGTCGGGAAGAAGGTGCAGGTGAGCTCCGGGTGCCCGGCTTCGCAGTGGTAGCACTCCCGGTTGTTCTCCATGACGACTTTCCAGTTGGCCTCCTCGACCAGATCCAGCTGGGCGGCGACCTTCGTGCGGTGCAGCTGGTGCGGCAACAGGTACGGCGTGACGCGCGCGACCACGTCGTCGAAGTCCGGTGGAGGCTCTGCTGCGAGGCTGAGGAAGACGAGCCCTGCCAACAGCCGTACGTGCACCGGCTTGAGGCCAAAGCAGCTCTTGTCGAACGGCGCGGGCTGCTGCCCGGCGTGCAGCAGTGACCCGTCGGTCGCGTAGGTCCACTGGTGGTAGCCACACACGATGTTGCCCACCGACCCTGCCTGGTCGTTGAGGATGCGTGCGCCACGGTGCCGGCAGACGTTGTGGAAGGCGCGAACCACCTCATCGTCGTCGCGCAGCACGATCACCGAGTACGGCCCGACGGCGACCGTGACAAAGTCCCCCGGCTCGGCGATCTCGGCCTCGGTCGCGACGAACAGCCAGTTGCGCGCGAAGACCGCGGCGATGTCGAGATCGAAGATCTGCGGGTCGGTGTAGAACGCAGCCTCGAGCGAGTAGCCGGGTCGACGGCGGGCTACGAGCGCGTGGACGTCGAGCGGATCGGCGCCGATGGGGGCGACAGTGGTCACCGCAGTCTCCTTTCCGTCAGATCCGTCAGAACAGCCCGGTCAGATCGCCAGGCACAACCGGAGGGCGTCGAAGACGGCGGCGTGGATGTTCCGGCTGGCGACGGCGTCACCTATCCGGAACAGCTGGAAGCGCCCATCAGGGTTGCGCGTGACCTGTTGCGGTCGACCCCTCAGCAGTGCCTGCTGGTCCACCTCCCCGAGGTTCGTCGAATGCGGCACGAGCGCGAAGTAGAGCTCGTCGTTGGGCAGCGTGCCGTGTTCGACGACCACGTGGTCGACCGCCCGGTCCGTGTCGAGGTCGGCGTAGTCGTTGTGCAGCCGGGCGACCAGCCCGCGCCCGTGACCGCGGCGTACCGCCGTCAGCCGCCAGCCGAGTGTCACGGTGACGCTGTGCTCGGCGAAGGCGCGGAGGTAGGCCGGTGAGTTGAGGCTGCCGACCTCGGGCGCGAGCATCCGTTCAGGAGTGACCAGCTCCAGCACGGCACCACGAGTCGCCAGCATCTCGGCAGCGTCCATCGCGGGTTCGGCGCCGTTGTCGTCGTAGACGAGCACACTGCCGCTCGGATGCGCCGCGCCCGACATCACGTCCCAGACGTCCGCCACCAGGTCCTGCCCGTCAGCCAGGAACGACCGGTTCGGCAGCCCGCCGGTCGCGACCACGACCACGTCGGGTTCCTCGGTCAACACGGTCTCCGGCTCGGCGTACACGCCGCAACGAAGGTCGACACCGAAGTGCTTGGCCTCCGTGACCCGCCAGTCGACGATGCCGATCAGGTCCCGACGCCGTACGGCTGCGGCCGCGAGTCGAACCTGGCCGCCGGGCGCGTCGGCGGCCTCCAGAACCACGACCTGGTGGCCACGTTCGCCCAGCACGCGGGCAGCTTCCAGGCCTGCCGGCCCGGCCCCGACGACGACCGCCTTCTTCGCCGCATCGGCCGGTGGGACGATATGCGGCAGGGTCTGCTCGCGTCCCGTGGCGGGATTGTGGATGCACTTGGTGTCGCCGGACGCGTAGATGGCGTCCAGGCAGTAGTTCGCACCTACGCAGGGACGGATCCGGTCCTCCTCACCGGCAGCTACCTTGGCGACCAGGTGCGGGTCGGCGATCTGGGCGCGGGTCAGCCCCACCAGGTCGAGCATGCCCTCGCGGATGGCGTGGCGGGCCGTCGCGACGTCGGAAATTCGGGAGGCGTGCATGACCGGGATGTCCACGGCACGGCGGATCTCGCCGGCGAACTCCAGGAACGGGGCCGACGGTGTGCCCATCGACGGAATCACCTTCGCCAGCGTCGTGTCGCTGTCGATGGTCCCCTTGATCACGCTGAGGAAGTCGATGCCGTCGGCGACGTACTCGCGCAATGCCGACAGTGCCTCGACCTGGCCCAGTCCGCCGGCCTGGTCCTCGTCCATCGACATCCGGATGCCGACGATGAAGTTGGGCCCGACGGCTGCCCGCACGGCGGAGATGACCCGGCGCGGGAAGGCCATCCGGTGCTCCAGACTGCCGCCGAGCTCGTCGCTGCGCCGGTTCGTCACCGGGGACAGGAACGCGTCGAGCAGATGGCCGTACGACTGGATCTCGATGCCGTCGAGGCCGGCCGCGACGCAACGTTCGGCCGCAGCGACGTAGTCGGCCACGATCCGGTCCAGGTCCCATGCCTCCGCGGTCTTGGGGAAGGCACGGTGTGCCGCCTCCCGCAGCGGGGACGGATAGACCAGCGGCAGCCAGTCACCGCTGTAGTTGCTGGTGCGGCGGCCGAGATGGGTGACCTGGCACATCACCGCGGCGCCGGCCTGGTGCATGTCGTCGGTGAGCCGCCGTAGCCACGGCACGATCTCGTCCTTGTAGAGCAGCAGATTCCCGAACGCGGGCGGGCTGTCGGGCGCGACCACGGCCGAGCCGCCGATCATCGTCAGCCCGACCCCGCCGCGCGCCTTCTCCAGGTGGTACAGCCGGTAGCGGTCCTTGGGCATCCCGTCCTCGGCGTAGGCGGGCTCGTGTGACGTGCTCACCACGCGGTTGCGCAGAGTCAGCTGCCTGAGGGTGAAAGGCTCCAGCAGGGGATCGAGGGTCCGCACTCCGTCAGTGTGACGCCGACGCTCGTGAAAGCACCATCAACCAAAACTGCATCCGTTCGTGCAGGATAAGTGCATGATCGACCGCCGGCTGCATGTGCTCCGGATGGTCGCCGCACATGGCACCGTCACCGGAGCCGCCGCCGCGCTGCACTACACACCGTCGGCGGTGTCTCAGCAACTGCGCTCGCTTGCCCGTGAGCTCGGCACCGACCTCGTCGTACAGGACGGCCGACGCATCCGATTGACTGCTGCTGCCCGGGTGCTGCTCGCACACGCGGACGACCTCTTCAGCACCTGGGAGAAGATCCGGAGCGAGCTCGCCGCCGACGGTGCGAACGAGACCGCCTCGCTCCGGCTCTGTGGCTTCTCGACCGCCGCCGCGGCGCTGCTCCCGGCCACCGTCGTCCGGGTGCGCGCGGCGCGACCCCGTTGTGCGGTGCGCATCATCGAGGCCGAGCCCGAGGAGTGCTTCGACCTGCTGCTCGCTGATGACGCCGACCTTGCGGTCGTGGTGGCTACCGCCACGATCCCACCGACCATCGACCCGCGGTTCGACCAGCAACACCTGCTCGATGATCCGCTCGACCTGGTCGTGCCCGAGGAGCACCGCCTCGCCCACGAGGCGTCGGTGCAACTCAGCGACACCGTCGACGAGTGCTGGATCAGCGACCGTCCCGGACGGCCCTACCACCAGCTCATGCAAACCGCGTGCGCAGCGGCCGGGTTCACCCCCGCGATTGCGCACTACTCCAGCGAGTGGGACACCGGCGCTGCCCTGGTCGCTGCTGGCCTCGGAGTCTGCCTCGCCCCGAGACTGGCCCGCCTGCCCAGCAACTACCCGATCACCCGCGTGCCGCTGCGTGGCGACCCCATCCCGTTCCGACATATTCTCACCGCCGTACGGCGCGGCAGCCGCACCCACCCGGTGATCGCCACCGCGCTCGCCGCACTCGACGAGATCGCCCATGGCAGCCGCTGACCACCGCGACTGCCAGACACGGCCAGCCAGCGCAGCCCACCCGATCGGCTGTTGCGGCTGGACGAGATCACCCCGGTGACCGTGCCCACCGCGGCGCACGAGTCCGCGCGGGATCTGGTGCGGGGCCCGTGAGGACTGCCGCGGGGACTTGATGCGGGCCCGACACCGGCTGTCGAAGCTGCTGCTACGGCATCGTCTACTCCGGCGGCGCAGCCTGGACCGGCAAACACGACGCCTGGCTGCGTAGCCAACGCTTCGCCATCCCCGTCACCCAGTTCACCGTCGACTCCGACTACGACACCGTGCTGGCCACCGCGCGCCGGGACCGGCTCGACGCCCAGATCGCGGCGATCGCCGGCGACTCGGAGTTCACCCCGATCGTGCGGCGGCTGGGCTGTCTGCGCGGCATCTCCACGCTGACCGCGTTCGCGCTCGCGGTCGAGATCGGTGACTGGAGGCGGTTCACCGGCACCAGCATCGGCTCTTCGTCGGTCTGGTGCCCAGTGAGCACGCCTCCGGAGCGAGCCGATCGCAGGGGCCGATCACCAAGGCCGGCAACACCCATGCCCGCCGCCTGCTGGTCGAGGCCGCCTGGCACCACCGGCCCCGCTACCGGCCCAAGACAATGCGCGAGCGATGGGACCTGGACACCCTGGCCGCCTGGGTGCGCGGTGAAGCCGGCAACCGGCGTCTGCACGCCCGCTGGGCGTCCCATGTCCGGGACGACCTGTGCCGTCAAGCCCAGGAACGCGTCGATCTCACTGATTGCCCACTCGGGGTCCAACTTCGCCACGAAGACATCCTGCCGCGGTACGCCGACAGTAAGGAGTGTCGGAGGCGCGTGTCACGCACTCTCATGAGCAACCGTCACAAGCCGAAGCGCAGCAGCCCCGACCCGGCCTCACGCCGGGCCGAGGCGGAGGCTCTTATCGACAAGGTCCTTCACGGCACGCCGGAAGGTCGAGTCGACCCGGCAATCGCAGAGAACCTGCGGCAACATCTCGCGCGGAAGCCCGGCCAGCCCGACCGCGCTCTGCTCAACCACTTCAAGGACCAGATTCCCGACTTCGACGCGGCGTTCCCGGAAGACTTGGAGAAGTAGCGGGGCGGCGCCCTCACGCCACATTGAAACGCAACGATCACGCGGGGTTCCGGCTGTCGTTGGTCGCCCCCGGTCAACGCCAGAAAACACAGTTCGAACTGCACATACGCGTTCTCGAGGCCCTGGATGTCGTGGACGATCGTCGGTCTCGGCCGGACTTCTTACGGACTGCTGGGTCACGGCGAGATCCCCCTGGCGAGGGCGGCGTCGAACAGCGTCCGGGCGACCTGCTCGGCCTTCTCGGTCGCCGCGGCACCCACCGGCTTCGCCTCGTAGCGGTCCTGGTTGCGAGCGCGTCGCAGGCGGTCGAACTCTCGCGCCGCCCTGTCCGCCGGCGGCTTGTCGAGGACGGCACGCAGGTAGCGGCCGAGCGCCTCGTGCTTGCCAGGCTCGTTGGTCGTCCGGAAGCCGTACGCCGCCAGCAGTACCTCGCCCGTGTCGTGGCAGGCGTCGTAGGCAATGCCGTACTTCACGACGACACTGGTGAGCAGCGGCAGTTGGTTCAGCCGTTCCTCGGCGTGGCGCAGGAACGAGGTCGCTCGCGCGAGGTCGGCGGGCACGCCATCGAGACGTCGCGCCTCGGCCAGCGCGAAGACCGTCGCCTGCTGGACGCGGGTGTGAGCGGAGTCAGGGCCACGGCAGCTCCCCGATGACGGCGACCGCCGGGCCGCTGCGCACGTTGTCCAGGAAGCCGGAGGGCGCCGCGAACTCCTCAGGGGTGAGGATCGTCGGGTTCACGGGACGGTGCACCGCGGCCTCGACTCGGGTGCACGCCTCGTAGACCGCGTCCACGTCGGGCTCACCGAGCACCATGACGTCGATGTCGTGCGGTGCCGGACCGGCATCCCCCAGCATCCGCGCCGCGAAGGAGCCGTAGAGGAACGCCGACTCGATCCCGTCGATGCGGGCAAGCTCCTCGGCCAGGACCACCACCGGGCCGGTCGCGACCGTGAGGATCTCGCGCAAGGGGTCCACCAGCGGGCTCTCGTCGTTGGCGCGGATCAGCCTCGTGCGGCCCACCTGTCGCTCGCTCAGGATGCCGGCGTCCAGCAGGCGCGCGACCTCGCGATGCGCGGTCGGGTAAGCCAGGCTGGCCCGTTCGGCGAGATCGGTGACGCTCAGCTCGTCGCCGGTGAGCAACAAGGTGGCAAGCAGGCGCGCCTGACCGTCCGACCGGAAGATCGGAGCGAGAAGCGGGGCCTCAGTTCTCATATAACTGAGGTTATCCTCCATTATATTGGCAGACAACCGCTCGGTTGGCTAGCTCCAGAACATCGCCCGTCTCGATGTGGCCGAGGTGCGCCCAGACGCGGCGAGGTAGTCATCCCTGTCCATGGCCAGCCTAGAAGACCCAGCCTTCACGGCGAGCGAGCCCCTGGAAGGTGACGCACTGGACTTCCCACTCGTCAGCGACATTGGGAATCTTGAGGTTGTGGTCCAAGACCCCCTGACCCTTCCGCCGTTCGAAAGTCACAACCACCAGTTCTTGTTCGACCGCGTGCGCGATGATGAACGGATCCGCGGCATTCAGGGCTTCTTGCACCCAACCGGGGTGCTGGTTGGTGATGGTGTCGACCATGCCAGCTCGTCATCGGTCGTGTCCTGAACGAACCCCTGCTGAACCTTCGCCCACGGCGCACATTCGTCATCGACCTTTAGAAGCTCCTCGTAGGCCTGTCTCGTCATGGAGCATCGACCACCGGCGATCAATCGCTCAAGCGCTTCCCAAACGCTCGGGTACACGTCCCGCGGCTGGTCACGGTTCAGAGTGACGACGATGTTCGCATCGACTGTGTACGAGTCGGTCACGAGGCGACCACACGGTGGTCAACCTCGGCTTCAAGCTTGTCGAGCGCCTGGACCTTGGACTCGAGAATCTGAGCGGCCTCTGTCACCGTGATGCGCTCGTCATGCATGGCATCAAGAACAGTCCCCACGAAGCGTGGACTGAGATTGCGGACCTTCAGAAGGTGTGGAGATGGGCCCCCCGTCTGCTCCCTGGCCCTGGCTGCCTCACGCTGGGCGAGGGCTGCTTCTCTCGCCTCGCGAAGGTATGCCTCTAGTTGCTCCTGGCTGATGCGACCGAGAGCCCGAAGTCGCACGGCGGCGGCGGACTTGCTTACGTTGAACTCGGCTGCGAGGACATCCGGCGTCTGCGGACCACCGCGACTGAAAAGGTCAGCCACGGCTTGGCGCGGCATCAGCAGGTCGGCGGCGAACTCATTGCACCTAGCTTCTATCCCCCCCTCGCGCCATACGTCGCAGACCGCACTGGTCCGACTCAACAAGTGGGCGAGTTCGTGGAACAGAGTGAACTGTCGCGCACCAAATCCGTCGGCGCCATTCAGGACGATGATCGGCAACACGTCGTCGTAGATGGAGAAGCCGCGACAAACATCAGGAGAGACGCGGCTCATCTGGAAGACGAGCACACCTTGAGACTCAACCGCCCCGACCCAAGCGTTCAAAGCCTGGCTGAGGTTGGTGAACCCTGCCTGGGCCTCGCTCGTGATTCCGAGGTGCTCCCGCATCCGCCCGGCCGCCACGGCGGGTTCAGCGAGCACCGTGGGCAAAGCCGGTAGAGAATGCGGCTCTAGGTCCTCAAGCTGCACTAGATTGTGGCGCCGCGCCCTCGCTCTGGCGACCTCACGCGCCAAGGCATTCCCTAGCGTTGGCGTTTCCCCTGCAAAGCTGCGGAAGTCGGTCGGTCGTCGGTGGTCGTCCGCACTGGGTGTCTGCCGAAGCAGGAAGAACGCGGGCGTGCGCTGGTAGAGAACCGCGGCCTTCCGTATCTGGTTCAGCGTCGGCTTTGCGCTCCCGGCCTCCCAAGAAGCAAGTCGTTCAGGCTTGACGCCGAGCGCGTGCGCAGCATCTTCTAGTGCGAGCCCGTGCTCCACGCGCGCCCAAGCGAGCAGCTCACCATTGACGGGCGCCTTCACAGTTGCCATGAGCTTCTCACCACCCTTGCATGGTCTTTCACCTGCAGCCTGCTGCAGAACGGCACCGAAGGAGCAGCCTTGCATCTGGACACAGCCAGCATCGCGTACTAGGAGCGGCGCCTCGACGGTTACTCAAGGTCATCACGGCTGACCGTAGGAGAGTGCTTGCGAACACGACGCTGCTTCTGACCCCGGCCATGTGCGAATGCTAGGCATCGGGTCCGACGGTCGCCGGCGATGGGCCAGACGACCTTGGAAGTCCACCGAGGTCATCGAGTTGTTTGGCACTGAGGCCGGTCATGAGCGACACAGCGGCGGCGTCGGTGCCGTTGAGCTGGCCGAGTGCAGCCTTGATGCCGGCGTTGATCTCGTCGCGGTGCGCGTCGATGTACTCGCGCACTGCAGCGTCGACGATGTCCTTCTTCGAGCGGGACATGAAGTGAGCTGCGTGCGACACCAGCGCGTCTGTGGCAGCGTCCACCTTGATCGGCGCAGTAGCGGTAGCCATAGCGCTGCCTTCCCTCTCGGGTACCAAAGTACCATTGTCTACCACCAAAGAAGATCATGCGAATGCTTGGCGTCCAGCCGCATCTAGCCGATCAGCCTGTGGGCGCCGACGCACGCCGATAACCTCGGAGGCACCATGAGCACCGGGGACGAAGCCAGCCGCCTTGCCGCAGAGGCGCATGCCCGTGTGCTCATCGACCCACCAGCTCACCGACGCGGGCTGGTCGGACTCTGTGCGGACTGGGAGGGCCTACACCCCCTCTGACCTGCGCAAACGCGCCGATTCACACGTTGAAGCGGAACTCCACCACGTCACCGTCGGACATCCGGTAGTCCTTGCCCTCCATCCGCACCTTGCCGGCGGACTTCGCGGCGGCCATCGAGCCGGCGGCAACCAGTTCGTCGTAGGACACGATCTCGGCCTTGATGAACCCGCGCTGGAAGTCGGTGTGGATCACACCCGCCGCCTCGGGCGCGGTGGCGCCTCTGCTGATCGTCCATGCACGAGCCTCCTTCGGCCCGGCGGTGAGGTAGGTCTGCAGTCCCAGCGTCTCGAAGCCGACCCGCGCGAGCTGCTCCAGCCCCGGCTCCTCGATGCCGGTCTCGGCGAGCATCTCGCGGGCCTCGTCCTCGTCGTCGAGCTCGACCAGCTCCGCCTCGAACTTCGCGTCCAGGAAGACCGCCTCCGCCGGCGCCACCAGCGAGCGCATCTTCTCCTTCAGCGACTCGTCCGCCAGCTCGTCGGCGTCGCAGTTGAACACGTACAGGTAGGGCTTGGCGGTGAGCAGCATCAGCTCGCGCACCAGCTCCCGGTCGATCGACGTAGCCGAGATCGGCGTACCCGCCTCCAACGCGGCTTGGCCCTCGCGCACGGCCTCGAGCACGGCGGCGTTCTCCTTCTTCAGCCGCGCTTCCTTCTCCAGCCGGGGCAGCGCCTTCTCCACCGTCTGCAGGTCGGCGAGGATCAGCTCGGTCTGGATCGTGGAGATGTCGTCGGCGGGCGATACCTTGCCCTCCACGTGCGAGACGTCCTCGTCACGGAACACCCGCGTCACCTGGCAGATCGCGTCAGACTCGCGGATGTGCGACAGGAACTTGTTGCCGAGCCCCTCTCCCCCGGACGCGCCGCGGACGATCCCGGCGATGTCGACGAACTCCACAGTCGCGGGCAGCTCGCGGGCCGACCCGAACATCTCGGCGAGCTTGCCGAGCCGGGGGTCGGGTACGCCGACCACACCGACGTTGGGCTCGATCGTCGCGAACGGGTAGTTCGCCGCGAGCACGGTGTTCTTCGTCAGCGCGTTGAAGAGGGTGGACTTGCCCGCGTTGGGCAGCCCGACGATTCCGATGGTGAGTGCCACGGGCGCCAGGGTACGGCGCTCTGGTGGCGGGGACCCAATCCGTCGACTTCGCCGGTCACAGGCGCGCCGACGCGCCCGCGACCTCGTGCTGGTCCGCCACTGCGGCCAGCGCATCGTCGAAAGGTGGGCAGGGTGGAATCGGTCAGGTGGTGCACCTGCTCCACTGGCCGATGGGGCGCGGCGCACGTGGTTGTCGGTGGCCTAGGCCACAGTGGTCGCCATGACGGGTACGACGTTGCTGACATTGGTCGCCGGGCTCCTGATCGGGGCGCTGATCGGTTTCACGTGGGCGCGGGCACGCGGTGGCGCCGACCTGGCGCGCGCCAACGCCGAGCGCGACGCCGCCCACGACCGGCTCGCCGAGGTGATCGCGGAGCGGCGTGAGTCGCGCGCCGAGCTGAGTGGGCAGGCCGTGGTCAAGGACAGCCTCGACCGGCTGCACGACCAGCTGCGCGAGCTCGAGCGCAACCGTGCCTCCTGGCAGAGCCAGCTCAAACAGCAGGTCGACGACGTGCGGCTCGTGGGCGACACCCTGCGTCGCGAGACCTCGGCGCTGTCCACCGCGCTGCGCAAGCCGCAGGTGCGGGGCCGCTGGGGTGAGCTGCACCTGCGCCGGGCCGTGGAGCTGGCCGGCCTGGTCGAGCGTTGTGACTTCACCGAGCAGGTCAGCGCCCGCGGCGACGAGGGAACGCTGCGGCCCGACCTCGTGGTCCACCTGGCCGGTGGCAAGCAGGTCGTCGTCGACGCCAAGGTGCCCTTGGACGCGTTCCTGGACGCCACCGCAGCCGATGACGACGAGCAGCGCGCTGCGCAGCTGCGCCGGCACGCCCGCCAGCTACGCGCCCACGTGGACACGCTCGCCGCCAAGACCTACTGGGAGGCGTTGCCGCACAGCCCTGAGTTCGTCGTGCTGTTCGTGCCCGCAGAGGCCTTCTTGTCGCATGCGCTGGAGGTTGACGCGCGCCTGCTCGACGACGCCGCGGCGCGCAAGGTCATCCTGTCCACGCCGAGCACGCTGATCGCGCTGCTGCGCACGGTCGCCCACGCCTGGACCGAGGAGGCGATGGCCGACAACGCCCGCGAGGTGCACGCGCTCGGCCGCGAGCTGCACAAGCGCATCGCCACCGTCGCCGACCACTTCGACAAGCTCGGCCGCTCCCTCGGCTTGTCGGTGGAGCACTACAACCGTGCCATCGGTTCCCTGGAGAGCAGGGTGCTGGTCTCCGCCCGCAAGCTCGGCGACCTTTCGGCCAGCGACCTGCAGACGCGCGCGCCCACACCGATCGACACCCCCGTGCGCACGACCACCGCCGCCGAGCTGCTGGTCACCGACGCGGTGCCGCCGGTGCACGGCATCGGCGCCGGCGCGGATCCGCCAGCACGCGAGCGCGCCGTCGGCGAGTAGCACCGGGGGTCCACTAGCCTGCTGGACGTGTCCGCACCGAGCACCGCACCGATCACGGCCGGCAGCCTGGCGGGCCTGTTGCGCGGCAAGGTCGCCGGGCCGGTGCTCGACGACCGGGGCAACCAGGCGGTCTACGCCCACGACGCGTCCATCCACCGGGTGCTGCCGCAGGTAGTGGTGCTGCCCGCGTCGACCGACGACGTGCTCGCCGTCCTCGAAGTCTGCACCGACACCGGTGTCGCGCTCACCTCGCGGGGTGGCGGCACCAGCATCGCCGGCAACGCCATCGGCCCTGGTGTAGTGCTCGACTTCTCCCGCCACCTCGACGCGGTCCGCGACATCGACGTCGACGGTCGCACGGCGAGAGTGCAGCCCGGCGTCGTGCTCGACACGCTGCAGCACCGGCTCGCGCCGCACCGGCTGCGGTTCGGCCCCGACCCGTCCAGCCACGACCGCTGCACGATCGGCGGCATGATCGGCTCGAACGCCTGTGGCTCCCACTCGGTCGCCTGGGGCACCACCGCCGACAGCGTGCAGTCCCTGACCGTCGCACTTCCCTCGGGCGACGTGGTCGTGCTCGAGCGCGACTGCACCGACCCCGCGCTGCTGCGGCGACTGACTGCCGTGCGCGACGCCGCCCTCGGGCCGATTCGCGCGGAGCTCGGCCGGTTCCCGCGACAGGTCTCCGGCTATGCCTTGCAGCACCTGCTGCCCGAGCACGGCGTCGACCCAGCGCGGGCGTTCGTAGGCTCCGAGGGCACGCTCGGCGTGGTGCTCGAGGCGCGTGTCGGCCTCGTCGACCTGCCCGCCCAGCAGGCACTGGTCGTGGCCGGCTACCCCGACCTGGTGGCCGCGGCTGCCGCCTCACCCGGCCTCCGCGCCGGTGGCCCGCTGACCGTGGAGGCACTCGGCACCGACGTCGTCGCGGCCTACGACTCCCGGCCCGGACCGCACCCGCGGCCCACCCTGCCGCGGGGCAGCGCGTGGTTGCTGGCGCAGGTCGGCGGCGCCAGCCCCGAGGAGGCACGCGAGCGAGCCGAGGCGCTCGCGGCGGTGGCGCGCCAGTCCGGCGCGTCGGCGGTCGACATCGTCACCGCGCAGGCCGACCAGCGGGCACTGTGGCGGATCCGCGAGCGGGGCGCCGGGCTGGCCAGCCGCACCGTCGACGGCCGCGAGAGCTGGGCCGGCTGGGAGGACGCCGCGGTCCCGCCAGAGCGGCTCGCCGACTACCTCGGCGAGTTCGAGCGGCTGCTCAGCGACCATCAGCGCCACGGCGTGATCTACGGTCACTTCGGCGAGGGCTGTGTGCACGTGCGCATCGACCACGACCTGCGCAGCGCGCCCGGCCGGGCGGCGTACCGGGAGTTCCAGGAGCAGGCGACCGCGCTGGTGGTTCGCCACGGCGGCGTGCCGTCGGGCGAGCACGGCGACGGGCGTGCCCGCAGCGAGCTGCTCTCCCGGGTCTACAGCCCCGACCTGCTGGCGGCGTTTTCGGGCCTGAAGCACGTCTTCGACCCCGAGAACCTGCTCAACCCCGGCGTCCTCGTCGACCCCGCACCGCTCGACGCCGACATCGGCCTGGCGCTGGCCCGACCGCACCACCGGCGGCTCGCCTTCACCTTCCCCGACGACCACGGCGACATCGGCGTCGCCGCCAGCCGGTGCGTCGGCATCGGGGCATGCCGTCGTGACAGCGGTGGCGGGATGTGCCCGTCGTTCCGCGCCACCCGCGACGAGCGGCACTCCACCCGTGGCCGGGCCCGGGTGCTCGCCGAGATGCTCGACGGCAACCTCGCCGACGACGGCTGGTCCTCGACGGAGGCGCACGACGCGCTCGACCTCTGCCTGTCCTGCAAGGCGTGCTCCAACGAGTGCCCGGTGTCGGTCGACATGGCCACCTACAAGGCGGAGTTCCTGCACCAGCACTATCGGCGCCGGCTGCGGCCACGTGCGCACCTCAGCCTCGGCTGGCTCCCGCTCTGGCTCACGCTCGCGCGCCGGGTGCCCCGGCTGGCCAACACCGCGCTACGCGTCCGCGGCCTACACCGCCTCGCCGGCATCGACCCGTCCCGCGCGCTGCCCACCATCCGCGCCGACCGTGGCGCTCGGCGTCGCCCCACCGGCGGGTCGACCCGCGCTCGGCCGGACGCCGTGCTGCTGTGGGCCGACACGTTCACCCGGACGTTCGCGCCGCAGGTGCTCGACGACGCCGTCGCGGTGCTCACCGCCGCCGGGTACGCCGTGCAGCTCCCGGATCGCAACCTGTGCTGCGGGCTGACCTGGGTCACCACCGGCCAGCTCGGCATCGCCCGACGGGTCATGCAGCGCACCGTCGACGGCCTGGCGGCGTACCCGGAGATGCCCGTCGTCACCCTCGAGCCGAGCTGTGGCAGCACGCTGCACGACGACCTACCGGCACTGCTGGGGTCCGAGCACGCGAGGCGCGTCGGCCGGCGGGTGATGACGTTCGCGCAGGCGCTGGAGGGCCGCGACCTGGACCTGCGGCCGGTCGACACCGACGAGGCCGACATGGTGGCACAGTTCCACTGCCACCAGCGTGCCTCCACCGGCACCACGGCCGACCTCGCGCTGCTGGAGCGGCTCGGTGTCACGCCCACGACCGTCGACGACGGCTGCTGCGGACTGGCCGGCAGCTTCGGCTTCGAACCCGGCCACGCGGAGGTCGCACAGCGGTGCGCGGAACAGTCGTTCGTGCCGGTGCTGGAGCGATCACGTGACGGCGCGACCGTGCTCGCCGACGGCTTCTCCTGCCGGCTGCAGATCGAGCAGGTCAGCGGGCGCCGACCCCAGCACCTGGCACAGCTGCTGCGCCGTCAGCTGCGCTGACTCCTCCACCGCGATTCGTCTGCGCCGGCGCGGGGATTCACCGAAGGGCGACCGCAGACGGATCGGGAACGGGTCAGGCCTGTTGCTTGGCGCGCATGTCGCGGCGCAGCTCCGGCGGCAGGGCGAAGATCAGGCTCTCCTCGGCCGTATGCACCGCCTCGGCCTCAGGAAAGCCGTGCTCCTGCAGCAGGTCGAGCACGCCCTCGACGAGGTCCTCCGGCACGGACGCACCCGAGGTCACTCCGACCGTCGAGACTCCGTCGAGCCAGGCCACATCGACCTCCGAGGCGTCGTCGACGCGGTACGACGTCTTCGCGCCGGAGTCCAGAGCCACCTCGACCAGGCGCACCGAGTTGGAGGAGTTGCCGGAGCCGACCACGATCACCAGGTCGGCGTCCGCCGAGATCGCCTTGATCGCCTCCTGGCGGTTCTGGGTGGCGTAGCAGATGTCGTCGCTGGGCGGATCGATCAGCTGGGGAAACCTCTCCCGCAGCCGCTCGACCGTCTGCATCGTCTCGTCGACCGACAGCGTGGTCTGCGACAACCACGCGACCTTGGCGGAGTCGCGCACGGTCACGTTCTCGACGTCGTCGGGGCCCTGCACCAGCTTGATGTTGTCGGGCGCCTCACCAGTGGTTCCGTCGACCTCCTCGTGCCCCGCGTGGCCGACCAGCAAGATGTCGTAGTCGTCGCCGGCGAAGCGCTTCGCCTCGTGGTGCACCTTGGTCACCAGCGGGCAGGTGGCGTCGATCGTCTTCAGCTGGCGGTTCGATGCCTGCTCGTGCACCGCCGGGGAGACCCCGTGCGCGGAGAAGACGACGTTCGCGCCCTCGGGAACCTCCGCGACCTCGTCCACGAAGATCGCCCCGCGCCGCTCCAGCGTGCGTACGACGTGCTTGTTGTGCACGATCTGCTTGCGCACATACACCGGCGGCCCGTAGAGGTCGAGCGCCTTCTCGACCGTGATGACGGCACGGTCCACGCCAGCGCAGTAGCCGCGAGGTGCGGCCAGCAGCACGCGACGCTCACCGGACGGGGTCGGAGTGTCAGCAGACATGTCCTCCATCGTAGGTGGCGGCGACGGTCCACCCGAATCGCAGCAGCCCTCGGCGGCGCCGGTGGGCGGGGCACGGTGTCCGAGGTCACGCGTAGGGTCGGTCCGTGGCCATGGAGACATCGCTGGAAGCACCGGCACCGGTGCGCTCGATCGCCAACGCACTGTCGGGCTGGATCAACCGGCTCGGCTGGGTGTGGGTGGAGGGCCAGATCGCACAGCTGACCCGCCGCCCCGGCACCCAGACCGTGTTCCTGACCCTGCGTGACACCGCCGCCGAGGTGTCGATCACGGTGACCTGCCCGCGCCGGGTGTTCGACGCCGTCGAGCCGCCGGTCACCGAAGGCGCCCGGGTCGTCGTACACGCCAAGCCCACCTATTACGTGCCGCGCGGCACGCTCAACCTCAGCGCCGACGACATCCGGCCCGTCGGTCTCGGCGAGCTGCTGGCCCGGCTCGAGCAGCGCCGGCGGCTGCTGGCGGCCGAGGGTCTGTTCGCTCGTGAGCTCAAGCGGCGGCTGCCGTTCCTGCCGCACGTCGTCGGCGTGGTCTGCGGCCGCAACTCCGCCGCCGAGCGCGACGTGCTCGACAACGGCCGCCGGCGCTGGCCGGGCGTGCGGTTCCGGGTTGAGAACACCGCGGTGCAGGGCCACGACGCCGCCCGGCAGGTGATCGAGGCCGTCGGCCAGCTCGACCGTGACCCGCAGGTCGAGGTCATCGTGATCGCCCGCGGCGGAGGGTCGGTCGAGGACCTGCTGCCGTTCTCCGACGAAGGACTGGTCCGCGCGGTCGCGGCCTGCCGCACCCCGGTCGTCAGTGCGATCGGGCACGAACAGGACTCCCCGCTGCTCGACCTGGTCGCCGATGCGCGCGCCTCCACCCCCACCGATGCGGCCAAGCACGTGGTGCCCGACGTGCGCGAGGAGCAGGCCCGGGTGCTCCAGGCCCGCGACCGCGGACGGCAGCTGATGCGCGCATGGCTCGACCGGGAGACGCACGCCCTCGACGTGATGCGCTCCCGTCCGGCGCTCGCAGCACCGTTCACTGCGATCGACGACCGTGAGCGGGGCCTGCACGACTTCGTCGGGCGTGGGCGCAGATGCCTGGGCCACCACCTCGACCGCGCCGGCGACGACCTCGCCCACCAGCTCGCCCGCGTCCGCGCGCTCTCACCCTTGGCCACGCTCGAGCGCGGGTACGCCGTCCTGCAAGGTGCCGACGGCATGGCCGTGCGCGACGCGACCGACGTCCGCGCCGGCGACTCGCTGACCGCACAGCTGGCCCGCGGCCGGATCGGTGTGAGCGTCGACACGATCGAGGCCGATGACACTCTCGCCCCTGACACCCTCGCCAGTGACGATGCCAGCCCTGAGCAGCCGGACCTGTCGTGAGCCGTCCCGTTGCCGCACCGCGCATCACCGACCGGCTCACCACGGCTACCCTTCCCCAGGACGACCTCGTCGACGACGCGCTGCTGCGGGCGCTGCTCCTGCACCGGCTCGACCTCTGCGAGCGGTCCGCCCGGCTGGTCGACATCGAAGCCTGCCGGTTCGAGCGGGTCAGCCTGCACGGGTGCCGGATCGAGAAGCTCACGCTCTCCGACTGCGTGCTCGAGGACTGCGACCTGGCCAACGTGCGGCTGGTCGACTCCTCCTGGCACCGCACCATCGTCCGGCGTACCCGCCTCACCGGGTGGGACGCGACCAACGGCACGCTGCGGCACGTGCGCCTCGAGGACTGCACCGCGGCGATGGCGTCACTGCGGTTCGCCGTGCTCGACCGGGTGCAGCTCGTGAGCTGCAACCTGAGCCAGGCCGACTTCACCGAGGCCGACCTGCGTGGCGCGCGCTTCGAGGGGTGCGACCTCAGCGGTGCTCAGCTCCACGGCGCACGGATGCGGGGCGCGCACGTGGTCGACTGCCGGCTCGAGGGAGTGCAAGGGGTCGCGAGCCTCGCCGGCGCCACGATCGCCGCTCAGGACGTGCTGTCGCTGACCTACGCACTGGCCGGCGCCCTCGACATCACGATCGCCGACGACGATACCGACGAAAGCTAGGAGCACCGCAATGTCCGACGACGCCGCGCAGCCCGCGAAGAGCTATGAGCAGGCCCGCGACGAGCTGGTCGAGACGGTCCGCAAGCTCGAGGCCGGCGGCACCACGCTCGAGGACTCCCTCGCGCTGTGGCAGCGCGGCGAGGAGCTGGCCGGCATCTGCCAGCGCTGGCTCGACGGCGCCCGCGCCAAGCTCGAGCAGGCCGTCGGCAGCGACGCCGCAGACGACCAGTGACAGGACGGCCCACAACACCGCGCCGTGGCTGGCCGCGGCTGGCCGCGGTCAGCTGCGAGCTATCGCAGTGACGCCGCGAACTGCCGCAGGACCTCGATCCCCGGTGAGCCGTTGACCACTGTGGTCACGCCCTGCTCACGGCTGATCAGTGCGTTGTCGCCGCTGTCGCTGCGGCTGACCTGCCAGCTGCGCCCGTCCATCTCGATCGTGGTGCCGCCGCCGGGCTCGATCTGCCCCGCTACGGCCGGGTCGAGGTCACCGTTGGTCTGCTCCAGACCCACGTAGTGATCGTCCGGGGTGAGGAATCCCAGGTGCCAGGCCACCAAATCCTTGCCTTCGTCCTTGCGCTGCTCCACGTCGACGCTCGTGGCACGCCAGCCCTCGGGCAGGTCGTGCGGAGCCAGCACCTCGTAGTCGGCGAGCTCTTCCGCACTGGCCAACTGGCTGGCGTACTCGACGGTGTGCACGGGCGTCTCGGCGTCGTCGGCGAGCACGCTGTTGCAGCCGTAGACCAGCGCGATCACGACGACGAACAGCAGCAGGCTGCGCAGCATGTCGCCATAGCTCTGCTGCAGGAACGGCTTGCGCCGCGGCGCATAGTCGCCGTCGGCGCGGTCGGGCTCGGGGCTGCTCACCCCACCATTCTGCCGGGCCAGCGGTACGCCGGACGACAGCGGGCGTCGCACCGACCGGCGCACGCCTTCATCCGATTCGATCGGCGTCAGACCGGTGCCGAAGGCGGAAATCTCAACGCCCTGGTTGACGTCGTCGATGCGGGACAGGATCCGGTAGGTGCCGGCGCGCCGAGCGCACCAGGTCGGCGCCATCGGCGGATCCAAGGGTCTGCCCACCCGATGGGGCGACTGCTTCGACACCTGGCCGTCAGGCGCGGTAGCAGCTGACCTCGGTCGCCTTGACCGTGACCCACACCGGCGCACCCGGGCGCAGACCGAGGTCGGCCACGGCGTCCGCGGTCACATCGGCCAGCACCAAGAGCGGCCCTGCGGATGTCACCTCCACCTGCACGCGCACGGTGTCGGCGTGCTGCTCCAGCCCGGCGACGCTTCCCTGCCAGACATTGCGCGCCGAGCCCTCCGGCCGGCCTCGGTGCAGGCTCACCGCGGCGGGCCGGAACGACACCAGCGCGGGCCCGTCGACCCGGTCCACCGTCGTGCAGGTGCCGCCGCCATCCAGCGCCACCTGGTGCCCGCTGGAGTGCCCGCGCAGCAGGTTCAGCCCGACCAACCGCGCCACGTAGTCCGTGCGCGGCGCACGGGCGACCTGCGCCGGTGCACCGACCTGCACCACACGGCCACGCTCCATCACCACGATCCGGTCGGCGAGCACCATCGCGTCGAGCGGGTCGTGCGTGACCAGCACGGTGCTGCCGGGGTAGCCGCCCAGGTGCCGGTGCAGCTCGGAGCGCACCTGCAGCCGGGTGCCGGCGTCGAGGGCGGCGAGCGGCTCGTCGAGCAGCAGCAGATCGGGATCGACCGCCAGCACCCGGGCCAGCGCCACCCGTTGCGCCTGCCCGCCGGACAGCTGCGCCGGCCGCGACCGCTCGAGCCCAGCGAGTCCGACCTGCTCCAGCCACGTGTGCGCCGACGCGCGGGCCGCCCGCCGCGACGCACCAGCGATGCGCAGGCCGAAGGCCACGTTGTCGAGCGCGCTGAGATGCGGGAACAGCAGGTAGTCCTGGAACACCATGCCGACGCGCCGGTGCTCCACCGGCACCCGCACCCGCTGCGCGGTGTCCTCCAGGCAGCGCTGCCCTACCTGGACCGAACCGTCAGCGAGCGGCACCAGCCCCGCAAGCGCCTGCAGGGCGGTGGACTTGCCGGCGCCGTTGGGTCCGAGGAGCGCCACCACCTCACCGGGTGCGACCTGCAGGCCGAGCACCAGCTCGAAGTCGGTGCGGCGTACCCGCAGCCGCGCCTGCAGGCCCTCACTCACGAGACCGCACCACCGGTCCACCGATCGCGCAGTGCGGCCAGCACGAGCACGGAGACCGCGAGCAGCACCAGCGACAGCACGATCGCGGTAGACGGGTCTGACTGCAGCTGCAGATAGACCTCGATCGGCATGGTGCGCGTGACACCGGGGAAGCTCCCCGCGAACGTGATCGTCGCACCGAACTCGCCGAGTGCGCGGGCGAAGCACAGCACCGCACCCGCAGCCACGCCCGGAGCGGCCATCGGCAGCGTCACCCGCCAGAACACCACCCACCGCGAGGCGCCGAGCGTCGCCGCAGCGGTTTCGAACCGCGGGTCCGTCGCCCGCAGCGCCCCCTCCACCGCGATCACCAGGAACGGCATCGCGACGAAGGCTTCGGCGAGTACGACGGCCGCGGTCGTGAACGGCAGCGTGATCCCGAACCAGGCGTCGAGGTACTGCCCGATCACACCCCGGCGGCCCAGCAGCATCAGCAGCGCCACGCCACCGACCACGGGCGGCAGCACCAGCGGCACGGTCACCAGGGCCCGCACCACCCGCTTGCCGCGGAAGTCCGTACGGGCGAGCAGCCACGCCAGCGGCACACCGACCACCAGGCAGATGCCGGTCGCCAGCAGCCCCGCGACCAGCGAGAGCCGCAGCGCCTCGAGCACGGCGGGCCGGGTCAGCAGCTCGGGCAGCTGTCGCCACGGTGCTCGCAGGGCCAGCCCGGCGAGTGGCAGCACCAGGAAGCCGAGCGCCAGCACCGCCGGCAGCAGCAGTGCCGCCGGCGGACGGGACCGGGCCGCACCGGTGCGCTGGTCAGCGGATGCCGAAGCCCGCATCACGCAAGATCGCGCGTCCCCGCTTGGACTGCACGAACTCGATGAACATCTGTGCGCCCTCGGGGTTGGGCGCCTCGGTCAGCGGGGCGATCGCGTAGTAGTTGACGGCCTCCGCCGACTCCTCGAACTCCAGACCCACGACCTGGCCATCGGCCGCGAGGACGTCAGTGCGGTAGACCAGGCCGGCGTCGACCTCGCCGAGCAGCACCTTGCTCAGCACCGCCTTGACGTCGGTCTCGAACGTCACCGGCTCGGTGACGACGTCACCGGACTTCAGCGCCTTCTGCGCCGCGGCGCCGCAGGGGACCTCCGGCGCGCACAGCGCCAGCTTGAGGTCGGGGTCGGCGAGGTCGGCGAGCTTCTCGATGCCTGCCGGGTTCCCCACGGGTACGGCGATCAGCAGCCGGTTGTGGGCGAAGAGCACCGGGTCCTCGGCGACCGCGCCGCCGTCGATGGCCAGCTGCATGGTGTCGGGGCTGGCGGACGCGAATACGTCCGCGGGGGCGCCAGAGACGATCTGTGGCGCCAGGCTGGAGCTGCCGCCGAAGCTTAGGGTGACGTCCAGGCCGGGGTGCTTGGCCTCGACCTCATCGGCCATCCGCTGGAACGGCTCGGTCAGCGACGCCGCCGCGAAGACAACCACCTCGTCCGTCGTACTCGCGTGCGAGCTGCCCCCGCAGCCCGTGGCCAGCGCGAGCACCGCGGCCAGCCCCGCCGCGAGGCCTGCCACCCGCCGCCTCACCGGTGCTCCGGCAGCTCGACCACCACGTGGGTGGACTTGACCGAGGCGACGGCGACGACCCCGGGCTCGAGACCGAGCTCGTCAGCGGCCTCGCGGCTCATCAACGACACCAGCCGGAACGGGCCCGCCTGCATCTCGACCTGGGCCATCACGGTGTCGGTGGTGACCTTGGTGACGATGCCGCGCAGGCGGTTGCGGGCCGACTGCGCCCGGTTGTGGTCGGGGGCGTCGGCGAGCTCCTGGGCCAGGCTGGCGAGACCCGCCCCGTCGACCTCCTGGAAGCCGCTGTCGCCCACGGTGACGGGCAGCCGCCCGTGGTCGGCCCAGCGGCGCACGGTGTCGGCGCTGACTCCCAGCAGGTCGGCGGCTTCACTGACTCGCAAATTCGGCATGATGCGCACCATGGTCGCGCATCTGCGCTCCCACGCGCAAAAATATTGCGCAGATCCGCCCGTGACGCCGGACACGCTCCGGAGCGGGTCGGCCACTACCGCCGTACGTGGTGCCCGGTCTTGCGCCCGGCCGTCCTCCACGGTCCCGTGAAACACGTACGCCGCAACGCCCGAGTCCCGGCCGTCTTCCACGGTCCCGTGATACACGTACGCCGCAACTCCCGAGTCCCGGCCGTCTTCCACGGTTCCGTGAAACACGTACGCCGCAACGCCCGACTCCCGGCCGTCCTCCACGGCTCGGTAAAGGGCGGTCCGGCGGTGGCGAGCAGTGACTGTCCCGGCTCGGTGGAAGGAGGACGGACCACGGTGGCAGGCGGACGGGCCACCGGAGGTTACGATCACCGCAGCGCTACCGTGTCCCAGCCCTGCGCGACGAGGAGCCATCGATGACCGACAGCAGGCCGATCCCCAGCGAGCTCGAGGTCGCGGCACTGGCGCCGGACCGCAACCTCGCGATGGAACTGGTGCGCGTCACCGAGGCCGCAGCGATGGCCGCGGGCCGCTGGGTCGGCCGCGGCGACAAGAACGGCGCCGACGGGGTCGCGGTCAACGCCATGCGTCAGTTGATCGGCACCGTCGGCATGCAGGGCGTGGTCGTGATCGGCGAGGGTGAGAAGGACAACGCACCGATGCTCTTCAACGGCGAGCGGGTCGGTGCCGGAACCGGCCCCGAGTGCGACGTCGCGGTCGACCCGATCGACGGCACCACCCTGGCCGCCAAGGGGATGAACAACGCGATCGCCGTGATGGCGGTGGCCCCCCGCGGCAGCATGTACGACCCGTCGGCCGTGTTCTACATGGAGAAGCTCGTCACCGGTCCTGATGCGGCCGACGTCGTCGACATCCGGCTACCGGTAGCAGAGAACATCCGCCGCACGGCGAAGGCCAAGGGCAGCCAGCCCGAGGACGTCACCGTCGTGCTGCTCGACCGGCCCCGACACCAGCGCCTTGCCGAGGAGGTGCGCGCGACCGGCGCGCGGATCAAGTTCATCACCGACGGCGACGTGGCGGGCGCGATCATGGCGGCACGGCCGGGCACCGGCATCGACCTGCTCCTCGGCGTCGGCGGCACGCCGGAGGGCATCATCACCGCCTGCGCGATGAAGGCGCTCGGCGGCGTGATCCAGGGACGGTTGTGGCCGACCGACGACGACGAGCGGCAGAAGGCCGTCGACGCGGGGCACGACCTGGACGCGGTGCTGTCCACCGGCGAGCTGGTGCGCGCCGACGATGTCTTCTTCGTGGCGACCGGCATCACCGACGGCGAGCTGATGCGCGGGGTGCGCTACCGCGCCGGTGGCGCCACCACGCACTCGCTGGTGATGCGTTCGCGCAGCGGCACGATCCGCTCGATCCACTCCGAGCACCGGCTGGAGAAGCTGCGCGCCTACTCCGCCGTCGACTTCGAGCACTGATCGAGGGCCGCCGGGGCAGAGCACTCGGAGCAGCCGGGCATGGCGGTGCTGGTCGTCGGTGAGTCGCTGGTCGACGTCGTCGTCGGTGCCGACGGCGAGGAGATCGACACCCGCCCGGGTGGCGCGCCGTTGAACGTCGCCGTCGGGCTGGCGCGGCTCGACGTCGACAGCTGTCTGCTGACCGCCTTCGCCGACGACGAGCACGGTGCGGTGCTGGCCCGGCACATCCGCGACTCCGGGGTCCGGCTGCTCGGCGCGGGCTCGTCGACGCAGCCCACGTCAGTCGCCCGGGCCGTGCTCGATGCCCGGCAGCACGCGACCTACGAGTTCGCGCTGCACTGGGACCCTGGCCGGGTCGACCTTCCCGCCGACCTCGACGCCCTGCACGTGGGCTCGCTCGGCACGGTCGTCGGCCCCGGCGACCAGGTGGTCCGCAGCCTGGTCGCGCAGGCCCGCGCCGCCGGCGTACCCGTGACCTACGACCCCAACGTGCGACCGGCCGTGTCCACCGACGCCGCGGTCGCCTGGGCGGGGGTACGGCGATGGGCCGCGGCCGCCGACGTGGTGAAGATGAGCGACGACGACGCGGCGTACCTGCGCCCGGGCCGCAGCGTCGACGACCTGCTCGACGCGATGCTGAGCGCCGGCGCCGCACTGGCAGTCCTGACCCAGGGCGCCGACGGCACGCTGCTCGCGACCGCCACCGCCCGGGTGCACCGGCCGGCTCCGCCGGTCGACGTGGTCGACACCGTCGGTGCGGGCGACTCGTTCATGGCCGGCCTGATCACCGCGCTGCTGGACCACGACCTGCTGCGTACCGACCGGCTGGCTCGCCTGAGCGAGCGGGAGCTGACCGAGGTCGGTGACTGGGCAGCCGGGGTGGCCGCCATCACCTGCTCGCGCCGGGGCGCCGACCCGCCCTGGCGCGCAGACCTCGGCGCCTGAAGCCTTGTCGAGCCGGGTTGGCGGAGACCGCCGCGGGTAAACTCGGCAGTAACCGCAGCGACTCTTGGAGGACCCGACGATGCGCGAGGCCGTGGCCACCCTGCCGAGCGGCGTGGACATCGCCTACGAGACCTTCGGTGACGAAGCGGGCCGGCCGCTGCTGCTGATCATGGGCCTGGGAGGTCCCGCGCTGTGGTGGGACGTCGCGCTGTGCGAGCGGCTGGCCGACGCGGGCTTCTTCGTGGTCCGCTTCGACAACCGCGACATCGGCCGCTCGACCTACTTCCACCAGCAGCGCGCGACCCGGCGTCAGGTCGTGCAGGTCTTCTTCGGACGCCGGTCGGTCGCGCCTTACACGATGGCCCAGCTCGCCGACGATGCTTTCGGCCTGCTCGACCACCTCGGCATCGGGGCCGCACACGTCACCGGCGTATCCATGGGCGGCATGATCGCCCAGACCATGGCGATCCGGCACCCCGAGCGGGTGCGGTCACTCGTGTCGATGATGTCCACCAGCGGCAAACGCACGGTCGGCTGGCAGGATCCCCGGCTGCTGCCGATGGCCCTGCTGGGGCGGGCGCTGGACCGCGAGTCCTACGTTGCCAGCTCGCACCGGGTGTCGAAGGCCATCGGCTCCCCAGGCTTTCCCAGCAATTTCGACGCGCGCGAGCGACGCGCCGGCGAGACGTGGGATCGCGGGATCGACCCCGACGGGATCCTGCGTCAGACGATGGCAGTGCTGAGCCAACCCGACCGCACCGACGACCTCGGCAAGCTGACGATGCCGACCACGGTCATCCACGGCACCGCCGACCGGCTCGTGCATCCCTCCGGTGGACGAGCGACCGCTGCCGCGATCCCGGGAGCCGAGCTGCTGATGATCAAGGGGCTAGGTCACGATCTGCCGCCCAGCCTGCACCGC
>DASSKO010000045.1:0-6959 GCA_035690425.1 Nocardioidaceae bacterium
CACGCAGATCTCCCCTCTCCCGGATCGCTGGTCGAACGGGCGCCCCTAGGCCGGATCAGCCCGGATCAGCCCGGATCAGCCCGGATCAGCCCGGCCCCGGCCTCCCGCGCACCGGTCGGGAGTAGTACGTCCGGCGGCCGGAACGGGATTGGTCGTTATGGTCATCCCATGCGCTCCTCCCACACCGACGACCTGCGGCTGGCCCACGTGATGGCCGACGACTCGGACTCGCTGACCATGAGCCGCTTCAAGTCGCTCGACCTGCACGTGGAGGCCAAGCCCGACCTCACGCCGGTCAGCGACGCCGACCGGTCGGTCGAGGAGGCGATCCGGCGCACGCTCGGTCGCGCCCGGCCACGCGATGCGATCCTCGGCGAGGAGCAGGGCGCGTCGGGTTGGGGACCACGTCGCTGGGTCATCGACCCGATCGACGGCACCAAGAACTTCATCCGCGGCGTGCCCGTATGGGCGACGCTGATCGCGCTCGTCATCGACGACGAGGTCGCCGTCGGCCTGGTCTCGGCCCCGGCTCTGGGTCGGCGGTGGTGGGCGTCGAAGGGCGACGGCGCCTGGACCGGCCGCAACATCATGAGCCCGACCCGTTGCCAGGTCTCCGACGTGGCGACGCTCGCCGACGCGTCGTTGTCGTACTCGTCGTTCTCGGGCTGGGAGGACCAGGGCCGGCTGGAGGACCTGTTGTCGCTCGGCCGCCGCTGCTGGCGCACCCGCGCGTACGGCGACTTCTGGTCGCACATGATGGTCGCCGAAGGGGCGGTCGACGTCGCCGTCGAGCCCGACCTCGAGGTCTACGACATGGCCGCGCTGACGGTCGTCGTCGAGGAGGCCGGCGGCCGGTTCACCTCGTTGGCCGGGCAACCGGGGCCGTACGGTGGCAATGCCCTGTCCAGCAACGGGAAGCTGCACGACCAGGCGCTGTCCTACGTCGGCTCGCTGCCTCCCGGCGACGACCCCGACGAGCCGCGGCGTGATCCCGCCGGTGGCTCGGTGCACGACCTGGCGTCACGCCGCCGCCCCGTCCCCCGCGACGACTGACGTGGACTCCGCGCGCAGCCTCCACACGGCGGGTACGGCGAGCACGGCGAGTGCGACGCTCACGTAGACCGTCGCGCAGCCGAGCAGCACACTGCGCAGCTCGAAAACCGCGACCAGAGGGCCGGCGGCGATCTGCCCGATCGGCACGGCGACGATCGACCCGAGCACGTCGTACGCCGTCACCCGCGACAGCCGGCTGACCGGCACATGCTGCTGCAGCGCCGTCTCCCAGGTGATGCCGAACAGATCCATCCCGACCCCGGCGACGCACGCCGAGATGAGCAGCAGCCCGAGCTGCGGTGCGACCCCCAGCATCAGCATCGGTAGGCAGAGTGCCGTAACGCCCACCATCCCGAGCCGTAGGGGATGCCGCACGCGCAGCCGCAGCAGCAGCAGCGTGCCGACCATCAAGCCGACGGCTTGGCCGGTCAGCACCAGCCCCCAGCCGTCGGCCCCGATCGTCTCGTCCGCGACCACCGGGCCCAGCGTCACCCAGGCACAGGCCCAGAGCGCGTTGAGCACGCCGAAGCCGAGCACGATCACCCACACCCAGGTGCGCGAGACGAACTCCGCCCAGCCGTCCTTGAGCTCGCTCAGTATCGACGACCCGGCGAGCACGGCGTCGTGCGGCAGCCGGAGCCGGGCGAACAGCACACCGGCGACCACGAACGTCAACGCGTCGACGGCCAGCGCCCAGCCCGCGCCGGCGGTCGCGACAAGGATGCCGCCGACCGCCGGGCCGGTCATGATCGCGGCGTTACGACCGACGGCGGCGAGCGCGTTGGCGTGCTGCAGCCGGTCGCGCTCCACGAGCAGAGGCACGACACCCTGGACGGCCGGCATGGTGAACGCCGAGACGGTTCCGTGCACCGCCTCGACGAACGCGAGAAGTGCGACCGTAGCGAGGTCGCCGATCAGCAGATACGCCGCGAGGCCCTGCACAACGCCGGAGAGCACGCATGCCGTCACCAGCACCCGGTCGCGGCCCATCCGATCTGCGATCACACCGCCGTACAAGGTGAAGACGACCAGCGGCACACTGCGAGCTGCCAGCACGAGCCCGAGGTCGGTCGCCGAGCCGCCGATGTGCAGTACGGCGAAGGCGACCGCGACCGGCGCCATCGTGTTGCCGAAGAGGTCGACCGTGCGGGCGATGAGGTAGTAGCGGAACTCGGCCGCCTGCAGTGGCTGCAACGACTCCCGCCAGGTCATCGGCCGGAATCCATCTCGAAGAGCATCGCGGTGGCGGAGGTCCGGATCGTGCCCGGCGTCCGTGGCCGCCGCGCCGACTCGTGCAGGTCGTGCATGGCCGCCGCCACTCGGTCGACGACGTCTGTCCACACCTCGGGCTCCACCCACAGCTCCGCGTCGGTGCTGGTGGTGCGCCCCTCGGTGCGTCCCTCGGTGGGTCCCTCGAGGCGTAGGTCGCTTCGCCGCACCATCTCCGCCGCCAGGGCCTGTGCGTAGATCCCGAGCCGCTCGGGCCGGGCGGCGACGGGTGGCGCGTCGATGTCGTGGCGATACCGCTTGGCGACGCCGCCGCGGATGCGCTCCTCCCCCACCTCGGTGATGAGCCCCGCCTGGAGCAGGGTGCGCAGGTGGTAGGACGCGTTGGCCTGGGTGACGTCGAGCTCACGGGCGATCTCGGCGGCGCTCAGGGCCGCCGACGTGAGCAGCGACAACATCTGCAGACGCAGCGGGTGTGCGAGCGCACGCAGCGCCGAGACCTCCAAAGACATGCTTGGGAGTTTAGGTGGACGTCGGCAGACCGTCAAAGACATCTTTGGTGCTCCCGTGCCGAGCGGACACATGTGTGTCCCCCGGGGACCGGAGACGGGGTCAACGAGAGCGAAGGCGAGCCAAGCAGGCGAGAAGGCGGGGTGCCAGCAACAGTGCCGCCAGATCGAACCAGGCGTATCCGCCGGCCGCCCCCGACGGCGGGTTGCCGATCGAGATCGAGCCGGTCGGGCCCACCGGTTGCCAGGTCCAGATGCCCAGCGCCGTGCCCAGAATCTCCAGGTAGCTCACGACGGCGAACGCCCCGATGTAGAGCCCCGGCGAGGGGCCCCAGGCGAGGAAGGCGGCCAGGCAGCAGAACCAGAAGGCGCCGAGCGCATCGGGCCGCTCGGCCCACCAGAGCCCGTGCGCGGCCCAGGCGGCACCCACCACGGTCACCGCGACCGCAAGAAGTCGCCGCCGCGCCTGCACCCAGCCGGCCCGGCCGAGCGCGAGCGCGGCGAGGTAGACCAGCCCGTGGCCGGGCGGCACGTACAGCGGAACGTTGTCGAGCCGGTAGACGTACACCTCCAGCCACGGCGAGAAGGTGTACTCCACCGCGGTGGCGAAGGCGACGACGACCGCGGTCTGCACGCGCACCAGCGCCGACTCGCGCCACAGCACGAGCAGCAGCACAGCCCACGTCACCAGGCCGAGGCCCCGTTGGGTCCAGGCGCCCGCTTCGGCGTCGATGAGCAGCACGGCCGTCAGCCACGCCATCCCGCACAGCTCGACCGCCGGTCCAGCCACGGCACCCCGAAGCGAGGTCCGCGGCGGCCGCTGGGTCGCCGTACCGGGCCTGGCCTGCGGCGTGGTCGTCGGCATGGGCGCCATCCAACCATCTGGTCGCGGCGGCACAGACTCGCCGAGGCGTGGTCAATGCCCTACCGTGCATCGTTGGACCGCACTAACCTGCCACTACGCGGGTCCGACACAGGACGCCAACCAGGAGGTCTGCATGCGCATCGGCGAGGTGCTCCACGTCAAAGGCCGCACGGTCGTCACGATCGCACCCGAGGCATCGGTCCGCGAGCTCGTGGCGCTGCTTGGTCAGCACAACGTCGGCGCGCTCGTCGTCAGCACCGACGGCGCCACCGTGGCGGGCATCGTGTCCGAGCGTGACGTCGTGCGCGAGCTGGCCAACGGCCCGCAGGTGCTGGAGCGGCCGGTGCGCGACATCATGACCACCGACGTGCACAGCTGCAATCCCGATGCCCACGTCACCGAGCTGATGCACCTGATGACCGAGCACCGCTTTCGGCACGTGCCCGTCGTCGTCGACGGTGCGCTCACGGGCATCATCAGCATCGGTGACGTGGTGAAGTCCCGTATCGGCGAGCTGGAGTTCGAGCGCGACCAGCTGAGCAACTACGTGGCCGGGACACAGTAGCCGGACCCGTCGGAGGGCTGGGTAGTCTCGCCGCATGGCAGAGAAACCAGAGATCGACTTTCCCGACTCGCCGGCGCCACAGGACCTGCAGGTCACCGACCTCGTCGACGGCGACGGTGCAGCCGCCACCGCGGGGTCACAGGTCAGCGTGCACTACGTCGGGGTGGCCCACTCCACCGGCGAGGAGTTCGACGCCTCCTACAACCGCGGCGAGCCGCTGGACTTCCAGCTCGGCACCGGCCACGTCATCGCCGGCTGGGACCAGGGCGTCGAGGGGATGCGGGTGGGTGGCCGCCGTCAGCTGGTGGTCCCGCCGCACCTCGCGTACGGCGATCGCGGCGCCGGCGGTGTGATCGCGCCCGGCGAGACGCTGATCTTCGTGGTCGACCTCGTGGGCGTGCGCTGAGCCTCCGCAGTCGGGTCAGGCCTCGGCCGCGACCTGGACCCGCTCGTCGCCGGCCGTGACGAGGTCGCCCGGACGCAGCTGGCGGCCACGCCGGTGCTCGGGCTCCCCGTTGACCCAGACATCGCCCTGCGACAGCAGCACCTTCGCGTCCGAGCCCGCGTCGACCAGGCCGGCGAGCTTGAGGAACTGTCCGAGCCGGATCGAGGCGCCACGGATCTCCACGACGCGCAGCTCAGCCACCGTCGGCCGCCGGTTGCTGACTGGGGCGGGCGGCACGGCCTGCGAAGGGTGGAACCACGGGATGCAGCATATTGCCACTCGCCGTTACCCTGTCCGGGCACCTGGCCGCGGCGTGCAACCAAGCCGTGCAGCCACGGCGTCGCGGCAGGCAGGTGAATCGACGGCGCGCGTCGGCGCGTCCGGCCGGAAGGAAGGGTGAACGTGCGTCGAGGACGAGCGATCGGCATCGGGGGCGCGGCGGCTGCGGCTGCCGTCGCGGTGATCACGGGGGCAGCGTTCGGCGTCAGTGGGCTCACCCAGGAGGCCGACCACGTCAGCCGTACCGTGGCGCAGAGCACGCCCACACCGTCGGCCACGCCCAGCGCGTCGGCCGACCGCGAGTCGGCACCGTCCCACAGCCCAGCCAGCCCCGAGCCGGCACCGAGCGCCGAGCCGGCGCCGAGCACCGCGCCGGCGCCGCCCCTGACCGAGCGCCCCTCGCCGCCGGCCATCCTCGCGCCGGGCGACCAGGGACCGCAGGTGCGCGAGCTGCAGTCGCGGCTGGACCAGATCGCGTGGTACGAGCCCGACATCACCGGCGAGTACGACGAGGTGACCCGCGCCGCGGTCGAGGGCTTCCAGGCCAAGCGTGGGTTCGAGGTGACCGGCGAGGTCGACCAGCGCACCTGGGACCGCGTGCTGGCGATGACCCGGATGCCGACCGATGCCGAGATGCACAACCGCCTGGTGCCGGGTCCGACCATCCTCGGTCCCGGCGACTCGGGCCGGGACGTCCGTGAGCTGCAAGCGCGACTGAAGCAGATCGCCTGGTTCAACCACGAGGTCACCGACTACTACGGTGACGTCACGACCGGCGCGGTGGCCGGCTTCCAGACCAAGCGGGAGATCCCCTCGACCGGCGAGGTGGACCAGCGCACGATGGACAGGCTGTTGGCGATGACCACCGAGCCGACCAAACAGGAGATGTCCGGCGAGCCGGAGCCGGCGCCCGAGGCGGTCGTCGCACCGCTGGACCCGCGCTGCCAGACCGGCGAGGTCCTGTGCATCGACAAGACCAGCCGGAGCCTGCGCTGGGTCGTCGACGGTGAGGTCCAGATGACGGTGGACGTGCGGTTCGGGCGAGAGGAGACGCCCACCCGCGAGGGCGAGTTCTCGGTCAACTTCAAGTCCCGCGACCACGTCTCGTCGATCTTCAACACCTCGATGCCCTACGCGATGTTCTTCAGCGGCGGGCAGGCGGTGCACTACTCCCCCGACTTCGCGGCCAACGGGTACAACGGTGCCTCGCACGGCTGCGTCAACGTGCGCGACCTCGACGCGATCAAGTCCCTGTTCGCCCAGGTCGACGTCAACGACACGGTCATCGTCTACCGCTCCTGACCCCTGCCGGCAACAGCCCGACAGGCTCGCCGCTATACCGTCTGGTCGGTATAGTCGACCGAATGACGACTGCCCGCGAACGTGTTGTCGAGGCCGCGATTTCGATCGCCGCCCGCGACGGCGTACCCGCCCTGACCCTCGATGCCGTGGCTGCCGAGGCGGGGGTCAGCAAGGGCGGCCTGCTCTACCACTTCGCCAGCAAGGAAGCCCTGCTGGCCGGCATGGTCGAGTCCGCGCTGACCGGCTGGAGCGCCGACATCGACGCAGCCGTCGGCTCCGACCCCGTTCCCACCGGCCGTGCCGCCCGCGCCTACCTGCGGTCTGCCTGCGACCCCGGCGACGACCCGTCCCGCGAGCTCGCGCTGCTGACGGCCGCCGCGCTCGACCCGCGCTGCGCGCAGGCCTGGCGTACGGCGGTCGACGGGTGGGCCGCCGCCGACGGTCCCGAGCTCGACCTGCTGGTCACCCGGCTCGCCGCCGACGGCCTGTGGCTCGCGCGGGCCCTGGGGCTCTACGGTCTCGACGCTGCACGGATCGCCGCGGTGACCGACCGGGTGACCGAGCTGACCCGGGACCCACGGCCATGAGTTGGCTGCTGCTGTTCGGCGCGATCGCCGCGGAGCTGGTCGGCACGTTGTCGATGCGCGCGTCGGAGGGGCTGACCCGGCTGCCGTGGCTGGGCGCGACGGTCGTCGGCTATATCGTCGCGTTCGT
>DASSKO010000046.1:0-3996 GCA_035690425.1 Nocardioidaceae bacterium
ACCGACAAGCGCGTCGGCGTAGTCCATCGCGGAGTGGCCCGAGCTGCTGGTCACGTAGCTGGTGTCGCTGTCCAGGCCCTGGTCGGTGTTGGCCAGGCCGTCGTTGGTCGTGTTGCCATCGTGGTTGGCGTCGACACCCTCGGTGCCCCACATCGCCACGTCAGCAGCAGTCGCCCACCGGTTCGCGCCGGAGATACGGACCACGTTGTAACCAGCAGCGGCCAGCGCGTCCTGACCGGCCTGGGTGACGACCGAGGTGCCGCCGACGATCACGACGTTCTTGATGCCGTAGTTGTCGAGCTGCGACTCCTCCTGGTCACCGATGGCGCCCTTGGTCAGCACCAGCGGGTAGCCCTGGCCGTAGACGACCGGGCCGACGGCCAGGGAGTCGTACGGCGCAGTGCCGGCCGCGATGACCGCGGTGTTGTTGGTAGCGCCGGAGTCACCGAAGGCGAACTCGTTGACCGCCTGGTTGGTCGCGTAGCGGTTCGCACCGCCCAGCCGGACCACCTGGATGGTCTTGCTGAACTGGTCGCCACCGACGTGAATCGACTCGACCTCGTCCTGCACGGCCTTGCTGACCGCGGCGGACTGACCGGTGATGTAGACGGTGTCGATGCCGTTGTTGATCAGCGCGTGCTTCGTCGCGTCGGGAAGCGAGTCCGCCTTGGTCAGCAGCGTGCCGGTGGACAGCGACTTGGCCAGGTAGTTCGCCGACAGGGCGTCGGGGAACTTCTGCCCGCCGGACAGCACGACGTCGGTGACACCCGGGCTGAACGCCGGGTGACCGAACTGGTCGTTGAACAGCTTCGCCGCGGTCTCGTACCGGTTCTGACCACCGGTGCGGTCCTGCGAAACCACGTTCAGCGCCTTGGCCGAGTCCGAGGACGTGCCCGCGGGAGCGGTCTTGATGACGTCGGAGTGCACCGAGTCAACCTGCTCCACATTGGCGTCGGTGTCGACCTCAAGGCCGCTCACGGTCACCGTGGCCGCCACGAGGTCGGCTGAAGCCGGACCAGTCACAGTGAAGCTGTACTGGTTGCTGGCCGTGGTCGGTGCCGCGGTCACCTTGTAGCCGGCCGGAACGTCGATCTTCGGCGTAACGCCCTCGTGGAAGGTGTCACCGGACAGAGTGCCAGCGTCGGTGAGCAGCTCCAGGGTCACCGTGTTCGTACCGGTGCCGAAGTAGGCGCCCTTGCTGCTCTCCTTGTAGGTGATCGTGCCCAGGGCATTGCCGTCGGTACCCGGCTTGGCCGACATGCGGGGCATGAGCATGTAGCTCTTGTTGACCACCACAGCGTTGTCTTCGCTGTCGGTCGGCGCAGTGCCAGTGAAGTCGCCGGTCGACGGGGTCGCCGTAACGGTCACCGGGCCGAGGGCAGCGTCGCTACCGACGTCGTAGGTGATGCCGTCGACGTTGATGTTGTACTGCTCGGCCGTGGTGGAGTTGCTCGGCTGCGTGAGCGTGACGGTCAGCGTGTTGAACACGTTGCTCGTCTCGCACTGGCTGTCCGGGGACCCGTCAGCGTTGGTCGCGCTCAGCGACGTGGTGAACGTCGGGATCCGACCGGTGTCCGTGGCGTTCTCGTGCGTGATCGTCACGTCCGGCTTGGCCGAGAAGTCGATCGCCTTGGCGATGTTCGCCGCGGTGTCGCAGTCGTTGTTCGGCAGGGTGAACGTCACCGTCGAGTTGGTGGTCCAGTTTGCGGTGAAGTCGTAGGTCAGGTCGCCAGCGGCCTGGTCGGTCGCACCCTGCGTCACGTTCGGGCTGCCGGCCGCACTCAGGCCCGCAGCAGTGGCGGCGTTCGCGGGCGCGACAGCGAGTCCGAACATCACGGTTGCGCCGACAGCCGCCGACAGCCCCCCGATGCTGGCTCGCCGCAAGCCCTGCTTTGCGGAACTCACTTGTTTGCCTCCTCAAAGGCGTCTTTCGATTTCATTCACTGCAAGCGGACGCCTGCAGCGGCCGACCCTATCCCGTGACAATCGAGCCCGCGCCGACCGGGTCGCACGCTACACCACCGACTATGCGGTGGCGCAACGTTTCACGAGCCCACACCAAGCGTGTCCCGAGATTGGTTCGTGCCGCCTATCCAACGAGGCTCATGCCAATCTGACTTGATTGTTGCAACTTTGCTCGGTTGTTGCGTTGGGCGAGCATGTGTGCCGCGTGGCCGGGGTATCGCAGCACGGGTGCGGACTGCCCGCTCGGGCGTCGGCGTCACCAACTCCGATGACGGGCAGGGCCCCAGAGCCCCGTGGTTGAGCCAGATGTTGCAGGTTTCGGGCTGATTTACGGACCGCGGAGGGGTGGCGGTGGGTCTCGGCAGGCCCTTCGACAAGCTCAGGGACCGGGCGCAGTGGTCTCGAGACGGTCGCTGCGCGACCTCCTCGACCAACGGCGATGGCGGGCGGCGGGCCCATCGGCAAGCTCAGGGGCCGGGGCCGCCGGCGTACGCCCAATGACCGAGGCAACCGAACGGCGACGTCGTACGACTGGTCGTGTCGAAACCGTGACCAAAGGCCGGGTAATTCGTTGCAGATTTGCGACCAGGTGGTCCGGCGTTTTCCACAGGAAATGCATGCGGACCACCAACGACGCCTGCGCTCCTTAACGGAACTCGGCATTTCGGGTCCATAGTCAATTCTGACTAAATGCACATAGTCCGATCGGGCGGATCGAGTGATGTGGCCCGGACTCCCCTCTCCGGGGCGGCGACGGGCCGCTAACCTCCGCACTGAGGCCCCCACGACGGGGAGGCGCTCCCGCCCGGTGCGGTGCGGTACCGGACCTGAGCAGGCACGGCTGGGAGTCAGCAGGAGGCAACAGGGTGCAGACCGAGGGGTTCCGGGCGCCACGGCGGCCCGGTCGCCCACTTCGGCTGCCCGGCGACCACTCCCCCCTGCCCGGCATGCGGGTGGCCTCCGCTCCGCGGATCGCCTGGCTGGTCGCCACCAGCCGGATCCTGCGCGGCGGCCCCCACCTCCAGCGCCGCGACGCCACCGCCGAGGCGATCACCGGGCTCGGACACAAGG
Organism: Nocardioidaceae bacterium; assembly: GCA_035690425.1. GTDB lineage: Bacteria > Actinomycetota > Actinomycetes > Propionibacteriales > Nocardioidaceae > DASSKO01. The sequence goes on from DASSKO010000046.1 coordinate 3,037, forward strand.
CCGACGTCACCCGGCTCTCCCGCTGGGAGTCCGGCAGCCAGCCGGTGCCGCCGCGGATCCTGGACGCCTACGAGCGGCTGCTCGGCCTCGAGCCCGGCCACCTCACCTGCACCGCCGCCGGACTCAAGCGCGCCCTCGACCCCTCGGCCCGGCGCGGCAAGCTGCTCGTGCACCGGGCCCCGCAGAGCCACACCGAGCTCGAGGAGGTCTGCGCGACGATCGAGGCCGGCGACCACACCGGGCTCGACTGGCTGCGGCTCGCCGCGGGCCTGGAGGCCGGGCGGAAGCTCTCCTTCGCCGACGAGCGGGTCGACTTCCTCACCCGCGCGCTGCTGCCCGAGGTCGCCCGGGCCGAGCAGATGGCGCACACCCGCCGGTTCGAGGCCAGTCGCAGCCTGCTGACCCACTCCGGGTGCCGGCCGGCGATGCTGCGCGCGATCGGCAGCTTCGTCACGGCCGCCGGGGCGCAGGTCGTCGAGCCGGCCGTCGTACTGCTGCAGGAGGTGGAGGACAGCCAGGCCTGCGCGCTGCTGCTGCGGATGCTCTCCGGGCGCCGCGGGCCGCTGCGTCGCGGCGCGGCGTGGGCGCTGGCCGGGAAGCTCAACCGCAACCACGTCGGCGCCGACGACCTCGCCGCGCTCGGCCGGGTGGTGCCCGAGCTGCTCGCCCGGCGGCCGCAGCAGTGGTTCCCCGCCGAGGTCGTCGACGTGCTCGCCGCGATGGACGCACCGCACCAGGAGAAGGTGCTGCACCCGCTGCGCGGCAACCCGCTGCTCCCCGGTTTGCGGCAGAGCCTGGCCACCGGGGAGCTGGTCGCCGCCGAGCGCAGCCGTCCGGTCGCCGCCGGCGTCGCCCAGCGCGCCGAGGCCGGCGCGTCGATGCCGGTCGACGGCGACGAGATGCTGCCGCGGCTGGTCCGCGAGGCGCTCTTCCACGTGCACCGCGAGCGCCGCCACCAGG
>DASSKO010000047.1:0-5882 GCA_035690425.1 Nocardioidaceae bacterium
CCCGCAAGGGTGCGGAGCTGAGCGACAACCCCGAGTGCGCGCTGCTGTTCCCCTGGCACCCGCTGGAGCGACAGGTGCGGGTCGAGGGCAGTGCAACGCAGGCGAGCGCCGCGGAGAACGACGCCTACTTCGCCACCCGTCCGCGCGAGTCGCAGCTGGGCGCGTGGGCCTCGCCGCAGTCGCGGGTGGTCGCGGACCGCGCCGAGCTCGACGCGCGGTACGCCGACGTGGCCGGCCGCTTCGACGACGGGGAGGTGCCGACGCCGCCGCACTGGGGCGGGTTCCGGGTCGCGCCGCGGCTGGTCGAGTTCTGGCAGGGCCGGGCCGGCCGGATGCACGACCGGCTGCGCTACCGGCGCGAGGGGGAGGGGTGGCGCGTCGAGCGGCTGGCGCCGTGACCCCGACGAAAACCACTTGTGAGTGAGTGCTCACTCATCTACTCTGGCCGGCATGACACCTCGTGCCGCCCCGATGGCGCCCGACGAGCGCCGTCAGGCCATCGTGGACGCGGTCATCCCCCTGCTGGTCACCCACGGCGCCTCCGTGACCACCCGCCAGATCGCCGAGGCGGCCGGCGTCGCCGAGGGCACGATCTTCCGCGTCTTCCCCGACAAGTGTGCGCTGATGCACGCCGCCGCCCGGGCGACGTTCGACCCCGAGCGGGGTCGGCGGCGGCTCTCCGAGATCGACCCGGACCTCGACCTGCGCGCCATGGTGCGGATGGTCGCGGAGGAGATGCTCGCCAGCATGGAGCGGGTGATGGCGGTGCTGATGGCGGTCCGCGGCGCCCTCGGTCCCGGCGCCGAGGACCAGCCACGCGAGCAGCGCACCGGCCCGCCGGAGTTCGTGCTCGAGGCGAACCGGGCGCTGCTCGAGAGCCTGACCGACCTGTTCGCTCGCTACCAGGACGAGCTGCGCGTCCCGGCAGAGCGTGCCGCGTTGGCGCTCAGGAGCCTGGTGTTCGGTTCCCGGCACCCCGGCATGGACGACCGTGCGGGGCTGACCGCGGAGGAGATCGCCACGGTCGTCGTCTCCGGCGTCGCCGGGTCCGGGGGGCGGGACTGATGCTGCTCCGCCTGCTCAAGAGCCACCTGGCGCCGTACCGCCGACCGCTGCTGGTGGTGGTCGTGCTGCAGTTCGCCGCCACGATGGCCGCGCTGTTCCTGCCCAGCCTCAACGCCGACATCATCGACAACGGCATCGCGACCGGGGACACCGGTTACATCATCCGGATCGGCCTGGTGATGCTCGGTGTGGCGCTGGTCCAGATCAGCTGCACGATCGGCGCGGTGTACGTCGGCGCGCGCACCGCGATGTCCTTCGGCCGTGACGTCCGCGCGGCGCTGTTCCACCGGGTCGGCTCCTTCTCCGCACGGGAGGTCGCCCGCTTCGGCGCGCCGTCGCTGATCACCCGCAACACCAACGACGTGCAGCAGGTGCAGATGCTGGTCCTGCTCGGCGCCACGCTGATGGTGACCGCGCCGATCATGATGGTCGGCGGCGTGCTGATGGCGATGCGCGAGGAGTTCGGGCTGTCCTGGCTGCTGCTGGTCTGCGTCCCGGCGCTGCTGCTGGCCGTCGGGGTCGTCGTGTCCCGGATGGTGCCCGGCTTCCGGGTGATGCAGGTGCGCATCGACGCGGTCAACCGCGTGCTCCGGGAGCAGATCACCGGCATCCGGGTCGTCCGCGCGTTCGTCCGTGAGCCGTACGAGCGGCACCGGTTCGGTGACGTCAACGGCGAGCTCACCGACGTCGCCACCAGGGTCGGCCGCTGGATGGCGACCCTGTTCCCGCTGGTGCTGCTGATCCTCAACGTCTCCACGGTGGCGGTGCTGTGGTTCGGCGGGCACCGGGTTGACGCCGGCCTGATGCAGGTGGGCTCGCTGACGGCGTTCCTGACCTACCTGGTGCAGATCCTGATGTCGGTGATGATGGCGACGCTGATGCTGACGATGGTGCCGCGGGCCGCGGTGTGCGCCGACCGGATCGTCGAGGTTCTCGAGACCGACTCGTCCGTCGTACCTCCCGCGGACCCGGTCACCACGCTGGACCGGCGCGGCGAGCTCGAGCTCGCCCACGTCGAGTTCAGCTATCCCGGCGCCGACCACCCGGTGCTGCGCGACGTCTCGTTCCTCGCACGCGCGGGGCAGACCACGGCGCTCATCGGGTCCACCGGTGCCGGCAAGAGCACGCTGCTCAACCTGATCCCGAGGCTGTCCGACGCGACCGCCGGCGTGGTGCGCGTGGACGGCGTGGACGTACGCCGCCTCGACCCCGACCTGCTGTGGGGCACGATCGGACTGGTCCCGCAGAAGGCGTACCTGTTCTCCGGCACGGTCGCCTCCAACCTGCGCTACGGCAGGCCGGACGCGACCGAGGCCGATCTGTGGGAGGCCCTCGAGATCGCCCAGGCGCGGGACTTCGTCGAGGCGCTCGACGGCGGCCTGGACGCGACGGTGGCCCAGGGCGGCACCAACCTCTCCGGCGGCCAGCGGCAGCGGCTGGCGATCGCCCGCGCGGTCATCCGGCGGCCGGAGATCTACCTCTTCGACGACTCCTTCTCGGCCCTCGACCTCAGCACGGAGGCACGGCTGCGCGGGGCGCTCGCGCCCGTCACCCGCGACGCGACCGTGGTGGTCGTCGCCCAGCGGGTCTCCACGGTGATCGACGCCGACCAGATCATCGTGCTCGACGACGGCGCGGTCGTCGGCCTCGGCACGCACGACGAGCTGCTGCTGGACTGCCCCACCTACCAGGAGATCGTCGACTCCCAGATCACCGCGGAGGAGGCAGCATGAGCGGCCCCGCGACCGGGCGGATGAAGCAGACCGAGCGGATTCCCGGCCAGGGCGGTCCGGGCCGCGGCGGCCCCTTCGGCGGTGGCATGGTGGGCCAGAAGGCGACGGACTTCGGCCCGTCCGCGAAGCGTCTGGTCGGCCGGCTGCGTCCGGACCGCAGGAAGGCGGTCGCGGTCGCCGGGCTGGCGGTGGTCAGCGTCGGTCTCACCTCGGTCGGCCCGAAGATCCTCGGCCGGGCGACCGACGTGATCTTCGGGGCGTTCCTGCAGCACGACCCGGTCGACTTCGCCGCGCTCGGCCGGGTGCTGCTGCTCGCGCTCGGGGTGTACGTCGGGGCGGCGGTCTTCGGCTGGCTGCAGGGCTTCCTGCTCAACGACGTCGTGCAGCGCACCGTCTACCGGATGCGGTCCGACGTCGAGGACAAGATCCACCGGCTGCCGTTGAGCTACTTCGACCAGCAGCCGCGCGGTGAGCTGCTCAGCCGGGTCACCAACGACATCGACAACATCTCGCAGACCCTGCAGCAGACGATGAGCCAGCTGCTCACGTCGCTGCTGACCGTCGTCGGGGTGGTCACCGTCATGTTCGTGATCTCGCCGACCCTCGCGCTGGTCGCCCTGGTCACGATCCCGGTGACCATGCTGGTCACGGGCACGATCATGAAGCGCTCACAGAAGATGTTCATCGCGCAGTGGCGGCGCACCGGCACGCTGAACGCGCACATCGAGGAGGCCTTCACCGGCCATGCGCTGACGAAGGTGTTCGGGCACCAGCGCGAGAGCGAGGCGACGTTCGGCGCGCAGAACGAGGAGCTCTTCAGGTCCAGCTTCGGGGCGCAGTTCGTGTCGGGCCTGATCATGCCGCTGATGATGTTCATCGGGAACCTGAACTACGTCGTGATCGCGGTGCTCGGCGGGCTGCGGGTCGCGAGCGGGTCGCTCAGCCTCGGCGACGTCCAGGCGTTCATCCAGTACTCCCGGCAGTTCACCCAGCCGCTGACGCAGGTCGCCTCGATGGTGAACCTGCTGCAGTCGGGAGTGGCCTCCGCCGAGCGGGTCTTCGAGCTGCTCGACGCGGAGGAGGAGCCGGCCGACAGCGTCGCGGCCGGAGCGCCGCAGGGCCAGCGTGGCCGCGTCGTCTTCGAGGACGTGTCCTTCAGCTACGTCGAGAACCGGCCGCTCATCGAGGACCTCTCCCTGGTCGCGGAGCCCGGCCAGACCGTGGCGATCGTCGGTCCCACCGGTGCAGGGAAGACCACCCTGGTGAACCTCGTCATGCGCTTCTACGACGTACGCGCCGGCCGGATCACCCTCGACGGGGTCGACGTGGCCGGGATGGGACGCGCGCAGCTCCGCAGCCAGATCGGGATGGTGCTCCAGGACGCCTGGCTGTTCGGTGGCACGATCCGCGACAACATCGCCTACGGCAGGCCCGAGGCGACCGAGGAGGAGATCCTCGCCGCGGCCCGGGCGACCTTCGTGGACCGGTTCGTGCACAGCCTGCCCGACGGGTACGCCACGGTGATCGACGAGGACGGCGGGAACATCAGCGCGGGGGAGCGGCAGCTGATCACGATCGCCCGCGCCTTCCTCGCGAACCCGGCGCTGCTGATCCTCGACGAGGCGACCAGCTCGGTCGACACCCGGACCGAGCTGCTGGTGCAGCACGCGATGGCCGCGCTGCGCACCGACCGGACCAGCTTCGTCATCGCGCACCGGCTCTCCACGATCCGGGACGCCGACCTGATCCTGGTGATGGAGGACGGGCGGATCGTCGAGCAGGGCAGCCACGCCGAGCTGCTCGCCGAGAACGGCGCGTACGCCGCGCTCTACCACGCACAGTTCGTCCGGGCCGCGACCGACCCGCTGCCGGACAGCCGGTCGGACGCGGGACCGGAGGCGGCACGCGTGCCGAGCGAGGCGCACTGAGGGACAGTCGTGGCGGCGCCCAGGCCCGCTGCGGTTCCCCCGCCGAGGTTGACAGGTGCGCAGACGCTGGACCGGGAGCATGATGAGGACATGAACGACCGCGACGACTTCCGGGCGTGGGTCGAGACCGCGTTGTACGAGGCGGAGCGCGCCCTGCACAACGGCGACGAAGCCCCGCGCCGGGCGCTCTGGTCCCGCAACGAGCCCGTCAGCGTGCTCGGCGCCTGGCGCAACGCCTATGGGCAGCAGGAGGTGGACGAGCTGTTCACCTTGCTCGGGAGGAGCTTCTCCGACTGCACGTCCTACGCGTTCGAGCTGCAGGCGTACGACGTGGTAGGCGACATGGCCTACACCGCCGGACTCGAGCACACCTCGGCGTCCGTCGACGGCCGGGTGCGCAGCTACACCCTGCGTGCCACCCAGGTGTATCGCCGTGAGGGCGGCGAGTGGAAGGTGGCGCATCGCCATGGCGACACCGTGACCGAGTGACGGGGCCGAGCCAGCGGCGCGAGCGGATGACTCGCATGCAGGCCAGACTGTTCACATGAGCGATCTGACGGAACCCAGGGCCACACTGCGTCACTACCTGCAGTCCAACCGCGACGCGCTGCTCTGGAAGCTGGGCGGCCTCAGCGAGCGTGACCTCCGGATGCCCCGGACGCCCACCGGCACGAACCTCATCGGCATCGTCAAGCACATGGCCAACGTCGAGATCGGCTACTTCGGCGACACCTTCGGCCGTGAGTGGCCGACGCCCGAGGAGCGGATCCCGGACGAGGTGTTCGAGGTGGACCCGCAGGCCGACTGGTACGCGACCGAGACCGAGACCTGCGACGGCATCATCGACCTGTATCGGCGGGTGTGGAGCTTCGCCGACGCGACCATCGAGGAGCTTCCACTCGATGCACTCGGTCGAGTGCCGTGGTGGAGACAGGAGTACAACCCGGTCACCCTGGAGCGCATCATCGTGCACGTGATCGACGACCTGGCACGACACGTCGGGCACGCCGACATCCTCCGGGAGGAGATCGACGGCGCGGCGGGTCTCCGAGCGGAAGCCACCAACCTCCCGGAGCAACAGGACTGGCCGGCTTACGTCGCCAGGCTGACCGACCTCGCCGAACGCTTCTGAGCCGCACTCGGATCCGGTCGCCCC
>DASSKO010000048.1:0-20101 GCA_035690425.1 Nocardioidaceae bacterium
TCCGCCGCCACGTGTGCGGCGTCGGCGCTGTCGTCGGCGAGCACGGCGATCTCGGTGGGGCCGGCCTCGGAGTCGATCCCGATCCGTCCCTTGAGCAGCCGCTTGGCCGCCACGACGTAGATGTTGCCGGGGCCGGTGACCAGGTCCACCGGCGCGCACGCCTCGGAGTCGGTGCCGCCATCGCCGTACCCGTAGGCGAACATCGCGACCGCCTGCGCCCCGCCGGCGGCGTAGACCTCGTCGACGCCGAGCAGCGCGCACGCGGCCAGGATGGTCGGGTGCGGCAGGCCGCCGTACTCGGCCTGCGGTGGGCTGGCCAGCGCGATCGAGGCGACACCGGCGACCTGCGCGGGTACGACGTTCATGACGACGCTGGACACCAACGGGGCGAGCCCGCCGGGCGCGTAGAGGCCGACCCGGTCCACCGGCACCAGGCGCTGGGTCACCACGCCGCCGGGAACCACCTCGGTGACCACGTCGGCGCCCCGCTCGGCGACACACGTGCGGCGCAGCCTGGCGATGGACTCCTCGATCCCGGCGCGCACGTCGGGGTCGAGGCCTTCGAGCGCTGCGGTGATCGCGGGCGCCGGGACTCGCACGTCGGTGATCTCGACGCCGTCGAAGGTCTTGGCGTAGTGCCGCAGCGCCTCGACGCCGCGGGAGCGCACGTCGTCGCAGATCGGGCGCACCCGCTCCACAGCGGTCTCCACGTCGAGGGCCGCGCGGGGCACCACGCCGCGGTAGGCCGCGGATCCCGAGGTGACGGGTCCCGAGGCGGAGGCGGCCGCTGCGGCATTCTCGGGACGCAGGTCGATACGGCGAATCACAGGATCCATCGTAGGCGGGCGGCCGCGTGGGCCACGCCGGGTGTCGGGAGGTGGGATGCAGCGATAGCGTGACGGTCGTGGGCGCTGGACTACCGATCTTCCCGCTGGGCGCGGTGCTGTTTCCCGGGGTCACGATGCCGCTGCACATCTTCGAGGAGCGTTATCGGTCGCTGGTGTCCACGCTAATCTCCGACGTCGCCGAGCCCGAGCGTGCCTTCGGCATCGTCGCGATCCGCGAGGGCTTCGAGGTCGGCAGCCGCGGCGTCCACTCGCTGCAGCGCGTCGGCTGTGAGGCGCGGCTGCTGTCGGTGGACCAGCTCGACGACGGCCGCTTCGACATCGAGGTGGTCGGTGGACGGCGGCTTCGCGTCGACGCTGTCGACCCTTCCGGCGAATACATCGTCGGACAGGTCGAGTGGCTGGCGGAGGCCGCCGGCGACGACGCCGAGCGGGCCGCCAACCGGGCGCGTGCGATGTTCGAGCGCTACCGGGTCGACCTGGCCCAGATGCGGGGCAACGAGGTGCTGGCCGGAGATCTGCCGCACGACCCGACCGGCCTGTCGTACAGCCTGGCCGCGACCTGCCTACTCACCCTGCAGCAGCGGCAGAACCTACTCGAGGTCGACGACGACGCCAGCCGGCTGCGGATGCTCACCGGCGCGATGCGCCAGGAGATGCAGGCGATGCGGGCGATACCCTCCCTGCCCGCGACCGAAGTCGCACGCACCGGCTGGTCCCCCAACTGACCTTGCTCGGGCAGAACTGCGATCTCGCGGCGAGGTTGGCCCGCGAGGTTTGGCAGTGGGTCAGTCGACGGTGACCCGCAGGGTCGCCTCGACGTAGCCGTCGTGGATCTGGCTGGACGCGCCGACAGCATCGACCGGCTTGATGTTAACGAGCGCCTCCTGGTCGCCCGGGTCGGCGAGGGCCTCCAGCAGCGGCTCCAGGCCGTCGACGTCGACATAGGCGTAGGACTGGGCGTCGGCGGCGTCGTTGACCGCGGCTTGGAACTTCGCGGTGTCGCCGAGTGCACCGCCGTCGGCGAGCGCTTCGGCGTACTCGTCGCTGGTGGCTACCGCGACGCCGTCGTCGGTCTCGACCTTGGTGAGCCTCACGGGTACGCCGCTGCGCGTCGCGAGCGTCTGCACGTCGTCGAACACCTTGGCGAACTCGTCGGCGTCGGTCGCGATCCGCGCACCGAGGCGAAGCATCGACACGTCGCCGGCCGTGACCGTCTCGACCAGACCCGCGCCGTCCAGCGCCAGGGCGAAGTCGCTGCCGAGCAGCGTCTGCAGGTCGGCGGGCAGCCGCAGCCCGGTCGCTGCCTCGATCTCGTCGATGGCTGCCTGCGGGTCCTGCCCGTCGCTGGCGATCTCCAGCAGGCTGTCCCACTGCTCGTCGACCCAGCGGTCGCCGTCAGCGACACCGATCGCCACGGCGGTGCTCTCCGGGAGCTCGGCGGAGGCCGTGCCTGCGCCGTCGAGCTTCTCGTAGGCGTCACCAGTCACCACAGTGGCGACCTCGGCCGCACCGTTGTCGAAGCGGAACGCGACTGCACCGCTGCGGTAGGACTGCTGCACGGCCTTCTCCAGCTGGTCGCTCATGCCCCCGGAGCCGGACCCGGGCGCCGCGAAGCCCGACAACATCGGACCGGCGGCGTCCATGATCCCCTGGCCGTCGAACCAGATCGATGCCACGCCCTGCTCGCCGAGCCGGTCCATGTCGGCAGCGAAGACGTCGTTGTCGGCGAGGCTCGAGCGGCTCGCGGACTCGGCGTAGCCGTCGGCGAGCTTCTGGGTCTCGGCCACGATCATGTAGTCGTTGTAGTAGGCCCAGCCCTCGGTGGCCTCGCCGTCGGGGCTGCCGCAGGCCATCAGGTCCTCGATGCCGCTGCGTGCGGTCTCCTCGTCCTGGACCTGCACGGCGACTGTGACGCCGGGCTCGCCCGTTCCGTCGGTCGGCGCGAAGACGGCCACACCCAGACGCTCGCCCAGCCAGGGCTCGACATCGTCCTCGAAGTCGAGGTCACAGCCGCTGTCCTCCCGCATCGCCTCGAAGAGCGCCTTGCGCAGGTCGGTGCGCGGGTCGTCGATGCCGGTGACGTCCTCGAAGCCCGGGAACTTGTCCAGCATCCGCAGAGCCTCGATCTTCTGACCGGCCGAGGGGTCGAGGTCCAGCCGCAGGTAGCCGATCGCATCCGCAGGCAACGCGTCGTGCGGCTGCGTGCCGCCGCCGGACAGCGCGTTGTAGACCGCGAAGCCGCCGAGCGGCAGCCCGACCGCAGCGACCACACCACCGACCACGCCGACCACCAGACCGGTGCGTCGCTTCTTCGGTGCTGCGGTCGGCTCCGGGTGACCGCCGCCACCCACGATCTCGTCGTTGGACATCGACTGTTCCCCTTGGTGTGCTGAGCGTGACTCAGCAGAACCTAGTGCATGCCGGGGTCGGCCGCGGCCGAATGCGGAACCGGCGTGAGCAGTGACACCGTGAGCATCAAGCCGACCATGGCAGCGATCGGCCAGACCAGGAGCACGGCGGTGGCGTTTACCTCGATCGGATAGGTCAAGACGTCGCCGACCGACGCCCCGGTGGCCTGCTCCGTCAACGACGCCGGCCCCAGCGCCGTACCCGTGAGCTGGGCGAGATAGCTCGCCAAGAAGGAGCCGGCGAGCACCGAAGCGAGCAGCACCAGACCACGCGCCCGGAACAGTGCCGTGCAGGCGACCGCGCACACCAGGCCACCGACCACGGCGACCAGCAGGAAGCTCGCGTCGGACTCGAAGTTTGCGGTGACGATGGCATCTGCAGGCAACGGGTCGGGAAGGGCGGTCTGGACCCGGTAGGACGGCGGGTCGGTGACCATCGCCCAGACCCAGCCCCCCACCACACCCGCGACCGCGAACACCGCCAGCGTCACGGTGGCGGTGCGGACGACGGAGGTCCAGGTGATCGGTGGTTCGGCGGGAGACGGCACGAGAGTCGATCCTAAGTCAGCGGTCATAGGCTGAGGCACATGACGGGTACGCCGGCCACCACGGCCTTGCAGCGCCGGGGCGTGGCGTTCACCCCGCACACGTATGAGCATGACCCGTCGACGGCGTCGTTCGGGCTGGAGGCGGCGCAGGCCCTCGGCGTCGACCCGGCGCGCGTGTTCAAGACGCTGGTCGTGGCCCTGGACAGCGGCGCGCTCGCGGTCGCCGTGGTGCCGGTAAGCAGCTCTTTGGACCTCAAGGCCGTCGCCGGCGCGCTGGGCGCGAAGAAAGCCACGATGGCCGATCCGGGGGCTGCCGAGCGGAGCACCGGCTATGTGCGCGGCGGGATCAGCCCGCTCGGGCAGCGTAAGCGCCTGCCGACGGTGATCGACGAGAGTGCGTTCGCGCATGCGACGCTGCTGGTCTCGGGCGGCCGGCGCGGCTTCGACATCGAGCTGGCGTCCGACGACCTGGCCGCGCTCACCGGCGCCGTACGCGCGGCTATCAGCCGGTGACCGATTGCGCGGCGATCGAGGCTAGAGGGTTCGTCGCAGTGTGCACGTTGGTCGGGGGTGTCGCGGCGCCGCCGGAGGCCTCGGCGGTGGTCGATGCGGCGCCGTTGCCGGTGGGTCCGCGGCCGGGCGCGACCCGGGTCGACTTCGCGGTCGGTGACCGGGTGCAGGCGAGTGTGGACGTGGGCACCGGGAACCTGCTGGTCACGACCACCGGCCTGACGCTGCCCGGCATAAGCGGCGATGTGCAGCTGGGTCTGGACTACAACAGCCTGCTGGTCGGCTCGGACTCCCCGGCCGCCGACGGTGCGGCGGGCCTGGGTTGGCAGATGCGGCTGGGTGCCGATACCCGGCTGGTCGCCAACGACGACGGGTCGGTGCTGTACCTGGCCCCGGACGGCCGCCAGGGCCTGTACCAGCCGACGTCGCCGGGCGCGGCCTCCTGCACCTCACCGGCCGGGTTCACCAACACCCTCGTCGCCAACGGCGCCGGGTGGGAGCTGACCGACCACACATCCAACGCGGTGTCGGTGTTCGACGGGGATGGCCGGCTGAGGCTGATCCGGGACCGCAACGGCCAGCAGGCCACGTTCGATTACTCCAGTTCCGGGGCCCAGCGGCTGCAGCAGATCGAGTCCACCCGCGGCGGGCCGGGAGCGCGCACGGTGGAGGTGAACTTCGCCTACGGCATGCATGGCTCGCTGACCCAGACCGGTGATGACGGCACGGTGCGTAGGGTGAGCTATGACTACGACTTCAACACCGGCGGTGCGCCGGTGCTGACCTCGATCACCGACCCGGCCGGCTGACCTCGGTCACCAACACCGCCGGCGTGCAGACCCGGTTCGGCTACGACGCGACCAACCGGGTCACCGACGTCACCCGCGACGTGGCCGGGATCGCCGCAACCGACCCGCTGGGCCGGAACCGTTCCACCGGCTACACCCCGGACTTCGACGTGGCGTCGGCGACCAGTGGTAGCGGTGCGCAGACCAGCTTCGGGTACGCCGCGAACGGCGGGGAGTCGCTGACCGGGATCACCAGCCCGACCGGCGCATCGGTGTCGGCGGCCTACGCCGACACCGGGCTGGCGCAGTTCCTGCCCTCCAGCGGCACGGCGCAGAATACGTGTGGCGCTCCGTCGTCCAGGCTCAGCGAGGCTATCAGCCGGCGAGACAGCTCGGGCCGAGCAGCGCCTTGAGGTCGGCCATCAGTGCCGGCGACGGAGCGACCCGCAGCCGCTCGTCGAGCCGCATCAGCTTGGTGCTGGCCTGGGACATCAGCCGCAGGTGCACCTCGGTCATCCCCGGGTGGGTGCCGAGGACGTCCTTGAGCTGCTCGACCACCGGCGGAGTACACCGGGTGACCGGCAGCGAGATCACGACCGGCCCGGTCGGGCCGTCGCTGAGGTCGGGCACCGTCACCTCCTGGGCATGCAGCTCCGGAGTGTCGTCGCGGCGGCGCAGCCGGCCCTTGACCACCAGGATCGCGTCGTCGACCAGCAGCGTCGAGGCCAGCTGGTAGGTCGAGGGGAACAGCATCACGTCGACCCCACCCTCGAGGTCTTCGAGATGGACGACCGCCCACGGGTCGCCGCGCTTGGTCAGCTTGCGCTGCACGTTGGTGACCAGCCCGCCGACCGTGATCGAGCTGCCGTCGGGCCGGTCCTCGTCGACCAGCAGCTGGCCGATGGTGCAGTCGCTCGCGCTGGCCAGCAGGTGCTCGAGCCCGAACAGCGGATGGTCGGACACATACAGGCCGAGCATCTCGCGCTCGTGGCCCAGCAGCGTCTGCTTGTCCCAGTCCTCGATGTCAGGCACCTTGACGCTGAACCCGAGGAACGTTGCCCCTTCCGCGCCGTCGTCACCGCCGTCGTCGCCGAACGCGCCGAACAGCGAGTCTTGGCCGATCGCCTCGTTGCGCTTGAGGTCGATGTACTGGTCGACCGCCTCCTCGTGGATGGCGACCAGTGCCCGGCGCCGGTGGCCGAGCGAGTCGAATGCGCCGGCCTTGATCAGGGAGTCGATGACGCGCTTGTTGCACGCCAGCGGTGGCACCTTGCCCATGAAGTCGTCGAAGTCGCTGAAGCGGCCCTTGGTCTCCCGCGCCGCCGAGATCGCGTCGACGACGTTGTGCCCGACGTTGCGCACGGCCGTCATGCCGAAGCGGATGTCGGTGCCGACCGGGGTGAAGTCGGCCTCGGACTCGTTGACGTCGGGCGGCAGCACCTTGATGCCCATGCGGCGACACTCGTTGAGATAGATCGCCATCTTGTCCTTCGAGTCCTGCACGCTGGTCAGCAGCCCCGCCATGTACTCGGCCGGGTAGTTGGCCTTGAGGTAGGCCGTCCAGTACGACACCAGGCCGTAGGCCGCCGAGTGCGCCTTGTTGAAGGCATAGTCGGAGAACGGCAGCAGGATCTCCCACAGCGTGTTGACCGCGCCCGTGGAGTAGCCCCGCTCGGTCATGCCGGCGGAGAAGATCTCGAACTGCTTGTCCAGCTCTGCCTTCTTCTTCTTGCCCATCGCCCGGCGCAGCAGGTCGGCCTGGCCCAGCGAGTAGCCGGCCAGCTGCTGGGCGATCGCCATCACCTGCTCCTGGTAGACGATCAGGCCGTAGGTGTCGCCGAGGACGTCCTTGAGCGGCTCCTCCAGCTCGGGGTGAATCGGCACGACCGGCTTGCGGCCGTTCTTGCGGTCGGCATACTCGTTGTGAGAGTTGGCGCCCATTGGGCCCGGCCGGTAGAGCGCGCCGACCGCGGAGATGTCTTCGAAGTTGTCCGGGCGCATCGAGCGCAGCAGCGCACGCATCGGCCCGCCGTCGAGCTGGAACACCCCGAGCGTGTCACCACGCTGCAGCAGCGCGAACGTCGCGGGGTCGTCGAGGGTCAGATCCTCGGGTACGACGGTCACGCCGCGGTTGAGCTTGATGTTCTTCAACGCGTCGTCGATAACCGTGAGGTTGCGCAGCCCGAGAAAGTCCATCTTGAGCAGCCCGAGCGTCTCACACGTCGGGTAGTCGAACTGCGTGATGACCGCGCCGTCCTGCTCGCGGCGAAGCAGCGGGATCACGTCCATCAGTGGCTTACTGGACATGATGACGCCGGCCGCGTGCACGCCCCACTGGCGCTTGAGGTTCTCCAGCTTCTTCGCGGTGTCGACGACCCGGCGGACATCGACGTCGCCGTCGTAGAGCGCCCGGAACTCGCCCGCCTCGCTGTAGCGCTGGTGCTCAGGGTCGAAGATGCCGGACAGCGGGACGTCCTTGCCCATCACCGTGGGCGGCATCGCCTTGGTGATCCGCTCCCCCATCGCGAACGGGAAGCCGAGCACCCGCGAGGAGTCCTTCACGGCCTGTTTGGCCTTGATCGTGCCATAGGTGACGATCTGCGCGACCCGGTCGCTGCCGTACTTGTCGGTGACGTAGCGGATCACCTCACCGCGCCGGCGCTCGTCGAAGTCGATGTCGAAGTCGGGCATCGAGACGCGCTCGGGGTTGAGGAAGCGCTCGAAGATCAGCCCGTGCTCGAGCGGGTTGAGGTCGGTGATACGCATCGCGTAGGCCACCATCGAGCCGGCTCCTGAGCCTCGGCCCGGCCCCACGCGGATGCCGTTCTGCTTGGCCCAGTTGATGAAGTCGGCCACGACGAGGAAGTAGCCGGGGAAGCGCATCTGGTTGATCACGCCGACCTCGTAGTCGGCCTGCTTGCGCACCTCCTCGGTGACGCCCCCGGGGAACCGCGCCTGCAACCCGCGGTCGACCTCGTGCTGGAACCAGCTCTCCTCGGTCTCGCCCTCGGGCACCGGGAACTGCGGCATGTAGCTGGCCGACTCGTCGAACTCCACGTTGCAGCGCTCGGCGATGAGCAGGGTGTTGTCGCAGGCCTCGGGGAAGTCGCGCCACACCTCGCGCATCTCCGCGGCGGTCTTGAGGTAGAAGTCGTCGGCGTCGAACTTGAACCGGGTGGGGTCGGCGAGCGTCGACCCCGACTGCACGCACAGCAGGGCGGAGTGGCCCTCGGCGTCCTCGGGGCGGGTGTAGTGCAGGTCGTTGCTGGCGACCAGCGGCAGCCCGAGGTCCTTGCCGAGCCGGAGCAGGTCGTCACGGACGTCGCGCTCGATGCCGAGCCCGTGGTCCATCAGCTCGAGGAAGTAGTTGTCGGCACCGAAGATGTCGCGGAACTCCGCGGCACTGGCGAGCGCCTCGTCGTACTTGCCGAGCCGCAGCAGCGTCTGCACCTCTCCGGAGGGGCAGCCGGTGGTCGCGATGACGCCCTTGCCGTAGCGGTGCAGCAGCTCGCGGTCCATCCGCGGCTTGAAGTAGTAGCCCTCCATCCACGCGGACGAGTTCATCCGGAACAGGTTGTGCATGCCCTCGGTGGTCTCCGCGAGCAAGGTGATGTGGGTGTAGGCACCGGCTCCGGAGACGTCACCGCGCCCGCCGCCGCCCCACTGCACCCGGCGCCGCTCGAAGCGGCTGGTGTTGGGCGTCAGGTACGCCTCGATCCCGATGATCGGCTTGACGCCGTGCGCCTTGGCGGCCCGGTAGAAGTCGTAGGCGCCGAACATGTTGCCGTGGTCGGTCATCGCGACCGCCGGCATCTGCTGCGCGGCCGCCTCCGCCATCAGCTCGTTGATGCGTGCCGCCCCGTCGAGCATCGAGAACTCGGTGTGGACGTGCAGATGGGCGAACGAGTTCGACATGCGGCGTGGTGCTCCAACCAACAACGAGCGAGCGGGCGCGGGGAAGGCCACCCCGAAGACTATGCGATACCGCACCGACAACCGACGTCGACAGGCCGACGGCCGACAGGCCAGTGGCGGGCGACGGCGCGGGCCGCCACTGCCGCACGTCAGGCAGGGACCCAGGTGTAATGGATGTCGGGGACACGTTCGTCGTTGCCCGCACCGTCGGTGCGCTCGACCTCGACGAGGCCGTGCCGCTCGTAGAACCGCTGCGCCCCGGTGTTGCTGACGAAGACCCACAGGCCGAAGCCGTCCGGTCGCAGCACCTTCGCCAGGTCGAGCAACGCGGCACCGATGCCCTGCCCGGCGTACTCGGGCAGCAGGTAGAGCTGGTCCAGCCACTCGGCGTCCAGCGCGAGCACACCGACGACACGGCCGACGTCGACGACCCACACCTCCCGCTCGAGCAGCAGCATCGTGCGCACCCAGGCGTGCACCTCGGCGTCGGAGCGCTTCAGTGGCGGGACCGAGCCGAGGTTGGCTCGCCGGGAGCCGATCAGCACGTGAGCCACCGCGGCGGCGTCCTCGTCGGTCGCCGGCCGGATGGACCACTGGCTCACAGCGCCTCCCGGACCACCTCGAGAGCCGCGCGAAGGTCGTCGGGGTAGCTGGAGGAGAACTCCACCCACTGGTCGGAGCCGGGGTGGCGAAAGCCCAGCCGCATAGCCTGCAGCCACTGCCGGCGCAGCCCGGCTCGCTGTGCCAGCACCGGGTCGGCGCCATAGGTCAGATCGCCGACGCAGGGGTGCCGGACCGCGCTCAGGTGCACCCGGATCTGGTGGGTGCGCCCCGTCTCCAGCCCGACCTCGAGCAGGCTGGCGAACCGGTGCGCCTCCAGGGTCTCGTAGTGGGTCACGCTCGGCTTGCCGTCGGCAACGACCGCGAACTTGTAGTCGTGTTTGGGATGCCGGCCGATCGGGGCGTCGATGGTGCCGCGCAGCGGGTCGGGGTGGCCCTGCACCAGGGCATGGTAGGTCTTGTCGACCGTGCGCTCCTTGAACGCGCGCTTCAGCCGCGAGTACGCCAGCTCCGACTTGGCCACCACCATCAGACCGCTGGTGCCGACATCTAGCCGGTGCACGATCCCCTGCCGCTCGGCCGCCCCCGAGGTCGCAACAGTGAAGCCGGCTCCGACGAGGTGGCCGAGCACGGTGGGGCCCGACCAGCCGGGGCTTGGATGTGCCGCCACTCCGACCGGCTTGTCCACCACGACGATGTGCTCGTCGTCGTGCACGATGCCCAAGCCTTCGACCGTCTCCGGCACCACCTCGACGGCGGAGGGCGGAGCCGGGACCTCGACCTCGAGCCAGGAGCCCGGGGTCACCCGGTCGGACTTGATCGGCGTCGCACCGTCGATGCAGACCTTGCCGTCGGCGACCAGATCGGCAGCCGTGGTGCGGGAGAAGCCGAACATCCGCGCGAGCGCAGCATCGACCCGCTCGCCCGCCAGCCCGTCGGGCACCGGCAGCGCGCGCAGGTCACTCACGCGTCGACCTTGCGCCCGTCGAGCGAGACGCCACGGACGCTCTGCACCACGATCAGCACGGCCGCCACCACGATGGCGGAGTCGGCGACGTTGAAGACCGGCCAGTTCGGCAGCTCGAGGAAGTCGACCACGTGCCCGCGCAACGGGCCCGGGTCACGCACCAGCCGGTCGGTCAGGTTGCCCGCGGCACCGCCGAGCAGGAGGCCCAGCGACACCGCCCACAGCCGGCTGCGCACGCGCCGCGCGATCCACACCACGGCGACCACCACCGCGATCGAGACCAGGCTCAGCACGACCGTGAAGTCGGTGCCGAGGCTGAATGCCGCGCCCGGGTTAGAGGTCAGCCGCAGGGTCAGCAGGCCACCGGCGAGCTCGATCGGCGCCCGGTCCGACAGCGTGGAGAGGGCGACCTCCTTGGTGACCACGTCGAGCCCGTAGGCGAGCACGGCCACGGCGACGAACAACCGGATGTGGCGCGGCGCCGACATCCGGTCATCAGGGTCTGTGTGCGCGCCGTCAGTGTTCAGTGACGTTCCTGGCGTTGCTTGCATGACACGCACAGTGTCGCACGCGGGAACGCCATCAGCCGAAGCTTGCCCACGGGGTTGCCGCAGCTCTCGCAGATGCCGTAGCTGCCGTCGTCGATGCGCTCCAGCGCGTGCTCGATCTGCGTGAGCATCTCGCGAGAGTGGTTGGCCAGCGACATCTCATGGTCACGTTCGAAGGTGGTCGAGCCTACATCGGCCTGATCCTGTCCCGCTCCCTCGCCGCCGTCACGGAAGAGATCGGCGATCTCGACCTCGGCCTCGGAGATCTCGGCTCTCAGCCGCTCGGCCTCGGTGCCGAGCGAGTCCTTGACCTCGCGGAGCTCGCCGGCGGTCCACGGCTTCTCGTCCGCACGCACCGCCAGCCGCGATGCCGCCTTGGCGCTGGGGGGCTTCGTGGCCTTCTTGGCCGGTGCCGGTCGTGTGGCGGCCGGCTTCTTCGCCGGTGCGCCCTTCTTCGCCGGTGCGCCCTTCTTCGCCGCAGCCTTCTGTGCGGACTTCTTCGCAGCAGGGGCCTGCGCGGCTGTCTTCTTCGCAGCAGTCTTCGTGGCGGGACCCTTTTTCACGGCTGTCTTCGTGGCGGGACTCTTCTTCGCCGGCGACTTGGTCCCAGCCTTCTTCGCCGTGCCGTTTCGTGCAGCGGCGTTCTTCGTCGCCGGTGTCTTGCTGACGGTCGACGTGGCGGCGGACGTGGCCTTCTTGGCCGTCGCCTTCTTGGCGGGCGTCTTGGGCATGACCAAACCCCTAACCTTGGCGTGGGTGACATGGCCGGCACCACACGTGGTGCCGTGAGGATAGGCAACCGGCCAACCCGCTTCAACCATCCGCACGGTTTTTCGCACATCTGTGCGGTTGTGGTTATCTGCCGGCGTCGGCTGGCCGGGGGCAGCCTCGCGGTGCGCGTGCCCGCGGCGTCGCCTAGACTGAGGGCCTTGCCGCACCGCGACGATGGGGCCATCACCCCGGAGCCGCCGGAAGAACAGACCTTCGGCTGTGACCGTGGAGTCCTACTAGAACCGGCAGCGGCAGACTCGAGAGGGTTCGTGCGTGTCCTGGACGACTCGGGACGGCGCGGGCCAAGGAGGGTGGTACCGCGGGACGCGACCCGCAGGCAGTGGTCGCGGGCTCGTCCCTCCGGCAGAACTGAGCAGCAAGCTCGCTGACGGAGGACCGCAGATGTACCGACCCGTGCCGCCGCAGGTGGACCTTCCCGCCCTCGACCACAGCGTCCTCGCGCTCTGGGCCGAGCACAAGGTCTTCGACCGCTCCCTGGAGCAGACGGCCACCGGTGCACCGTGGACGTTCTACGAGGGCCCGCCGACCGCCAACGGCAAACCGGGCACCCACCACGTCGAGGCGCGGGTCTTCAAGGACGTGTTTCCTCGGTTCAAGACGATGCAGGGTTTCCACGTGGCCCGCAAGGCCGGGTGGGACTGCCACGGTCTGCCCGTCGAGCTCGCCGTGGAGAAGGAGCTCGGGTTCTCCGGCAAGAACGACATCGAGGCGTTCGGCATCGCGGCGTTCAACGACCGCTGCCGCGAGTCGGTGCTGCGCCACGTCGGCGAGTTCCGCGAGATGACCGAGCGGATGGGCTACTGGGTCAACCTCGACGAGGCCTACTGGACGATGCACCCGAGCTACGTCGAGAGCGTGTGGTGGGCGCTGAAGCAGATCCACGCCAAGGGCCTGCTGGTCGAGGACTACCGGGTGGCGCCGTACTGCCCACGCTGCGGCACCGGCCTGTCCGACCACGAGCTGGCGCAGGGCTACGAGACCGTGGTCGATCCCTCGGTCTACGTCCGTTTTCCACTGACTTCGGGCGAGTACGCCGGGAAGGCCTCGCTGCTGGTGTGGACGACGACGCCGTGGACGCTGGTGTCCAACACCGCGGTCGCCGTGCATCCCGACGTCGACTACGTGGTGGCCACCGACGGCGACGAGAGCCTGATCGTGGCGGAGCCGTTGTTGGAGGCCGCGCTCGGAGAAGGCTGGTCGGTGCAGGGCCGGCTGCGCGGCACCGACCTGCAGCGGTGGACCTACCGGCGCCCGTTCGAGCTGGTGCCGTTCCCGGAAGAGGGCGAGCCGGCGCACTTCGTCGTACTCGCCGACTACGTGACCACCGAGGACGGCACCGGACTGGTGCACCAGTCCCCCGCCTTCGGCGAGGACGACCTCCGAGTGGCCCGCGAGTACGGCCTGCCGATGGTGAAGCCGGTCCGCCCGGACGGGCATTTCGAGGACTCGGTCCCGCTGGTCGGCGGTCAGTTCTTCAAGCACGCCGACGCCGACCTGGTGGCTGACCTCCAAGCACGGGGCCTGCTGTTTCGTCACCTGGCCTACGAGCACGCCTATCCCCACTGCTGGCGCTGCCACACCGCGCTGATCTACTACGCGCTCCCGTCGTGGTACATCCGCACCACGGCGATCAAGGAGGAGCTGGTACGCGAGAACGAGGCCACCAACTGGTACCCCGACTCGATCAAGCACGGACGCTACGGCGACTGGCTGGACAACAACGTCGACTGGGCGTTGTCCCGCAGCCGCTACTGGGGCACGCCGCTGCCGATCTGGCGGTGCGAGCAGCAGCACGAGACATGCGTCGGCTCGCTGCGTGAGCTCTCGGAGCTCGCCGGCGTCGATCACGGCGACCTCGACCCGCACCGCCCATACGTCGACGAGGTCAGCTTCGGCTGCCCACAGTGCGGCGAGGAGGCGCGGCGGGTACCGGAGGTGATCGACGGCTGGTTCGACTCCGGGTCGATGCCGTTCGCGCAGTGGGGCTATCCGCACGTCGAGGGGTCTGCGCGGCAGTTCGAGCAGGCATACCCGGCGCAGTTCATCTGCGAGGCCATCGACCAGACCCGCGGCTGGTTCTACACCCTGATGGCGGTCGGGACCCTGGTGTTCGAGCGGTCGTCGTACGAGAACGTGCTCTGCCTCGGTCTGCTGCTCGCCGAGGACGGGCGCAAAATGTCCAAGCACCTCGGCAACATCCTCGAGCCGATGCCGTTGATGGACGAGCACGGCGCCGATGCCGTCCGTTGGTTCATGGCGGCCAGCGGATCGCCGTGGGCAGCGCGTCGGGTCGGCCACGCCACCTTGCAGGAGATCGTCCGCAAGGTGCTGCTGACCTACTGGAACACCGTGGCCTTCCACGTGCTCTACGCCAGGACCGCCGGCTGGACACCGGAGTCCGCGGCCGCTCCCGCGGTCACGGACCGCCCGGTGCTCGACCGCTGGCTGCACGCGCAGACGCACACGCTGGCGCGCGACGTGACCGAGGCGATGGAGGACTTCGACACCCAGCGGAGTGGGCAGCTGTTGTCGACATTCATCGACGACCTGTCGAACTGGTACGTGCGCCGCTCGCGTCGCCGCTTCTGGGACGGCGACCCGGCGGCCCTCGCGACCTTGCACGAGACGCTGGACGTGCTGACGCGGCTGCTGGCTCCGATGGCGCCATTCGTCTCCGAGCAGGTGTGGCAGGACGTCGTGCGTCCGGTCACGCCCAGCGCGGACGAGTCGGTGCATCTGGCGACCTGGCCTACCTTCGACGAGGCGGCGATCGACCCTGAGCTGGCCCGGCAGATGCGGCTGGCCCGTCGCGTCGTCGAGCTCGGTCGCGCCGCCCGAGCCGAGGCGAAGGTCAAGACCCGCCAGCCACTGCGCCGGGCGCTGGTGGGATCCGGCGCCTTCAACGGGCTGTCGACGGAGCTGCGGCGAGACGTGGCCGAGGAGCTCAACATCGGCGCACTGGAGTCGCTTGGCGACGCCGGCTCGGACCTGGTCGACTTCACCGCGAAGGCGAACTACCGGCCGTTGGGCAAACGGTTCGGCAAGGACACCCCGAAGGTCGCCGCCGCGGTGGCCGACGCCGACGCCGCCGACCTCGCCCACCAGCTGCGCTCCGCGGGGCGCGCGCAGGTCGAGGTCGACGGCAGCGCGGTGACAGTGGGCCCCGACGAGGTGATCGTCTCCGAGCGGCCCCGAGCGGGGTGGTCGGTGGTCAACGACCAGGGCGAGACCGTGGCGCTGGATCTCGCGCTCACCCCGGCCTTGAAGCGGGCGGGGCTGGCACGCGAGGTGGTGCGGCTGGTCCAGGAAGCACGCAAGACCAGTGGGCTGGAGGTCAGCGATCGAATCGACCTGTGGTGGCAGGCCGACGCGGAGCTGGCCGAGGCGGTTCGCGAGCACGCGTCGCTGCTGTCCGGCGAGGTGCTGGCCACCTCACTGACCGAAGGTGCGCCCGAGCACGGCGGCGCGGAAACTCACGGCGACGACGCCCTGGGGCTGAGGTTCTGGCTCACCCGCGCCTGACCGCGCCGGTCCTCGTGCACGCCATGGGACCATGGCGCGCGCGTCCCTCCCGATGGTTGCAAGGATGGGGAAGCACGAGAAGGCCTCGGGAACCTCTCGTCCGCTCCGGTTGGCCCGGTCGCCGCTCGCCGACGGCCGCGAGCGCCGTACCCGCTGCTGCCCGAGGCCTTCTCGTGCCACCAGCGGCGTGCAAGCCACGGGAGCCACGAGGACGCCATGGTTCCATGGCGCGCACGAGGGGCGAGTACGTCGAAGGGGCGCCGTAGTCGACTCGGCTGGTGATGGGCCTTCGCCAGCGTTGCTGAGACGGTGACGCGGCCGCGCTTCAGCTCTCTTCGCCGAGCAGCGAGCTGAGCCGGTCGGAGTCCCGGTCGTCGTCGGAGTCGTCGGGACGGGGCGGGCCGGCCAGCCCCGCTTCGCCGTTGAGGGCCGCGAGCTGGTTCTCGAAGTACGCCCGCATGCGGGAGCGGTACTCACGCTCGAAGCCGCGCAGCTCCTCTACCTCGGCCGCGAGGCGGTCGCGCTCGCTCTCCAGGCTGCCGAACAGCTGGTCACGCCGCTCCGCGGTCTCGTGGTCGAGCTCCTTGGACCTGGTCTGGGCATCGGACTCGACCCGCTCGGCCTTCGTGCGTGCCTCGGCCTCCAGCCGTTCGGCCCTGGTGCGAGCCTCACCGATGATCTTGTCCGCCTCGTCCCTGGCCTCGTTGACCAACTCGTCGGCGTTCCGGGTCGCGATCTCCAGCAGCCGCGCCGCCGCCGTGGACGCCTCACCCACCGTGCCGGGCTGTGCGTCGATGGGCGTCGCCGCCGCTGTCCCAACATGTGTGGCGGTGTCTGTGGCCGTCTCCGTGGCGCTGTCTGCTGCGGCGTCTGTCCCCGTGCCCTCGGCGTCTTGCCCAGGGTCTCGCACCGTCTCCGTCGCTGCATCCGCCGGCTCTGGAGCCGGCGGGGCCACCGACGCCGACGGGGTGGCCCTGATCGCCGTGGAACTGCCGTCGGAGCCGGACTGCGCGGCCTCCAGCTTCGTGCGGAGCTCGCCGTTCTCCTTCTCCAGTGCCTCCAGCGCGGCCTCGACCTCGTCGAGAAACCGGTCGACCTCGCCCATGTCATAGCCCTCACGGAGCCGGACGGGCGTGAACCGCTTGTTGCGCACGTCGTCAGGAGTCAGCGCCATGACTTCACCTCAACGTCTCGTCGGGATATCCAGCGCCACCGTACCCCTTGAGCCACACGCGCGGGCAACCGGAGAGCATCGCCGCACCGCAGGTCAGGCGCGGAGCAGGACCGCGCTGTTGATGCTCAGCAGGAGCCAGCAGATGAGCAGCAGGACCATGAACGAGAGGTCGAGCGCGATCCCGCCGAAGCGCATCGGCGGGATCACCCGCCGCAGCGCCCGCAGTGGCGGGTCGGTGACCGTGTAGACCGCCTCCAGCACCACCAGCAGGGGGCCCGTGGGAGTCCACGACCGCGCGAAGACCTGCACCCAGTCGACGATGAAGCGCACGAACAGCAGCCCGATGACGAACAACAGCGCCAACCGGATGATGCCGCCGAGTAGCAACACTAGATCTCCAGGACTTCCGAGGACCGCATCAGGACTGGTTGAAGAACCCGCCCTCGACGATGCGCTGCTTGTCCTCTGCGGCGACCGTCACGTTGGGCGGTGAGAGCAGGAAGACCTTGCTCGTCACACGCTCAATGCTGCCATGCACCGCAAACACCAGGCCGGCCGCGAAGTCGACGAGTCGCTTGGCGTCGTTGTCGTCCATCTCGGTCAGGTTCATGATCACCGGGACACCCTCCCGGAAGTTCTCACCGATCGTGCGCGCCTCGTTGTAGGTGCGCGGGTGCAGCGTGGTGATCCGCGAGACCTCCGCGGTCTCCGGCGCCGAAGAGGCGCGGCGCCGCTCGGCGATCGAGGTGACGCCGCCGTCGGACTCCGGCCGGACCGCCCGCACAGGGCGCGCCTCGCGGGCACGCTCGGGCTCGTCGTAGGAGTCGTGCTCGTCGAAGTCGTCCTCGTAGCGGTCGGTGTCCTCGACCAGGCCGAGATAGACACCCACCTTGCGCATCGCGCCCGCCATGACTCACTGACCTCCGATAACTGGATCCACCGTCGTTGACACTACCTGAGCACCTCTCGTGCGCCGAGCACCGCGGTGCCGACACGCACATGTGTCGCACCACACCCGATCGCCGTCTCCAGATCGCCGCTCATGCCCGCCGAGATCACGCTCGCACCGGGATGCTCGGACTGCAGCTGCTGCGCAGCGGCGGCCAACAGGTCGAAAGCCCTGACCGGGTCACCGCCGAGAGGGCACACCCCCATCACGCCGAGCAGGTCGAGGTCAGGCTCATACGCCACCCGGTTGGCGAGCGCAAGAACGTGCGCGGGATCGGCACCGCTGCGGGCCTGTGGCTCCTCGCCGTCGCCGAGGCTCACCTGCACCAGGCACCCTACCCGCCGCTCGGAGCCGCGGGCACCGTTCGCCAGGCCGGTGATCAGCTTGCGCCGGTCCACCGAGTGCACCACGTCGCAGTACGCCGACACGGCGGCCGCCTTGTTGGACTGCAGGCCGCCGACGAAGTGCCAGCGCAGGCCGAGATCGGCGCACTGCGCGTGCTTGTCGACCGCCTCCTGGTGCTTGTTCTCTCCGACGTCGGTCACGCCCAGCTCGGCGAGCAGCCGGACGTCGTCGGCCGGGAAGGTCTTGGTGACCACGATCAACCGCACCGAGCCGGGATCGCGGCCGACCTGGGCGCAGGCGGTCTCGATCCGTTGCTGCACGCTCGCCAGCCCTGCGGCGAGCTCGCTGCGCCTACTCACTGGGCCTACTCACTGGCTCTGCTCATCGGGCCGGCTCGGGCAGCAGCCGTACCAGGCCGGCGAGCCGGCCCGACTTCTTGCCGTCGCGGCGGTAGGAGAAGAGCTCCGCGGACTCCCGGGTGCAGCGGGCGGCGTCAACGAGCTCGCAACCGGCGGCGGCCAGCTGCGCACGCACGCCCGCGCCGATGTCGAGCGCCGGCGTGCCCCACGAGGTCGTCGACTCCGCCTCCGGGACCACCGTGACGACGTCGTGCTGCAGTTGTGCTGGGACCTCATAACAACGCCCGCACACGTGCGGGCCCACCCAGGCGGTCAGCTGCTGCGCACCGAGCCCGCGCATCGCTGCCACCGCCGCCGGCACGACCCCGGCGAACAGTCCGGCGCGGCCGGCGTGCACGCACCCGACGACACCGGCCACCGAGTCGCCCAGCAGCACCGGCACACAGTCAGCCACCCGCACCGCGAGCGCGACGCCCGGCACGTCGGTCACCATCGCGTCGGCGTGCGGACGCTGCCCCGGCGGTGCGACCTCCCGCACCAGGGCGACCTCGGCACCGTGCACCTGGTTCATCCTCGCCACCTGGTCGACACCGACGCCGAAGGCCTCGGCCACCAGGGTGAAGTTGCGCTCGACGTCGTGCTCGGCATCACCCGCGGCCGAACCCAGGTTGAGTGAGCTGAAGGGAGCCGCACTCACTCCGCCGTGCCGGTCAGTGAAGGCCACGGCGGAGCGACCACGAGCTTCGCGGTAACAAAACAAGCGGCGACTGCTTTACTTGAGGAAGTCGGGGACGTCCAGGTCGTTCGGGTCGTCGAACTCCACCGGACGCGGTTGGCGCGGGGCAGCCGGCCGGTTACCCGTGCCGCCCCGGTCGGACCGACCCTGACCCTCGCCGCCTTCGGGCGCACCCGGATATGGCTGCTGGCGAGGCTGGTCCCCCTGCTGGTCTCCTGGGCGCTCGCCGGGCCGCCCGACCGGCTGGCCAGACTGCTGGGGAGCCTGCTGACTCTGCCGACTGCTCCCCGCCTGCCCCTGGGCGTAGGACGGCAACGCCTGCTCGGCGCCCCCGGCCGACTGCGACCGAGCGCCGGGTGCCGTCGCGGACTGGGCATCGCCCACGCCCCCCTGGTCACGCCGCAGCGCCGGCTGCGCCTGGTCCCGCCGCTTGGGCATGCCACCGTCGAAGCCCGCAGCGATGACCGTGACTCGCACCTCGTCGCCGAGTGCGTCGTCGATCGTCGCACCGAAGATGATGTTGGCCTCGGCATGCGCAGCCTCCGCGACCAGGGCCGCCGCCTCGTTGATCTCGAACAGCCCGAGGTCGGAGCCACCGGCGATCGAGAGCAGCACCCCGTGCGCACCGTCGATCGAGGCCTCGAGCAGCGGGCTGGACACCGCCATCTCGGCTGCACCGACCGAGCGATCCTCGCCGCGGGCCGAGCCGATGCCCATCAACGCCGAGCCGGCATTGGACATCACCGACTTGACGTCGGCGAAGTCGAGGTTGATCAGGCCGGGAGTCGTGATCAGGTCGGTGATGCCCGAGACACCTTGCAGCAGCACCTGGTCGGCCTGCTTGAACGCATCGAGAACACTTACGTTGCGGTCGCTGATCGACAGCAGCCGGTCGTTGGGGATCACGATGAGGGTGTCGACCTCCTCGCGCAGTTGGGCGATGCCCTCCTCCGCCTGGTTGGCCCGGCGCCGCCCCTCAAAAGCGAACGGACGGGTCACCACGCCGATGGTCAGCGCACCGAGGGAGCGCGCGATGCGCGCGACCACCGGAGCACCACCGGTGCCCGTGCCACCCCCCTCGCCCGCCGTCACGAAAACCATGTCGGCCCCCTTGAGGACCTCCTCGATCTC
>DASSKO010000049.1:0-3062 GCA_035690425.1 Nocardioidaceae bacterium
CGAGGCCGCCGCGCTGCGGGACCTGCCGCCCCCCGTCTGACCCCTTCGCCGGGCGCGGCGCCAAAGGAGCAGCACCCGGTGCGGCGCGTGCGGTCCGGAAGCGCCCGCGCCCACCGGCGGCACGGCCCCGGTGTCGGTGCCTGTTGCCGTTCGCGCCGCCCTCTCAACTGGACAGCGTGTCGCGGGTCGAGGCCCGGCGCCTGTTGCGTGACATCCTCCTTGCCGGAGCCGAGTCCGATGATGAGCCGTCCGCGGGCGGCCTGTGGAAGCTCACCGAGCAGGCCACCGAGTCCTTCGACCCGGAGAGCAAGCTGGAGCAGAAGTTCCGGGCCGTGCTCAAGGAACGGCTGCACACCATCGGGGCCACGGTGAAGGAAGCCCCCGGTGACTCCGGGGTACGTCTGGACATCAACATCGGTGGCCGGCACTGGGCGCTGGAGCCGCAGGTGCACGTGGCGAACTCGAAGCCGGACTTCCGGCTCCGGTGCGACGACCCGTCGGTGCCCAAGCTCGCGATCTTCACCGACGGCTGGCACTACCACGCCAGCCGCCTGCACAACCGACTTGGCGACGACGCCAACAAGCGACAGGTGCTGCGCGACCACGGGTATGTCGTGCTCGCGCTGTCCTGGAAGGACGTGGACGGCGATGCCGAGCCGCCGGCATGGCTGGAACCCAAGGCGATGCCCGCCGTGATGCAGCAGCTCAACCTGCGCCCGGACGATGCCAAGCTGCTCGGCGACGGCCCCCTCGACTTCCTGGTGGCGTGGATCCAGTCGGCGGACCACCAGCAGCTGCGCCGGATTGGGGCCGCGGTGCCGTGGGTTGCTGCGCCGTGCTCGCAGGTGCGCGGCTCGGTCCCGGACGAGACGCCCCTCGTCACTGCGGCTCTGCAGGTCGCTGCTGATCAGGCGCTGCCGTCCGGCAAGGCGGCCTGGGCCTGGCGCGACGGGTCGTGTGTGATGCTGTCGCGGTTGGTGAGTGGAGCGGAGCACACGGAGACCGTGCTGGTGCTGGACGACCGAGACACTGAGCTCGGCCTGGACCACCGGAGGTCCTGGGAGACCTGGCTGCGCCTGTCGAACCTGCTGGGGCTGTGCGAGACGGGCACCACCATCACCGTCCGCACCGCGGTAGAAGCCGAGACGGTGGCGGTGGCGCTACCGCCGGCCTCGGCACCGAGCGAGGCACCGGCCGACCTGGTGGCCGACCACCGGTGGGGCGGCCTCTTCGAGGTGGCTATGGAGGACGAGAAGCAGTTCCTCACCGAGCTGGCCGCCGCCGACGCCCCGCCGCCCGCGCTGGGAGAGGAGATTGACGGCATACCGCTGCCCTTCACCTGGGACCAGCAACGGCTGGCCGCCATCGACGACGTCACCGAGCAGGAGCGGACCGACCTGGAAGCAGCCGGTTGGCGCGTCGTCGCGGTGGACATCGACAGCGTCATGCACGCACTGAAAGAGGTGTGACTCGTGCCGACCGTGATCTTCGCGCCGCACAAGGACGGCCAGCGGGAGGGGTCCCTGCGCAAGCAGACCTTCGCGTTCCTGGAGAAGCTCTTCGCCGACGACACGCTGCCCGGACTGCACATCGAGCCCATCCAGAACTCCACCGACCCCAAGGTGCGCACCGGGCGGGTCAACGACATGTTCCGTGCGGTGCTGTTCAAGTTGACCTCCAGTGCGGGGGAGGCGCACTACGTGTTCAGCGGGGTGTGGCCGCACGACGAGGCGATCGACGTCGCCCAGCGATCCACGCTGCGGACCAACCCGGTCAACGGGCTGCCCGAGCTGCTCGTGGCCGCCGAGGTGCCCCTGCCGGTGGAGGGCGCTGAGCCTGCGGCGGAGGAAGCTGCGGCGTCGGTGCTGGACGAGCCCGCCGAGCAGCCCTCGCCGAGCGTGTCGTGGCTGGAGTCACACAGCCCCGGTGTGACGCGTGAGCGACTCACCGACGAGCTGGGGATTGAGCCGGACCTGGCGGCGCGTGCCATGTCCGCGGCCGGTGACGATGAGCTGATGATGCTCGCCGAGGCCGCGGTGCAGTGGCAGGGGATGGCCCTGCTGGACCTCGCGGTCGGCAAGACCGTCGAGGACGTGCACGAGACCCTGAGGCTCGACGCCCACCCGGAGGTGCCGGGCGATGCCTCCGCCGACGACGAGCTGCTCGCCGGTATGCGCACCCCCGCCGCCCAGATGCAGTTCGCCTGGCTGGAGGACGACGACGAGCTCCGCCGGGTGATCGAGGGCGGCGACTTCGAGCAGTGGCGCACCTTCCTGCACGCCTCCCAGCGGACGTATGTGGAGCGGTCCTGGAACGGCTCGTTCCGGCTCTCCGGCGGTGCCGGCACCGGCAAGACGGTGGTCCTGCTGCACCGGGCGCGGCACCTCGCCCGTCGCGACCCGGCCGCCCGGGTGGTGCTCACGACGTACACCCGCAACCTGGCCGACGACATGCGGCGCCAGCTGCGCACCCTCGACCCGGCGCTGCCGATCGCGGACAAGCTCGGTGAGCCGGGCATCCACGTGACGGGGGTCGATGCGCTGGCCAGCAGCGTCCTACGTGGGGCCACACCCGATGCGTTGAGTGCTGCGGCCGAGGCCGTGCTCGGCCCGGGCGGCAACCGGGCGACCGGCCGCATCACCGACTCGCAGCGCGCCTGGCGGGACGCGATCGACTCCGCCTACCAGCCGCTCCCGCCCGGTCTGGCCTCGACGGCGTTCTTCGACGCCGAGTACGCGATGGTCATCGTCCCGAACCAGATCCGCAACCGCGACGACTACCTGCGGGCGCGCCGACCCGGTCGGGGAGTGCGACTCGGGCGCAGCCAGCGGATGGCCGTGTGGGACGTGATCAGCCGCTACCGCTCCGCGGCCGCCGTCGACGGCGCCGTCGACTTCGGCGAGGCCTGTGCCATCGCCGCCGAGCTGTGTGACGCGGCCGAGCGACGGCCGGCCGACCACGTGCTGGTCGACGAGGGCCAGGACCTGACGCCCGCCCGGTGGCAGCTCCTGCGCTCCGTCGTCGACGAAGGGCCCGACGACCTGTTCATCGCCGAGGACTCC
>DASSKO010000050.1:0-29104 GCA_035690425.1 Nocardioidaceae bacterium
CCTCTGTGCTGCCACGACTCTCATCCTTCCGTGTGATGAGAGCCTCCATCAGACCCGGGGCTATTCAGTTCTTGGTGGGCTGTACTCGACCCGCGGGACCCGGGCCGGCTGGCAGCTCGTCCGAAACCATCTGTCCACGAAGGCGGAGCAGCGTCTGCTGCAGATCGCACTGGGCAAGACACCCGCACCCCGTGTCTGGGATGACCTTTTCTCCGACCGTCCGTTCGCCTACCTGCGGATCAAGACCGTCACCGGTGAGTGGCTCGCCGGACTGTTCGCCGACCGCTCCTACGCAGGCGGCTTTCCCCACGAAGCTGACCTGCTCTTGGAGGAGACGTGGCGGGTCTCCGACAACGGTGAAGTGCTGGAAGCGCCGCTGGGTTATCCTGTGTACATACCCGCCAACCAGATCGCCTGGGTCGAAGTCGTACCCCAAGCAGCAGCACCTGAGGAGGGATCCGATGTCCGAGCGCAAGACGATTGAACCGTCGGGCTTGGAGAAGAAGGGTGGGTACACCGGCGGAGGGTCGGCATCCCAGGCTCGCCCACCCGCTCGCCTGCCAAGCGCAAGTCACCGACCGTCCTCCAGCGGCACCGGCAAGGGCTCCGACGCGCAAGGTTCCAATAAGGAGTAGCTGCCTCGGCGGCGCCCACAGCTGCCGCGCTCGCGGCCAGCGACAACATCAGGCGATAACGACAAGCGGCAGCCGCCCAGCGCACAGCACCGACAGCGCCTACGGCGCGTGGATCAGCAGCATCTGGTCGACATGGCCGATGATCTCGTCCTTGAACTCTCCTTGATCCTTCAGCGACATAACCCGGTAGGCAATGCTCCCCCGCGCGGTGGTTTCGTCGACCGACGCGGCTGCGGTCTTCTCCGTCCTCCACCGGCTGCCGGTCCGGCGGCGCATGCGGGCGACCCTGGAGGTGGAGCCGGGCTTCAACGACCTGCCGATGACGTGGCTGGTGATGAGCCGTCAGGTCGCCGTTCCTCCGGGGTCAGATCGAGGTCCAACCCAGCGATCGCGAACGTCTTCAGACACGGACTGAGCTTTCTCAGATCGCAGCAGCTATGTCTGTCTGAGCGAACTCGTCGCCCTTGAAAAGCAGCGGCTCGCCGAGGAGACGCGCCAAGGCGTAAGCGAAGCAGTCGCCGAAGTTCAGTCCCGCCGGGTGCCGTCCCTTGCGGAAGCGCCGCCACGCATCCACGGCCAGCCGGACCTGCCCGTCGTCGACTGGATGGATGCGGATCCTGGCTTGCTCGATGAGGGACTCGAGGTCTCGAGCCGCCTCTCGCCCCTGTCGCACCTCGACCACGATGGCGGTCTCCACAGCATTGACCGTCGACAGTTACGGCGCCCCGGAACTCTCGAGTAGGCGGAGACATAGCGCTCCGCGTCAGGCTCGCCGAGTACGACGGCGACGAGTGCCGAAGTGTCGACGACCATGCTCAAACGGGAAGGCCGTCGGAGTCATAACCAAGGATCTCGGCCTCGGACCGCTGGTCGATCTCGGCGCGCGTTCGACCGCGTTGGATGATCTCAGTCAGCCGGTCGCGCTCGGCAGGGCCGCGCCGCTGGTGTCTAACTCTGGCCAGGCGTTCCTCGATCGCGACCCGCGCGGCCACGGTGATCGACTCGCCGGTCGCAGCGGCCAGCTCACGGGCCAGACGGTCGGTGTCCGGATCCTTGATGTTGAGCGCCACAGGAGGAAAACTAGCATCTTCCAATCTTCCTCCCTCGGCAGAAGCAGTACGCGCGCAGCCGTCGCACGACCGACGTCCATGCCGGGCCGCGCCGCCAGCTCTTCGCTCCACGCCACGCAGCACAGGGAGCGATCAGCCGCCGACTTTTCACCGGTAGCCTGACAGCCCGCAGCCCCGACCGACGGCAAGGTGACGACGTGGCACACCAGCTGGCTCGTGCAGCGGCACTGGTGCTGAGCCTGTTGTTCGTGGGACTTGCCACCTCGATGCCAGCGGCGTCGGCGCCCATTGTCGCTTGTCCCACTGTGTCGGCAGTCGCCGACCTCAGCGACCACGACGACGCCACGGCCGTGCGCGTCTCACCGCCCGCCAACTGCCAGGCCAGGCTCGCCGGGCCCGGTCATCTGCTGCAGCTTGCTCCCCTGCCCGTCATGGTGGAGTTGCCGCACCCGACCGCACGTCGGACCCGCTCCCACCGCACGGGAACCGAGCTCCTCGACGATCGCCATGCGTTCTCCGCGGGGCCACGCGCGCCGCCCCACCTCCTCGTGACCTGAGCACCTGCACGCCACATCCCCGACCGAGTCCCTCGGGTCGCTGGAGGCATCCCTTGTGACTGTCAACGAGCTCTATCCCGCCCTGGCCGCAGCCTGCCTGGTGGTGCTGACCGCGGTGGTCGCGGTGCGCCTGTCGTCCCGGCTCGGTCTGCCGACGCTGCTGATCTACCTGGCCATCGGGCTGCTGATCGGGGAGTCGGGCCTCGGCCTGCGCTTCGACGATGCCGACCTCACCCAGACGCTCGGGATG
Organism: Nocardioidaceae bacterium; assembly: GCA_035690425.1. Lineage (GTDB taxonomy): Bacteria > Actinomycetota > Actinomycetes > Propionibacteriales > Nocardioidaceae > DASSKO01. Next base: position 2,513 of record DASSKO010000050.1, read on the forward strand.
GCCGCACTCGCCGTCATCCTCGCCGAAGGTGGTCTCACCACGAAGTGGTCGGTGACCCGCCCGGTGGTCGGACCTTCCGCCGTACTCGCGAGCGCCGGGGTAGCGGTCAGTGTGGGCGTCACCGCCACGATCGCGTTCCTGGTCCTCGACGTCGACGTCCGCACCGCCGTGCTGCTCGGCGCAGTGGTGTCGTCGACCGACGCGGCCGCGGTCTTCTCCGTGCTCCGCCGGCTGCCCGTCCGGCGGCGCATGCGGGCGACCCTGGAGGCGGAGTCGGGGTTCAACGACCCGCCCGTGATCATCCTGGTCACGATCGTGGTCTCGGACGCGTGGGAGCAGGCCAACATCTGGGTCGGTCTCGGTCAGATGCTTTTCCAGCTCGTCGTGGGTGCCCTGGTCGGGCTGGTGGTGGCACGGCTCGGCCAGACCTTGCTGTCGCGGAGCGCGCTGCCGGCCGCTGGCCTGTATCCGCTGGCCACGATGGCGATCGCGCTGCTTGCGTTCGCCGTCGCCGGCACCGCGGGCGCCTCCGGCATCACCGCCGTCTACGTCGCCGGCCTGTGGCTGGGCAACGCACCGCTGCCGCACCGCGGCGCCACTCTCGGCTTCGCGGAGGGGTTGGCCTGGTTCTCCCAGATCGGGCTGTTCGTGCTGCTCGGCCTGCTCGCCAGCCCCACTCGGCTGCCGGACGCGTTGCTACCCGCCCTCATCGTCGGCGGCGGGTTGCTGCTGATCGCCCGGCCGATCTCGGTCGCGCTGTGCCTCACGCCGTTTCGGGTGCCGCTGCGCGAGCAGGCGTTCATGTCCTGGGCGGGCCTGCGCGGCGCCGTTCCCATCGTCGTCGCCACCATCCCGCTGAGCGCCGGGCTGCCGGCCGCCGCACGGGTGTTCGACGTGGTCTTCCTGCTGGTGGTCGTCTTCACGCTGATCCAGGGACCGACCCTGCCGGTGCTCGCCAGACGTCTGGGTGTCACCGAGGAGGTGGACACCCGGGAGATGGAGATCGACTCCGCGCCATTGGAGACCGTGGGCGGCAGCCTCGTGCAGCTCACCGTGCCGCGCGGGTCCCAGCTCGTCGGCGTGTGGCTGGACGACCTGCGGCTGCCCGCAGGGGCCGCGGTGACGCTGATCGTGCGCGGCGACGCGACCCTGGTGCCCGACCGGCACACCGTCCTCGCTCCCGGCGACCATCTGCTGTTGGTGGTCACCGAGTCAGTGCGCAGCACCGCGGAGCGCAGGCTGCGGGCGATCGACCGCGCCGGCAGGCTGGCGGAGTGGAAGGGCGAGTACGGCGACGAGGGCGGCCGACAACACAGGCTGACGCGCTGACATGACCGGACCTGCACCCCACTATGCAGGGCAATGCTCACGTGCCGACAGGAGACCAGGCGCCTCACACCTCGGCGGCCTCTTCCACACTCGGGCGGGCGGTGACCTGGATCCGCGAGATCCGCAGGCCGTCGAGCTCGAGCACCGTCAGCTTGTGGCCGTCGTACTCGACGACGTCGCCGGCCTCGGGAAGCCGGCCCAGCTGTGACACGACGTACCCGGCGACGGTCTCGTAGGGGCCCTGCGGCAGCTCGATGGCGGTCTCGTCCTCGAAGTCGTCGAGGTTGAGCAGACCGTCCACCTCGACGTCACCGCTGATGTGCCGGGTGGTCTCGGTCGTCTGCCTGTCGTACTCGTCCCGGATGTCACCGACGAGCTCCTCGACCAGGTCCTCCAGCGTGACGATGCCCGCCGTGCCGCCGTACTCGTCCATCACGATCGCGAGGTGGGAGCCGTCGCGCCGCATGTCGGTGAGCGCCGCGAGCAGCTGCCGGGTGGACGGCAGCGTGATCACGTCGCGCATGATGTCGCCGACGTGCACCGAGCGGCCGTTGATGTCGGGGGCGATCAGGTCACGCACGTGCACGAACCCCACGACGTCGTCGGCGGAGTCCCGGATCACCGGGTAGCGCGAGTGCGGCTGCTCCAGCGCGAGCTTGATCGCCTTGTAGACCGGCATCGTCGACTCGATGAAATCCACCTCGGTGCGCGGGATCATCACCTCGCGGATCTGCCGGTCGCCGGCCTCGAAGACGTCGGTGACGATCTGGCGCTCCTCCTCGCCCAGCGTCTCGTGCCCGCTGACCATCTCCCGCAGCTCCTCCTCGCTCATCGTCTCCCGGGACGCCGTGGGGTCTCCGCCGAGGACGCGTACGACGAGGTTGGTCGACACCGAGAGCAGCCAGATGACCGGGCGGACGATCTTGGCGATCCGATCGACCAGCGGCGCGAGCGCCAGCGCGAAGCCCTCCGCCCGCTGCAGCGCCAGCCGCTTGGCGGCCAGCTCACCCAGCACGATCGAGACGTAGGAGATCGCGATCGTGATGAGCACCAGCGCGAGAGTGTCGGCGAGACCCTCGGTCATCCCCCGGCGCTGCAGCACCGGGGAGAGGTCGTCGGCGAGCGTCGCCCCACCGAACGCGGCGGACAGGAAGCCCATCAGCGTGACACCGATCTGCACCGCGGACAGGAAACGGTTGGGGTCCTCGGCCACCCGAGCCACGGTCGCGCCCCGCTTGCCGCGCTGGGCCAGCGACTTGATCTGGCCCTCGCGCAGGGAGACCAGGGCAATCTCGGCCGCGGCGAACACACCGCCGATGAGGACGAAGAGCAGGATCAGACCGACGTTGAGGAGCGTGCCACTCACCGACTGGCCTCCACGGGCCGGCGGCGAGGGCACTGGGTACTACAGGACTCGTCCATACTCCTCAGCGTAGGACAGCCGACGACCACCTGGCAGCCCCGCCGGGAGGCCGAAGGGCCCCAGCCCGGCGGCGCATCGGCACCGCAATCGGGTTGCCCGCAGGCGCTCACTGCCCGATAGTGGCGCGATGCGCTTCCCCGACGCCGTGCCCGTGCTCTCCGACGGCGCTCACGGCGGGGTGACGCTGCGCGCGCACCGGCTCGACGACGTCCCCCGGGTCGTGGAGCAGTGCAACGACCCGCTCAGTGTGGCCTGGACGACCGTGCCGACGCCCTACGGCCCCGCGGACGCGACCGAGTGGATCGCCACGATGATCCCGAAGGCGTGGGGCGACGAGACCGACCTGTGCTTCGCCATCGAGCACGACGGGCGGTTCGCCGGGTCGGCAAGCCTGCGCCCGCACGGTGGCGGAGAGGCCGAGGTGGGATTCGGCCTGCACCCCGACGCCCGCGGCAAGCGAGTGATGCGCCGGGCGCTGGACCTGTTGCTGGACTGGGGCTTCGGCGAGCAGGGGTACGCCGTGGTGCACTGGCGGGCCAATGCGGGCAACTGGGCGTCCCGACGTACCGCGTGGGCCGTGGGATTCTCCTTCGGACCCACGATCCCTCGGCTGCTGGAGCAGCGCGGTGAGCGTCACGACGGCTGGACCGGGTGGATCGGTGCCGACGACGCGCGCGAGCCGCGGAGCCCCTGGCTGCGGGTGCCGGAGCTGGAGACGCCACGGCTGCGGCTGCGGGCGTGGCAGGACCGCGACGCCGCGCGGATCGTCGAAGCGGCCAACGACCCCCTGCTGCGTCACTTCATCCCGGAGACCCCGCTGCCGCGCGAGGTCGGCGCCGTGCCGGACTATCTGCACCGGGTGCACCTGATGGCCGCCGACGGGATCCGGATGGCCTGGTGCGTGGCCGACCGGGAGACCGACCAGGCGCTGGCGAACGTGGCGCTGTTCGACCTCGAGGGACCCGAGGACGAGGGCTCCGGCCAGGTCGGCTACTGGGCGCACCCGGACGCCCGCGGACGCGGGGTCATGACCGAGGCCCTGCGGCGGGTCGCAGACTGGTCACTGGGTCGCGTCGGCGAGGGCGGCCTCGGGCTGCGCCGGCTGTATCTGCTCACCGCGGCCAGCAACACCACGTCCCGCCGACTCGCCGAGCAGACAGGGTTCGTGCACGTCGGCACCGAGCGCCGCGCTGCCCCGACCGGCACCGACCGGTACGACGACAACGCGGTCTACGACCGGCTGCGCACTGACTGAGCTTCTCCGCGATCCGCCGTACCCGCCGCCGTCACCGGTCAGGACTGACGGCGGCGGATCTCGGCGTTGACCGCGGGCACGATCTCGTGCAGGTCACCGATCACGGCGTAGTGCGCCTTGGTGACCATCGGCGCGTCGGCGTCGGTGTTGATCGCGACGATCGTCTTGGCGCTCGCGCACCCCGCCCAGTGCTGGATGGCGCCGCTGATGCCGCAGGCCAGATACAGGTCCGGAGAGATCCGGCTGCCGGTCTGTCCCACCTGCTCGTGATGCGGCCGCCAGCCCAGGCTCGTCACCACCCGGGACACCCCGAGGGAGCCGCCGAGCAGCTCGGTCAGCTCCAGCAGGTCGGTGAAGCCGTCGGAGCCGCCGACCCCGCGACCGGCACCGACGACCACCCGCGCATCGGTCAGGGCCGAGGTGTCGTCGGCCGGCGCCGCCTCGGTGCGCACCACCTGGGCCCGCAGGTCCGCGGCACCGATCGTCGGCGAGTACGCCGTGAGCTCGGGGTCGGTCGCCTGCTCCGCCGGCGCGGGGTCACAGGCGTGGCCGGCCACCGACAGGACCGCGACGTGGTCGTCGAGGCGCATCTCCTCCAGGGCGGTGCCGCCGACCACCTGGCGGGTGACCTGCACCGGCTGCACCGAGTCGGCCGCCACCACGTTGGCCGCCATCGCGACCCCCATCCGGGTCGCGACGTGGGCCAGGATCTCGTTGCCTCGCGGCGTACCGGCCGCGAGCACGGTCTGCGCCGAGTGTGCCTTCGCGACATCGATCACCGCGGCCGCCCACGCCGCCGCGGCGTACCCGCTCAGCCGCTCGTCGACCGCGTGGTGGGCCACCGCCACGCCCTGCTCACCGAGCTGTTGCACGAGCGGCGCCTCGACCTCGGCGTCGATCGGCCCCACCACGACGGCGTGCACGGAGTCACCGAGCCGGCCCGCCAGTCCGCGGGCGAATGTCAGGGCCTCCCGAGAGACCAGGGTGGCGCCCTGGCCGTCGGTCTCCACCAGCACCAGGATCATCGCGCCAGCACCCCCAGCCGCTCCAGCAAGTCGACGACTGCCGGCGCGGCGGCCGGCCCCTCACCGAGCACCTCGACCGCACTCGGTTGCTCCGGCGGCAGCTTGAGTCGCACTCGGCCGGAGCCCGCCGGTTGCAGGCTTGGCGTGAGCGTCTCCACCGGCGCCCGTTTGGCCTTCATCCGCCCCGGGATCGATGGGTAGCGCGGTGCGATGCCGCCTTCGGACACCGTGACCACCGCGGGCAGGTCGAGCTCGAAGACCTCCGGCCCGTCGGGGCCCTCACCGCGGGCGACCACCCGCGAGCCCACCACCTCGCAGGTGGCGATGCCGGTGACGACCGGCCGGTCGAGGGCATAGCCGAGTCGCACGCCCACCTGGAAGTCACCGGTGTCGGCGGCGTCGTTGCCCAGCAGCACCAGGCCGTAGTCGGTGCCGCCGGCCTGGTGGGCACGCACGACCTCCGCGATCGCGGCGGCGACGTCGGCCGGACCGAAACGGTCCGGCTCGGCCTCCACCAGCACCGCACCGGTGCAGCCGAGGGCGATCGCGTTGCGGAGTTGCTCCACGGCGTCGGCCGTGCCCAGCGTCAGCACGGTCGCCTCGCCGCCGGTGGCCGACGCGACCTGGATCGCCAGCTCGACGGCGCACTCCTCGTGTGGGCTGACCGTGAAGCCGACGTGGCGGGCGTCGACCGACTGTCCGTCGTCGGTCAGCAGCACCTGCCCGGACGAATCCGGGACTCGCTTGATACAGACCAGCACGTTGACCACGGCCTTACCCCCTGATCCGCTCGTTGCTCGGGTCGAACAATGGTGTGGCGTCCGCCGCGGCGACCGTGACGGGATAACGCTCCTGCAGGTAGTCGACGGCCAGCTCGGTGCCGACCACGGCCAGGTCGGGCGGCAGATAGCTCATCAGCACGTGCTTGCCCAGCGATGGGGCGGAGCCCGCCGACGTGACATAGGCGCGGTGACCGTGGCCGTCGACCAGCGGGTCGCCGTCCCGGGTGACGATCGGCTCCCCGCCGAGCATGTACCGGGGCGTCCCGTCGGCCGAGGTGTGGTCGTCCACCGTCAGCGAGCACAGCACGGCCGCCGGGTCCTCGACCCGCTGTTTGAGATAGGCGTCGCGACCGACGAAGTCGGCGTCCTTCACCTTGGGGCGCATCATCCCCGCCTCCACCAGGGTCCGCTCGGTGTCGAGCTCGGCACCGTGCGCGCGGTAACCCTTCTCGATCCGTCCGGTCGTGCCGTAGACGCCGATGCCGACCGGCACCAGCCCGTGCGGAGCGCCCGCCTCGCGGACGAGGTCCCACAGCCGGGCGCCGGCCTCCATCGGGACGTAAAGCTCCCAGCCCAGCTCACCGACGTAGGAGATCCGCGACGCGAGAACCGACAGCGGCCCCACCTCGATGTCGCGGCAGGAGCCGAACCGGAACCCGTCGTGGCTGATGTCGTCGTCGGTGATCGACCCGAGGATGTCGCGTGCCCGCGGACCCCACAACCCCACGGTCGTGTACGCCGAGGTGCGGTCGACCACCTGCGCGCTGCCGTCGGTGGGAAGGTGGTCCATGAACCACTTGCGGTCGATGTTGCCGGTGGTCCCGCCGGTGACGACGCGGAAGTGCTGCTCGTCCAGGCGCATCACCGTCAGGTCGGCCCGGATGCCGCCGCGCTCGTCGAGCACCGGCGTGTAGACGACCCGCCCGGGGCGGACGTCGGCCTGGCCGACCACGGTGCGCTGCACGGCGGCCAACGCGCCTGGCCCGACGATGTCGAAGATCGCGAAGGCGGAAAGGTCGATCATGCCGGCCCGCTCACGCATCGCGAGGTGCTCGGCGTTGATCACCGGCGACCACCACCGGCTGTCCCACTCCGCCGGCCGTGGCATCACCGCGTCGCCGTACTCGCCGAGCAGGCTCTCGTTGCAGGAGTACCACATCGGGCGCTCCCACCCGACCGCCTCGAAGAACACCCCGCCGAGCTCACCTTGGCTGGCGTGCATCGGGGCCAGGCGCACGTTGCGGCTGCTCGCCCACTGCTCGCCGGGGTGCACGATGCCGTAGGTCTTGTTGAACCCCTCGCCGGCACGCGCCTTGACGTGCTCGCGGGTGCGCTGGTGCGGGTAGAAGCGGGCGATGTCGGAGTGGTGCGCGTCGATCTCGGGGTTGCCGTCGGTCATCCACTCCGCCATCAGGCGGCCGACGCCCGGCCCCTCCTTGATCCACACGGCGGCGGCCGACCACAGCCCGGACACCTCAGGCGTCTCCCCGAGGATCGGCGCACCGTCCGGTGTCAGCGAGAGCAGGCCGTTGATCGCATACCGGATCTCGACCTCGGGGTTGCCGAGTACGTCGGGCATCAGCTCCAGCGCCTGTTCGAGCTGGGGGTCGAAGTCGTCGGCGGTGAACGGCATCTCGGTCGGCGACAGCTTGGCCTGCTCGATCGACGGGATGTCGCCAGGGTCGGGCAGGATCGGGCGGTGCGCGTAGGAGCCGACCTCCATGTCGCCGCCGTGCTGGCGCTCGTAGCAGAAGGTGTCCATGTCGCGCACGATCGGGAACGAGATCTCCCCGACGGTCTCGGCGAACTGCGGCACCGGCCCGACGCTGATCATCTGGTGCACCGCCGGTGTCAGCGGGATCGACGCCCCGGCCATCGCGGCGATGCGCGGGCTCCACACACCACACACGACCACCACCGTCTCGGCCTCGATGTCACCGCCGGAGGTGCGCACCCGGCGGATCCGCCCGCCCTCGACGTCCAGGCCGACGACCTCGACCGTCGACACCACCTGCAACGCACCCAGCTCCTGGGCACGTTCGCGCATGATCGTGCCCGCACGCAGCGAGTCGACCACTCCGACCGACGGGCTCCAGAAGGCACCGACGATCACCGACGGGTCGAGGAACGGCACCTTCTCCACGACCTGCTCCGGCGTCACCAGCTCGGCCTCGATGCCCCACGCCTTGGCCGACGTCATCCGGCGGCGCAGCTCCTGCATCCGCTCCTCGGTGCGCGCGACCTCGAACCCGCCGGACTCGGTGAAGACGCCCATCTCCTTGTACTGCCGGACGCTGTCGAGGGTCAGGTCGGTGATCTCGCGGGAGTGGTCCACGGGAAAGATGAAGTTGGAGGCATGACCGGTCGAGCCACCGGGGTTCGGCAACGGGCCCTTGTCGATCTGCACGATGTCGCGCCAGCCCAGTCTCGCCAGATGATGCACCAGGCTGTTGCCGACGATGCCCGCGCCGATCACCACCACTCGTGCACTGCTCGGAACCGTGCCCATATGCCGCTCCTCGATCGATCACACCTGGCAACTGGTTGCCTATTACGCAACTCAATGCGTAGTACGGAACATGTCCAGCATCGATCGCTCCCCCTGGAGGTGTCAAGCCCCCGCCTACATCCGGTCAGCGGGCCCCCCAGCCGAGTCGGTGGGACACCTCCGCGGCCGAGTCGACCAGCAGCGGAAGGACCACGGCCACTCGCTCGTCGTCGAGACGGAACGTCGGGCCGGACACGCTCATCGACGCGATCACATCTCCGTGTGCGTTGAGAATCGGTGCCGCGGCCGCGGTCAGCCCGATCTCGAGCTCGTCCGCAGCCAGCGCGTATCCGTCCGCACGCACGCGCTCGAGCTCGCGGCGCAGAGCCTTCTTGGTTGCGATCGTCCGTGCGGTGTAGGCGGGCATCGAGGTGACCGCACGATCGAGCTCGTCGCTGGTGAGACCACTGAGCAGCACCTTCCCGTTCGAGGTTGCGTGCAAGGGGATGTGCTGGCCGACCCAGTTGTGCGACTGCAAGGCCGACGACCCGGCGACCTGGTCGACATAGAGCGCCGACCGGTCCGACAGCACGGCGATGTTGACCGTCTCCCCGGAGTCCGACGCGAGCCTGCGACATATCGGCCGCGCCTCCTGCACCACGTCGAGACGCGCCGTCGTCGCGCCTGCAAGTCGCAGAATCCCGACGCCGAGCCGGTACTTTCCGCGGTCTCCCGCCTGCTCGACGAGGCCGCGCATCTCCAGGGCGGCGACCAGGCGGAAGGCGGTGCTCTTGTGCACGCCGATCTGGTCAGCGATCTCGGTGACTCCGGCCTCCCCGCCGCGTGCGAGGATCTCCAGGATCGTGACCGCCCGGTCGACCGACTGCACCGTGCTGCTGGTCTCTGACGTAGCACCCATGGCCACGATCTTAATCCAACCCGTTGCGTATCGCGGTCACGGTTTCTGATAGCGCAACGCAGCTCCGGACGCTACCATCGGGGACATGCACGACCCAGACGAGTGGGAGCTCCCGCTCACCGGCCACACCAGCTCCCTGCAGGGCATTCCGGGTGATGCGCAGCTCATGGGTCTGGACCGCAACACCGAGGAAGGAGCTCTCGTCGCGATGGCCGGTTCGATGAACCGCAACAAGCGCTCGCACCGAGTCGTGGCATGGGTCGCCATCGTGGCGCTCGCTGCGCCGGTGCTGTTCTCGGCGCTGGCACTCCTGCTCTGAGCAACATTTCTACTTGCTGGTAACATGTCAGTCGGAGTACGACGTCCCGCAGCCTCGGCTCGAGCCGTAGCCATGGCGGAAGGTAGCCCTCGGTTCCCGTCTCGCGAATGAAGAGGCAGCGCATGAGCAACGGCACGCAGTCCATCGACCGGGCAGCCGAACTGCTGTCGCTGGTCGTCCGGGCCGACGGGCCGATCTCGTTCACCGAGCTCGTCGACAAAACCGGTCTGGCGCGGTCGACCGTCTCCCGGCTGCTGCAGGCGCTCGAACGCAACGGCATGCTCGAGCGCACCCACGACGGGCTGTTCCGCGGCGGTGCGCTCTTCACCCATTACGCCAACCGCCACGACCGCGTGGAGTCCCTCGCCGCGGCCGCACAGCCGATGCTGGAGCGGATCGCGGAGGAGACGGACGAGACGGTCAACCTGGGCGTACCCCGCGGTGACACCGTGGTGCACGCGGCCCAGATCGACTCGACGTTCATCCTCGGCGCGACCAGCTGGATCGATGTCGAGGTGCCACCACACTGCTCGGCCCTGGGCAAGGTGATGTATGCCTTCGACGCCCTCAAGCTGCCCAGGGAACCGCTGGAGATCCGCACCGCGGCTACGGTGCAGAACCTCTCGGCGCTCAAGCGTCAGCTCAAGGCGGTGCGCCAGCAGGGCTACGCGGTCACGTGCGGCGAGTTCGAGGAAGGTCTCGACGCTCTCGCGGCTCCGGTGCGAGGCAGCAACGGACGTGTCCTCGCGGCTATCGGCGTCTCCGGCCCTGCGTTCCGGCTGGAGGAGTCGCTGACCGAAATCGGCGAGCTGCTGGTCTCCGAGTGCGACCGCCTCACCAGGATCCTTGCGCGTCGTGCGCGCACGGAGGCTGCGCACTAGACCCTCGGGTGACCCTGGCCGGCGGTCAGCTCGCGATCACCGAGCCCCCGAGACGCTCGATCAGCTCCCGCCGCCACCGCTCGCACTGTGCCACCTGGTTGAAGGTGAACACGTGCAGTCCCTCCACCAGCGACTCCGGTCTCGCCAGGGTGGGGGCGAGCCGGTCGAGGAAGCGCTCGGGGCTGTACCCGCCCGGGGTGGCGATCCGCGCGAACACCGACTTGTTCTTGGCCAGGAACTTGGTCGACTCGCCGACACCGATCTTGGTCGCCATCGACACCAGCTTGGTCCGCTCCACGGGTCCAGCCATGCCGATCCACAACGGCATCGCCGTCCCCCGCCTGCGCATCCGCTCGATCCAGGTGGTGAGCACCGCCGGGTCGAAGCACAGGTTGCTCACGACGTGCGATGCATAGTCGCGCTTGTCCCACATCGCCTGGACCATGACGTCGTCGTCGATGAATGGATGGGACTCCGGATATCCCGCCACGCCGACGTGACGGAACGGGTGGCCGATCGCACCAAGGTCTCGCAACAGGTCGAGCGAAGCCGGGTATTCACCGACCCCGGTGTTGGCGTCGCCGGCAGGGACGAAGACGCTGTCGACACCGAGCGCGACAAGTCGCTCGACGATCTCCTCCAGGTGCCCTCGGCCCCGGACCATGCGTGCCGCGAGGTGGGGAACGACGTGATACCCGTTCTTACAGAGCATCGCGGTCAGGTCGAGAGTCGCGTCCAGGCCCTTGCCGGGCGATGCGGTGACGGTAAGGGCCTTTCCGACCGGCACGTGCGCGAGCACGTTGTCGCCGACAGACGCGGTAGGCAGAACCTCATACCGCGCGGACTCGAGCAGGCCCCGGACCAGCGAGGACGTCCACCTGTTCTTCATCACCGAACTCGTCTCTGACGTACTCGATCGTGTGGCGGGCAGGGCCCCGCAGCTCCGGTCGCGGACCGTTTCGACGAACCCCTTGCACGCGCCTCAAGCGTGATCTTACACTCATGATATGGGAGTGCAGTTCCATAGTGTGAAACAACGACGTGCAGGTGACGCCGCAGGATCTCGTCCACACCGGTGCAATTGAGGGAGCAACCATGCACTACAACGTCCCATCGGTCGACCAGAGCGACCGGACCGTACCGATCAACCTCCGCCAGTCCGGCCCGACACCGGTCGAGATGTTGATCGACACCCGCGTTCGCAAGTCGCCGTACTGGGAGCTGTCCTACCAGGCGGGATGCTGGCGCGCCCAGACCTACAACCGGATGTACCACCCGCGCGGCTACGTCCGTCCCGAGGACGGCGGGATGATGGTCGAGTACGACGCACTGGTCAACCACGTCACGATGTGGAACGTCGCGGTAGAGCGCCAGATCCAGGTGAAGGGGCCGGATGCGGAGGCGTTCGTCAACTTCGTCATCACGCGCGACGCCGCGAAGATCCCCCCGATGCGGGCGCGGTACGTGATCCTGTGCAACGAGGCCGGCGGCATCCTCAACGACCCGGTGCTGCTGCGCATCACCGAGGACGAGTTCTGGTTCAGCCTCTCCGACTCCGACCTGATGCTGTGGCTGCAGGGCGTCAACGTCGGCAAGCGATACGACGTCGAGATCAACGAGATCGACGTCGCCCCGGTACAGATCCAGGGCCCGAAGTCCGTCGACCTGATGGTCGACCTCGTCGGTCCGGCGGCGGCCGAGATCCCCTCCTACGGGCTGATGGCGTCGGCGGTCGGCGGCTGTGAGGTCGTCATCTCGCAAACCGGGTTCACCGGTGAGAAGGGCTACGAGATCTATCTGCGAGACGCGACCTTGTACGCCGAGCAGATGTGGAACGCCGTGCTGGAGGCCGGCAAGCGGCACAACCTGATGGTCGTCGCGCCGGCGCACCACCGGCGGATCGCAGCGGGCATTCTCTCCTGGGGTCAGGACATGGACGTCGAGACCCTTCCGTTCCAGGTCAATCTGGGTTACCAGGTCCCGCGCAAGAAGACGGCGGACTACATCGGGAAGCAGGCGCTGGAGACGGCACGCGAAGCGATCGAGGCCGGGTCGCCGCCCTACACCCACACCCTGGTGGGGTTGAAGCTGGGCGGTCAGCCGATCGACGACTACGCCCCGGACTTCTGGTTGATCAGTGCCGTGCGTGGCGGCGACCCGATCGGCTACGTGACCTCGCCCTGGTACTCGCCGGAGCTGGCCACCAACATCGCGATGGGCTTCGTGCCGGTGAGCCTCACGACCCTCGGCACCGAGCTGTGGGTGCACCTGCCCGAGGCGTACGCCCTGGCTCCGGGAGAGCCGGTCCGCGCGGAGGTCGTCGAGATGCCGTTCCGTCAGTCGGTGAACCCCAGCCAGCGGGAGCAGCTGAAGAGCCGGGGACTGGACGCGGCGATCTGATCCGACCGGTGGGTGGGGGGCGGGGGCTCGGCAGCCCCCGCCCCCAGCCGTCGTTGCCGAGCTGCGGTGTCGTCGCTGCGCCGGTAGGTGCTGACCGCGAGGTCGGCGGGCACACTACGACGATGCCGGCAGCACCACGGTGAAACGGCTGCCCTCACCGGGCGCGGACTCCACCTCGGTGCGGCCACCGTGCGCCGTCACGAGCCGCCGGGCGATGGACAGGCCGAGCCCCGTGCCCGGGTTGCTGGGCTCGACCGTGAGCTGAGTGAACTCGTCGAAGACCCGCGACTGGTCCGCAGCCGCGATGCCCACTCCGGTGTCGACCACGGAGATCCTGGCCTCACCCGACAACGCCTCGACGACGAACCGCACGCACCCGCCCTCGGGAGTGAACTTGATGGCGTTGGAGAAGAGGTTGTGCAGCACCTGCAGCAGGCGGCCGGGGTCGGCGTCCACCCAGGTGGAGGTCAGGTGGCTGCTGATCGTCAGCCGTTTACGCGCCGCCAGTGGCCCCAGCTCCTCGATCGTGCGCGAGACCAGGTCGCTCACGTCCACGCGCTCCGGTTCCAGGTCCAGCTGGCCCGCGTCCATCTTCGCCACGTCGAGCACCTCCTCGACCAGCGCGAGCAGCCGCCGGCCTGCTTCGTCGATGCGGTCGACCGCGTCGGTGGCGAGGGACGAGGCGACCGCGCCCTGCGTGCGGCGCAGGATCGCGCAGTAGCCGATGACCACCGTCAGGGGCGTGCGGAACTCATGTCCCACCCGCGCCAACAGGCTGCTCTTCGCCTGGCTGGCTAACCCCAGCGCCTCGACGGTGTTCGCGAGCTCGACGGCGAGTCGTTGCTGCTCGGCTGCCGCGTCCGCGCGGCCGGCAAGCAGACCGGCCTGTGCCCCGAGGTCACCGACCACGTCGAGGTCGTCGTCGCTGAACAGGCTGCGGTGGCGTGACAACAGCAGGGCTACGTGGTCGGTGGCGCCGCCGTGGCGTGGGGGCAGCGGCACCCTGGTGCTGTACCTCGCCTGCACCTGCTCGGCGAACGTCGTCTCGATCGGACACGCGGAGTTGGTGCGCTGCTGCCGGCTGAGTCCGTTCAGCAGATCGAAGTCGACGTGCCGGACCCAGGTTGTCTGGTCGGCACCGGCACTGGCAACCACTGCCACGCCACCGTCGGGTGTGCGTGCCAGCACCACCACCGCGTCGACGTCGCAGATCTCGTCGATGGCCCTCGCGAACCGCTCCCAGATCTCCTCGGCTGTCGAGTCGGTAGGGGCGGCCAACAGGCTCCGGCCGTAGTCATGTGCGGCGCTCATCGCCCACACCCGCCGGAGCCGCTGCGGAGGCATGAACGCCGCGACGTACCCGACAGCCGACATCAGCGCCACGATCTGTGCGACGTTGCCGGCACCGGAGCCTGCGGCGACCAGCGCGAGCCCGAACAACGCCGTGCTCAGCGACGCGATGTTCAACCGCAGCCGAGGTGCGCCGGTGCGCCGATGCGCCTCCCGCAGCAGGTACAGGGACGCGACGCCCTGGACGACCGCGAAGCCGCCGACCGCGAGCCAGGTCGACCATTCGGGCGCCGAAGAGCCCAGCACGATGACCGGGCCGGCACTGACCAGATAGAGCACGACCGCTGCCGACAGCAACGCGCGGGGCAGGTCCTGCACGCGCGCGACCAGGCGCAGCACCAGCACCGGCTGGGCGAGCAGCATGGCGACCGAGACCGACCGCAACAGCGTCGGTGGGTCGCCGAGCACGACGCGGAGCACCGTCAGCGCGAACAGACCGGAGATCGCGCCGAACACGAGCGTGACATCACTCGCCAGCGGGTCACGACCGCGCAGCCACGACAGCAGGGCATGGCCGAACAGGAGCATGAACACCAGCTCGATGGCCAGCACCAGCACGTCGAGACGCTCCTTGTCGAGTCAGTGGGCACCCGTGGCCGACGGGCCCCACTCAAGGCTCGATGGTACGGCGTGCGGGGCGTGGACATGGGCCAAAACGCGGAACGCGCAGGCCGGCCGGCCCAGCGCGTTCCGCAGACCGGAACCTGGGCTGCTCAGCGCAGCCGAGCAGTGAGGTTCTCGTCCAGCGCGGCGAGAAACTCCTCGGTGGTGAGGAAGTCCTGGTCCTTGCTGACGAGCAGCGCGAGGTCCTTGGTCATCTTCCCGCTCTCCACGGTCTTCACGACCACGTCCTCGAGGGTGTGGGCGAAGTCGGTGACCTCGGGCGTGTTGTCGAGCTTGCCCCGGTGCGCGAGGCCGCGCGTCCAGGCGTAGATCGAAGCGATCGGGTTGGTCGACGTCGGCTTGCCCTGCTGGTGCTGACGAAAGTGGCGCGTCACGGTGCCGTGCGCCGCCTCCGCCTCCACCGTCTTTCCGTCCGGGGTCATCAGCACCGACGTCATCAGCCCGAGCGACCCGAAGCCCTGGGCGACGGTGTCGGACTGCACGTCACCGTCGTAGTTCTTGCACGCCCATACGTAGCCGCCCTCCCACTTCATCGCGGCCGCGACCATGTCGTCGATCAGCCGGTGCTCGTAGGTCAGCCCGGCCTGGTCGAAGTCGGCCTTGAACTCCCGCTCGAAGACGTCCTGGAAGATGTCCTTGAAGGCGCCGTCGTACGCCTTGAGGATGGTGTTCTTGGTGGACATGTAGACGGGGTAGCCACGCTGCAGTCCGTAGGACAGGGAGGCGCGGGCGAAGTCCTCGATCGACTTGTTGAAGTTGTACATCCCCATCACGACGCCGCCGTCCTCGGGCATCTGGACGACCTCGTGCTCGATCGGAGCACCGCCGTCGGCCGGTGTGTAGGTGATGGTGACCGTGCCCGCGCCGGGGACCTTGAAGTTCGTCGCCTTGTACTGGTCGCCGTGCGCGTGGCGGCCGACGATGATCGGCTTGGTCCAGCCGGGCACCAGCCGCGGGATGTTGGAGATCACGATCGGCTCCCGGAAGATCACGCCACCGAGGATGTTGCGGATGGTGCCGTTGGGAGACAGCCACATCTGCTTCAGTCCGAACTCCTCGACCCGCCCCTCGTCCGGCGTGATCGTGGCGCACTTGACACCGACACCGTGCTCCTTGATCGCGTTCGCCGCGTCCACCGTGATCTGGTCGTCGGTCGCATCCCGGCTCTCGATGCCGAGGTCGTAGTACCGCAGGTCGATGTCGAGGTAGGGGTGGATCAGCCGGTCCTTGATGAACTGCCAGATGATCCGGGTCATCTCGTCCCCGTCGAGCTCGACGACGGGATTGGCCACCTTGATCTTGGACATGGAGTCGCTCTCCCATTGATTGACGCTGCGGATCGCCGTACCGAAGATTGCTTGACGTCAAGATATCTCAGGGCGGGTACGCCGGTCGAGCGCGCACCCCGCGTCCACACCCAGGTCCGCTCGCCAACTCCGTGACACAACCCGCCGTCGCCGACGATCAGCGTCGAGGCTCACCCATATTCCATGTCGGAGAGCCAGAGGCCCACGCAGACTGCGGGGCACATGACGACGCCACGGTTGGGCCGATGCCCCGGTTATCGTTGTGCGTGTGGGTGCCCCGGTGTTGTCCGACCTTCGTGGCCGTTGGTGCTGGCCCGGTCGAATGTGTCGTCTGCGTCGGCGCCCGTAGTGGTCGCCTTGCTGCTCGGGCAGGCCTCGTGACCGGGCTGACTCGTCCGTTACGGGGCGTCCGTGCGGCGTTCATCGCATCGGACCCGGGTCTGGTGCGGTTCCGGGCGGCCAGCACCACCATCGTTGCCATCGTCGCCACCCTGGTGGTGTTGGGTGGCCTGGTGACGATCGCCGGCCAGCCGGTGACCGTGGCCATACCGGGCGTCGTGCTCGCGATGATCGCCTCGATCGCCGTACGCGAGACCGAGCCCGTGCCCCAGGCGATCGCCATCGCGCTCCTCGCACCCGCGTCATTTGTCTCGGTCGGCTTGGCGGCGACGGTAAGCGGCACGATGGTGCTGGCGGACGCGGTCTTCGTCGCGGTCGCGGTCTCCGCGGTATTCCTGCGACGGCTCGGGTCGCGGGGCATGGCGACGGGCATGGTCGCATTCATCTCCTACTTCTTGACCCTGTTCATCGGGCTGAGTGTCGAGCAGTTGCCGGCCGTGGCCGTGGCATTGGTGGTCGCGGCATTGGTGTGCGTGGTGGTGGGGGCAGTGCTGCGACCGCGCAAGCCCGACCGGGAGTTGCGCCGGATGCTGGCCGCGCTGGGCCTCCGTGCGGGTGATGTGGTGGAGTTGCTGGGCCAAGGGGTGCGGGGCGGGGAGTTGACACCGCGGCTGGTGCACCGGCTGCGCTCGCGGGTCGATCGGGCCCAAGAAACCGCGAGGGCCGTCGAAGAGCACCTCGACACCGCCGATGCTTCGTTGCTCGAGCTCATCGGGAACGTCGAGCTCGGGGTACGGGTCTTCGACTTCCAGCTCGTGGTCGAGGACCTCGGCGTGTCGGTCCGCCGGGTGCTCGAGGAAGACGACAACTTGGAGCCGGCCGTCCGCGAGGATGTCGCTGCAGCGCTAGCCGCGGTGCAGAGCTTCCTGGAGAATCCGGCGCGGCGGTCGATCGTCGACGCCCTGGCCACCGACGCTGCGGAGGTGTCGCGGAGGGGCGGCGTGCCCGACGCGGTGGCCCGGCTGCATCGTGCCCTGGCGGGAACGGTCGACGCGTGGCGCCGGGTGGTCTATCCCCATCCCGACGACGCCGACGCCACCGTGGGCGAACGTCCCGCCGAAGCAGACGAGGACGAGGACGAGGACGAGGGGAGAAGCTCATCGTCCAGCCTGGGTGACACCGCCCGACAGGCGATCCAGGTCGGCCTGGCTTCCGTGCTCGCGATCGTCGTGGGGATCCAGCTCTCCCCGACCAGATGGTTCTGGGCCGTCATCACGGCCTTCGTCGTCTACATCGGCACATCCACGCGCGGAGAGATCCTGACCAAGGGCTGGCAGCGCGTGCTGGGGACGATGGCCGGCGTGGTGGCTGGGGTCCTCGTCGCCGCCATGGTGGGCGGCAACACGGTTGCAGCGGTCATCCTGATCCTGGTGTGCCTGTTCCTCGCGGTCTATCTGATGTCCGTCTCGTCGGCCATCATGGTCTTCTTCATCACCACCATGCTGGCGCTGCTCTACGGTCTGCTTGGTCGGTTCAGCGTCGACCTTCTGGTGGTGCGACTCGAGGAGACCGTGGCCGGGGCGCTGATCGGCGTCCTGGTGTCCTACGTGGTCTTCCCCGCCAGCACCCGGCAGGCAGTACGCGAGGGAGTTCGGGACTTCCTGGAAGAGCTCGGTGACCTGCTCGCGCAGTCAGCCGACGACCTCACCAACGCCGACCCGCCCGGGGACGCCGCCGGTGGGAACGCGCGTGCGTTGCGCGACAGCTTCGGGCGTCTGAAAACCACTGCCAAGCCGCTCACCGACGGGCTCGCCGGGGCCTCCGCACGGTCGGGGCCCCGACTGACAATGCACGTACTGGCTGCCTGCGAGCACCACGGCCGAATGATGTCCCGGCTCGCCGACGAGACCGTTGCAGTAGCCGCAGACCCGCAGGCGCACCGCGCGCTCGACCGTGCTGCCCGAGCGGTCCGGGCCAACGTCGAGGCGTTCGCCGCAGGAGTCGGTGCACGCATGTCCGAGGTCACCGTGTATCCGGCCGTGCCGCTCGTCGACGACCTCGAGCAGGTGGCCGCGCGGATCCCCGAGGACGCCGGGCGGTTCCTGGCCGTTGCGCGACACCTGCGTGCCATCGACCACGCGATCTGCGCCCGCGCGTGCGAGCTGGGTGCCCGCCTGACGCCGGTCGGGGACGAGCAGGAAGTCGGCGGCGGAGCGCCGGACGCGACGCGGTGAGGTGTCTGGGAACGAGCGACCCGCCAGGGGTGCGGGGCGTCACCGCTGCTAGCGTCCGACCAGACACGCCTCAACCCTCAGGAGCCCGCCGTGACCACTCCCGTCAAGGTCGCCGTCACCGGTGCCGCCGGCCAGATCGGCTACAGCCTTCTCTTCCGCATCGCCAGCGGCGACCTGCTCGGCGCCGAGACCCCGGTCGAGCTGCGCCTGCTCGAAATCACGCCCGCGCTGAAGTCGCTCGAAGGTGTCGTGATGGAGCTCGACGACTGCGCCTTCCCCACGTTGGCCGGCGTGGAGATCGGCGACGACCCCAACCGGGTCTTCGACGGCGCAAACGTCGCGCTGCTGGTCGGCGCCCGACCTCGCGCCAAGGGGATGGAGCGCGGCGACCTGCTCGAGGCCAACGGCGGCATCTTCAAGCCTCAGGGCAAGGCGCTGGGTGAGCACGCTGCCGACGACATCCGGGTGACGGTGACCGGCAACCCCGCCAACACCAACGCGCTGATCGCGATGAGCAACGCGCCAGACATCCCGCGCGAGCGCTTCACCGCCCTCACCCGGCTCGACCACAACCGGGCGCTGGCGCAGCTGGCCGCCAAGACGGGTGCGAGCGTGAACGACATCTCGCACATGACCATCTGGGGCAACCACTCCGCGACCCAGTACCCCGACATCTTCCACGCCGACGTCGCCGGCAGGAACGCCGCCGAGCTGGTCAACGACCAGGCCTGGTTGGAAAATGACTTCATCCCCACCGTGCAGAAGCGCGGTGCAGCGGTGATCGAGGCGCGCGGCGCATCGTCGGCCGCGTCGGCCGCCTCGGCGACGATCGACCACACCCGCGACTGGCTGCGTGGGACCAAGAACGGCGACTGGGCCTCGATGGCGATCCCGTCCGACGGCTCCTACGGCGTGCCCGAGGGACTGGTCTCGTCGTTCCCCGTGATGTGCCGCGACGGCCAGATCGCGGTCGTGCAGGGCCTGGAGATCAACGACTTCTCGCGTCGGCTGATCGACGCCAGCGCAGCCGAGCTCGCCGCCGAGCGCGACGCCGTCAAGGAGCTCGGGCTGATCTGACCGCCTGCCGGACCTCGGCCTAGGCGGAGGGTACGACGAGGGACAGGGCGACGACGCCGATTCCGAGCACCCCCAGCATCACCACGTCGACGGCCTTGCGGCGTACCCGCAGCATGCCGGCCATCCGCTCCGGCAGCACCAGCCGGGCCAGACAGGCCAGCAGCAGCGCGGCACCGACGTACCCGGCGCCTTGCCGCCACGACCCGGTGACCGCCACGCCGATGCCGGAGGCAGCGAGCGCCAGAGCACCGAAGAACGCGAAGGTGCCCAGCGTCTTGCCACCCGGCGTTCGAGGGAACGCATCGGGAGAGGGCTGGCTCATGCGGCCGAGCCGGCCGGCCCGTCGGCCTGCCGCTCGGCGCACTCCACCACGTTGGTGAGCAGCATCGCCCGTGTCATCGGACCGACACCGCCCGGCACGGGCGCGACCCAGGACGCCACATCACGGGCGCTGGCGTGTACGTCGCCGACGAGTCCGCTGTCGGTGCGGGTCAGACCGACGTCGAGGACGACCGCGTCGGCCTTGAGCATGTCGGCGGTCACCACGCCGGGGACGCCTGCGGCCGCGACCACGATGTCGGCTCTGCGCACATGACCGGCGAGGTCGCGGGTGCCGGTGTGGCACAGCGTGACGGTGGCGTTCTCGCTGCGGCGGGTCAGCAGCAGACCAAGCGGACGGCCGACGGTCACGCCGCGTCCGATGATGCACACGTCTGCGCCGCGGGTGCTGACGCCGTGCCGGGTCAACAGCTCGACGATGCCCCGAGGGGTGCACGGCAGCGGCGCGTCATGGCCCAGGACCAGCCAGCCGAGGTTGGTCGGGTGCAGCCCGTCGGCGTCCTTGGCGGGGTCGACGAGCCCGAGCACCCGGTGCTCGTCGCGGCCCGTCGGCAGCGGCAGCTGCACGATGTAGCCGGTGCAGGCCGGGTCGGCGTTGAGGTCGGCGACCGCGGTCTCGATGTCGTCTTGGGTGGCCTCCGCCGGCAGGTCGACGCGGATCGACTCGATGCCCACCTGTGCACAGTCGCGGTGCTTGCCGGCGACGTAGGACTGGCTGCCCGGGTCGTCGCCGACCAGCACGGTGCCGAGCCCCGGCGTGATGCCGTGCGCGCGCAGCCGCTCGACCCGCTGGGCCAGCTCACCCCTGATGGTCGCCGCGGTCGCCTTGCCGTCCAGGATCTGTGCCGTCACGGGGCGACAGTCTGCCATTCCTGCCGGCCCCCGGTTCAGCGTGGCGCGTTCCGGGTGGACAAATCGGACATCGGACCCCCGCAACGCGCCACACTGGGCGGGCCGGTTTCTATCCACACCGCGGGCGAGTGGGCTCGCTGCGCACATCACTGGGCCGGCCGGCTGTGCGCACGCGGGTACGCCGCAAGGCTGCCGCAATGACAACAGTGACGCCGCAGTCCGCCGTACCCGCTCCGTTGCTCGTGCGGAAGGCCGGACAGCACGGGCTCACGCGTGACCGCCTGCGCGGCAACAGCTGGGAGAGGCTGAGCAGAGGTCTGTACGGTCCGCGAGAACCGGGCAGATCGACGACCGACCTGGCGCGCATGACCACACCCGTGCTCCCACGGGACAGCGGCTGGGCACACCTGACCAGTGCACGGCTGCGGGGCTGGTGGACGCCGAACCAGCTCGGGCCGCATGTCCTGCTCGCCAGCACCACCAGCAGAGTGCACGTGCAACGGCGGGGCGTCTACGTGCGCCGCTCGGTGTTCGCTGAGGTTGAGGTCGTCGACGGGATCCCGGTGTCTACACCGGCGCAGACCCTGATCGAGCTGGCACGCGACCTCGTCCTGGTGGATCTGGTTCCCATGGTCGACTGCGCGCTAGCCGCCGGAGCCGACCCCGACGCGATCATGGCCGCCGCTCGGCCCCGGCTTCGTGGAGCGGCAACCCTTCGGCGTGCCGTACAGCTGGCGGACCCCAAGAGCGAGTCGTGGTGGGAGTCGGTCCTGCGGCTCGTCCATGTGCTCACCGGCCTCGGACCGGTCGAGTGCCAGGTCGAGCTGTTCAGCCAGGGGTCGTTCATCGCCCGCACCGACCTGCATCTGATCGGCACGCACCGATATCCCGAGTGCGACGGTGGCGAACATCGCCAACGCGACCGGCACGACGCGGACCTCGGGCGGGAGAAGTGGATGAGCCGTAGCGACTACGAGCGCTATGGCTACAGCACGCGGGAGATCGCCAGGCAGCCGGAGATGATTATCCGGGATGCCGAGGACGCACGCGGGTGGAGACACGACCCGGAGCGGGCCCGCACCTGGTGGCGTTGGACGAAGAGCTCCACGCTGACGGGGTATGGACGCACCTGCCTCGCGGCGCGGCTGGCCCGCTATGCCCGCGCCGCCATCCGCGCCTGAACCGCCACCGTGGCCGGACAGCCAGGGTCAGCCGGCGTCAGTGGAAGAAGTGGCGGGTTCCGGTCAGGTACATCGTGGCTCCGGCCTGCTGCGCCGCCTCGACCACCTCGGCATCCCGCACCGAGCCACCGGGCTGCACCACCGCGCGGACGCCGGCGTCGAGCAGCACCTGCAGGCCGTCGGCGAAGGGGAAGAAGGCGTCCGATGCGCACATCGACCCCGCTGCCCGCAGGCCCGCTCGAGACACCGCGAGCCGGGCGGAGTCGACCCGGTTGACCTGCCCCATGCCGACCCCCACGGTCGCACCGCCGGAGGCCAGCAGGATGGCGTTGGACTTTACCGCCCGACAGGCCCGCCAGGCGAACTCCAGCTCGGCCAGATCCGCGGACGACAGCGGCTCGCCGGCCGCCAGGCTCCACGACGACGCGGCGTCTCCCACGGCGTCGACGGCGTCCCGCGCCTGCATCAGCAGCCCGCCCGAGATCGGCCGCGTCTCCACCCCGCCCGGTGCGGCGGCCGCGCACACCAGCAGCCGGATGTTCTTCTTCGCCGCCAGCACCTCCACCGCGCCGTGCTCGTACGCCGGTGCGACGACCACCTCGGTGAAGACCTCGGCCACCTGCCGGGCCATCTCGACCGAGACCGGGCGGTTCACCGCGATCACGCCGCCGAAGGCCGACGCCGGGTCACACGCGTGCGCCTTGCGATGCGCCTCGGCGACGTCGGCGCCGACCGCGATGCCGCAGGGGTTCGCGTGCTTGATGATCGCGACTGCCGGGTCATCGAAGTCATAGGCCGCCCGGCGCGCGGCGTCGGCGTCGACGTAGTTGTTGTAAGACATCTCCTTGCCGTGCAGCTGCTCGGCCTGCGCCAGACCCGGCTCGGGGACGAATCCCGATGTGTACAACGCCGCCCGCTGGTGCGGGTTCTCGCCGTACCGCAGCACCGCCGCCTTGTCCCACGTCGCGCCTACCCATGCAGGCCAGCCGCTGCCCTCGCTGGTGTCGGTGACGACGTTGCCCATCCAGGAGGCGACGTTGACGTCGTAGGTCGCCGTGTGCACGAAGGCGTCCGCAGCGAGCCGCTGCCGCTGCTCGAGGGTGAAGCCGCCCGCGGCAACTGCGGCGAGTACGTCGGGGTAGCGGCCCGGTGCGGTCACGATCGCCACGTTGGCGTGGTTCTTGGCGGCGGCGCGCACCATGGACGGCCCACCGATGTCGATCTGCTCGATGCACTCGTCGGCGGAGGCGCCCGAGACCACGGTGTCGGTGAACGGGTAGAGGTTGGACACCACGAGGTCGAACGGCTCCACCCCCAGCTCCTCGAGCTGCGCGGCATGAGACTCCAGCCGCAGATCCGCGAGGATCCCGGCGTGCACCGCGGGGTGCAGCGTCTTGACCCGCCCGTCCAGGCACTCGGGGAACCGCGTCAGCTCCTCGACCCGGGTGACGGGTACGCCGGACGCGGCGATCCGGCCGGCCGTCGAGCCGGTCGAGACCAGCGTGACGCCGGCGTCGTGCAGACCGCGCGCCAACTCCTCCAGCCCGGTCTTGTCGTACACGGAGATCAGGGCACGTCTGATCGGACGGATGCTCATCGGCCGAACCGAACCTTCCTGCCGGAGACGGTGAATCCTTCGCGGACCAACCGGCCCACTGTGTCGACGAGCAGCGGGCGCTCGACCGCCTTGATTCGCTCATGCAGCGACTCGACGTTGTCGTCGTCGGCTACCGGCACCGTGGCCTGCGCCACGATGGGACCGCTGTCGACACCGGCGTCGACCAGGAACAGGGTGCAGCCGGTCACCTTCACGCCGTACTGGAGCGCGTCGGCGGGAGCGTGCATGCCGGGGAACGCCGGCGACAACGCAGGGTGGGTGTTGACGGTGCGCCCGCCGAAACGCGCCAGGAACGCGGGGCCGGTCAGCTTCAGATAGCCGGCCAGCACCACCAGATCGGGTTCGTAACGGTCGACCGTCGCTGCCAGCGTCTGGTCCCACTGCGGCCGCGACGCGAAGTCGGCCACCCGGTGTACGAACGTCGGGAGCCCGGCACGCTCGGCGCGGGCGAGACCCTCGATCCCGTCACGGTCGGCGCCGACGGCCACCACCGAGGCGCCGTACCCGGGGTCGGAGCAGGCGTCGAGCAAGGCCTGCAGGTTGGTGCCGGCCCCGGAGACGAGGACGACGAGGCGGGCGGACACTTGCGCGAGGATATCGAGTGTGGGTGCCGGTGCGGCGTCCGGGCGGGGCAAAGGTGCGATCTCGCGGTGAGAGGGGGGTGGTGTGAGGGTCACCGGCTCCACCGTCGACGCACCAGACCGACGCAGGGCCCGGCGAGGGCACCTCCGATGGCCGCGCCGACCGCCGCCACACCGGCGCACTCCCACACCAGCGCACCCACATCGGCCATCCGGCCGGGGCCGACCGCACCGCCGCCCAGGCCCGTGAGCAGGCCGGCCGCAGCGCCACCGACCATCCCGGTCAGCCCGCCCCGAAGAGCGGCAACGACGACCGAGGGCGACGGGAGCGGTCGCAATGAGATCGCGGCCCCCAGGGCCCCGGCGAGCACGGGTGCGCCGAGCAGACCCATCGCCCACCACGGTGTGGCACCGGCGGCGGGAAGGGCGGCCAGCAGTGGCACCGCCGGCACCTGGCCCAGCGTGACACCGGCCGGAGCCACCAGCGTGCCGGTGCCGAACGCGAAACCGGGACCGATGAGGTAGGACAGGCCGAGCAGCGCCGCGTTGGGCAACAGCAGCGCCTGGACCAGGGTGAACACCGACCCGCCGACAACGCCGGTGTCGAGCGACTCGGCGACCGTGGCGGCTTGGGCGAAGTCGGCCAGCAGCGACGCCGTCGTCAGCAGCGCACCGGCACCGACCAGTGCGACGACGACGGCACCTGCGCCACGCAGCACCGCGCGCAGGTGCCCGGGCAGCCCCGGCAGCGGCGGACTCCCTTCCCCGGCGCCGCGGGCCAGGCCGGCACCGCGGGCCAGCGCGGCACCGCCGAACACCGCCGCGACCAACAACGAGCCGACCAGCGCGCGCAGCGCAGACACCGAGACTTGCTCGGTGGCAGCCAGCACGGCGACCAGGGTGGCCAGCGCCGCGTAGCAGCCCGCCATCGTGGCGGTGGCCGCCAGCACGCTGCGCCCGCCGTCGAGCGCGGCCGTCCGGGCGACGTGCCCAGCCACCTTCCACACGATGGCGCCCAGGATCAGCAGGAGGCCGAGCGGGACGACCGTGATGTGCACCGACCCGGTCTGCAGGCCGGCGCCGTGGCCGAGCAGCCAGGCATCGGCTCCGGCGCGCACCGCACCCGGCAGACTGCCGCGGCCGCCGGCCACCCACCCGACGACCGCGGTGCCGATGCAGATCGTGAGCCCGAGCACGACTGCGACCACCGCCCCGAGGGCTGCTGCAGTGGTCGGCCGAAACGGCGACTCTTCCGTGGTGGGCGCGGTGCCGGAGAGCAGATCAGTCATCGTGACCATTCTGCGCTCGGGGGCCGCCCGAACACGCCCAGCCACTCCGGGGACACGCCGAGTCGAAAGCCAGCCATCGCGGATGTGTAGTCAGTCACCGAGGCTCGCCCCGACAGCGGCGTTTCGGTACCGTCGAAGACTTCCGGCGACGTCCGGACACCCCCACCTGCAACCATCCTGCCGACACAAGACCTTGGGAGCGTGGCATGTCACGGGTCGAGGCCTTCGACGCGTTCTACCACGGCACCCGCGCCTCGCTGCTGCACCAGACCTACGCTCTGACCGGCAACATCGACCGTGCGGCGCGTGCCGTCGAGCACGCGTACGCACATGCCTGGAGCCACTGGACCAAGGTCGCCCGCCTCGACGACCCGCTTGCGTCGGTGCGCCTCGAGGCGTGGCGCACGGTCAACAGCCGGCTCGTGCGCCGCCCCTTCCAGACAGCCAGGGCCGACGCCGACGCCAGCGAGTACGCCGGGCACCTGCGTCGGCTGCAGTCCATGCCGTTCACCCAGCGGCGAGTGGCGATCCTGCACCACCTTGCCGATCTGCCGGTCGAACAGGTCGCCCGCCATGTCGGCACGTCGACCGCCGCCGCCGCGCATGCGCTCGTCGCCGGCGAGACAGCCTGGTCGGATTCTGCCGAGCAAGCCCAGCCCACTGAGCGCACCCAGTCCACTGAGCGCACCCAGTCCACTGAGCGCACCGAGCCCATTGGGCACACTGACTCCATTGGGCACACCGCGTCCACTGAGGGCGCCAAGCCGGTCGGGTCCGCCGGGCTGGGCGGAGTCTCGCTCGCACAGGCACTGCGCGAGCTGGAGACAGACACGGTGGGCACGCCGTTGGTGCGCGCGCCGGCCATCCGCCGAGCCGGCGAAAAGCGGCAGCGTCGGCACACCGTCGTCGGTGTCGCGGCAGCCGCCGCCCTGCTGCTCGGCGGCGGGGCACTCATCGCCGAGCAGCCGTCGACGTCGGCG